>JAHFAO010000321.1 GCA_023250515.1 Deltaproteobacteria bacterium | reverse complement strand
TACGGGGGTGTAATCTACACCTTGGAACTCCGCCGAACGTCTTGCGGCTTTGGGACTCGCGAAGCACCGCAGCGGAGGGAGTGGGTTAAAAGGGCCGTTGGCAAAATTGCGATGTCTCGGTTGCTACACACTCCAGGTCTTTTCGTTGTTTGCGTTGAGCCTCCAGGCCATTGGAAGCCGAGAAGGCTCATGCTGGCCATCGCCGGCGTCCGGCCCTTCATAGGGTCATCTGGCTGATCTTGTACCACAGGCTCCGCTCGAGATAGTCGAGGTCCAGGGGCTTGAGGATGTAGTCGAACGCCCCCAGCGCCATCGCCTCCCTCCCGATCTCCTGCTCGTCCATAACCGTAATCATAATTACGCCGACCTCCTTGTCGATCTCCCTGAGCCGGCGAAGGACCTCGAGGCCGTCCATCTCCGGCATCTTGATGTCCAGGAGGATCACCTGGGGCCGCTCCTCCGTTACCTTCCGCAGCGCCTCGACCCCGTCCCCTGCGGTAAGCACCTCGTACCCCTTCGCGCGGAGGAACTCCTCCAGGAGCCCTACCGTGTTGGGGTCATCGTCTACGACCAACACCCGCCCTGCCATGCTCCCCTATTGGTCTGCAGTGAAAGGCCAGCAAGCGCCTTCGCGCCACGGCGCATAGGCCCTTCGCACACGATGCACTGTGCGTAACGCCAGGCTCCCGGGGGAGCTAGGTCTCCTGAGCAGCCAGGATCGGCCTGTGCGTCATCGCTCCCTCCACGCGTCGCCTAATGGGCTCAGGGAGAGCGGTACCGTAAAGGTACTCCCCCGGCCTTCACCAAGAGGCCAGGCTTCGTGCAATCACCCTGTGCAGGTTACAGCTGCAAGTCTCGAAAAATGATCCCGGGATCCTAATCTACATGGTCACGCCTCGCCGGAGAGCCCTGCCGACCTGGTCGTCTCCCTCGGCCCAGAGGCATTCTCCCCTTGTGTACCTCTCATCCAGGACCGAGTCAAGAGCAACCGTCTTTGCAAGGTGATCAAAACTCTTTGCAAGGCGACCCTCCGGTTCTATTTGAACCGATCGTCTGAGGCGAGGTGATGGGGACAATGCCTTGGTCCGGACATCGTAACAGCAGGTTAGAGGGTGTATGAGGTGCTGAGAGATGTTTTAATAATTCCAGGCGTGCTTACGGCGAACTGGCGAGGCGAGCACCGCGACAATCTGGGGGTCTCGCTTGTCGGGTGAGGTCCTCCCGGTGAAACTGGGCACCGCTTCATTTAGCTGGAGGTTACGGGGGTGTAATCTGCAGTTTCGGTGGCGTGTGTTAGGGAACAGCGATGAGGTACTTCTGAACCATGCGAGGGTCCGGGTCCAGGCATCCTGCCTCGCCTTCTCGTCAAGACGGTAGGTGTATCTCTCCCGCGTCCTCCCCCTCGACGTCCCGGACACGCCGGATCCTTCCTGATGCCCACCTATTATTGCCTGCTTGGCAATTCCTGAACGTTCCCATTATTGTCAAGGCTCGCCAGTCGGGCTTCTTTCAAACTTGTTTAAGAGGATCTTCGACAGGTTTATCAGCACACTTAGACTACCAATGGCCCTTCTTATATTTAGAAATCCTCTCTCAATGTATCCTTCTAATTTCGCCGACAAGTGACCAACGGCAGCGAACTGAGCCGCCGTGCTAACCGCAGTCGGCTGAAAAAGGTTTGGGCAACTTTTTGCTCTGGTCCTACTCCAATGGGATGCATCATCGTATTGCTTCGACAAGCTGCCTTTTCGAGGATGTCACGATGGACTATATCTACTGGCGGATTTATGGCCGTATTATGCGGGCGAGGTATTGAAGAAACTCACGCATGAAGGATCTTAACCCTTCGTTCCTCAGAACCGTCGCCCCGCGTCGTATCAGCGATGGTTGTTGTCTTGTCGCAGAGGCGGTTGTAGATTCGGTCCGAGACTCTGCAACCTGCGCATTGACACTCATTGGAACGTCCGGATCAAATCCTATTGCACCGAATCGCGGCTCTATCAGTGGCATTGAATGTATCTCTGAGCGGTCAAAAGGAGCGTCTGATCCATGTTTATTAAATGGGACAATATTATCTAAGTAACGTGAAATTTCCGGAAACCGCTTTCGGCCTTCGTGTTTTGACCATATCAGAATATTGTCAACGGTTGTTAATTGGTTAATGTTCGGAAAACGTTCTTGCAAATCCCTGTTTTCTTCCCAAAGATTCTTAATTACAGACGAGATCAATGTTGATTCTG
>JAHFAO010000320.1 GCA_023250515.1 Deltaproteobacteria bacterium | reverse complement strand
CGGCGCCCTAGTACTTTCATTCATGATCTGGCGTACTCTAAAAATACCCCATACCATGGCGGCAACTGGCCTCTTTTACATTGCCTTGCTTGGAGTTTTTGTTGGTGAGATCCTAGGCAGGCAGATCTTAGCTTTGACTTCTCTGCCCTTCTAGGAGTCTGTCGGAAAAACGATGGTGATTGGAGTTAGGAGCATGAGATCTACTGAAGTGGCGAGGGATTCAAGCCAACGCGGCTCTCCAAGCGTGGCTTAGAAGCCTTTTAACCGGTCCTGGTAGTTCCGTCAAGCAAGCACAGGCCGCTTTTCTCCCTTCTTAGGCCCCCGCCAAGGCGGGTTTGGCCCGGAACAGCTTCAGCAGATTGTGGGTCAGGCAAATCAGCAACCACTCGGCGGCTACCTTCTGCTTGCCTCGAAATGAGAATCTGCGAAATCCTCTGACTTCCTTGATCTGTCCAAACACCGGCTCCACAATCGCTTTGCGCATCTTGTAGATGGCGTGCCCTTGCGAGGTCTTTAGCTTCTGGCGCATCCCCTCGATGACCGTTGCCTCCGGAGATGGCACCGCACGGCTAACTTCCCCGATCTTCTCCCCGTCTCTGTGCCGCTCGGGCGCCACATACAGATCGATCCCTTGAAGCTTGTTATCCGTTACGTTCGCTTCGCTAAAGTAGCCCGCATCCGCTGACGCCTTCTTCGGCCTCTCTCCAACGTTGTTCTCCACCTCCTCAAGCATGGGCACCAACTGTTGCTTGTCGTTGGCCTGCTCGGTCAGCGCCGCCGCTACAATGATCTGCGCTTGGCTATCGACCACGGCCTGGGCATTGTACGCTTGCACAAAGCTTTGAGTTGCCCCCTCCTTCATGATCCGTGAGTCCGGGTCAGTAAAGTTTCTCTGCGCTTTGGGCTCTGGCACTGCTTGCTTGGGATCAGCCACCTCAGGGGCCTTCCCCCTAGCCTTGTGCCCCGTCTGTTGCTCCTTGAGCCGACGCTGCTCGATCTTGCCTCGCGCTGCTTGGGCCTCTTTTTCCGCCCTAACTTTCGCCTCCTCTTCCAGCGCCGCCTTCGCCTCTCGAATCTTCTTTAGCCGACTCTCCCGCCGCGCTAGCTCCTCCGGCAGTTCATCTCCACGCCTCCCCTTGCCGTACTCCTTATCTTCCGCCGTGTCCACCTGCTCTGCCCGCTCAAGCAGCCTCGCCACCTCTTGCTCCAACTCCTTCTCCGCTTTGCACATCCGCTCGTAGCTCATCGCCTTGTGCTTAGAAGCGTTGGCCTTCATCTTCGTCCCGTCCAACGCCACGTGCCCCAACTTCACCAGCCCCGCCCTCTGGCACAGCTTAAGTACTTGCACAAACAGTCCCCCAAGCGTTTTAAGATGCCGCTTGCGAAACTCCGCTATGCTGTCATGGTCCGGGTGCTGCTCAGTCGCCAACACCCGATAGGCCACATCCTCATAGCTCGCCCGCTCGATCTTGCGCGATGACGGCTTGCCCGTACAGTACGCATAAAGCAATAGCTTCACCATCATGGCCGGATGATACGGCGGCTGCCCCCGACCGTCCCCTTCCTCGTAGACTGAAAATATCGGCTCCAGGTCCAGGCTGTCCACCACATCGCTGATAAACAGCGCCAGGTGTCCTTCAGGAAGCCAGTCGCGAAGTGCAGGGGGCAACAGATAGAGTTGATCGGGGTTATAGGGCTTGAATGTTTTCATGCCCGCCAATATAGTCCCAATGAAATTTTTGTCCACAAAATTATTTCGTGCGGACCACTTAGAACTTTCTCCGACAGGCTCCTAGCCCCAGAACGCAATGGATATCGCTGAGCCGGAAATTATATCCCAATTGGGAGATCTTATATTGCCACGGCTTTTCAGAATTATAATGAATGCCGTGGTGACGAAA
This sequence comes from Deltaproteobacteria bacterium, assembly GCA_023250515.1. Lineage (GTDB taxonomy): Bacteria > Desulfobacterota > Binatia > UBA9968 > UBA9968 > JAHFAO01. The sequence continues at coordinate 342 of JAHFAO010000320.1, read as the reverse complement.
AGTACGCAGACGGTTGGCAAGGTCGGCGTCGTTGGTTAATACCATACCGCCCTCGCCTGTGGTAATCGCTTTAACAGGATGAAAGCTGAAGACAGTCATGTCGGAGATGTTTCCGACCTTTTTTCGCCTGTACTCGGCCCCCATGGCATGAGCGGCATCTTCTATCACAACGAGGTGATGCCGGGCAGCAATCTCTCGGATGGTGTCGAGATCTGCTGGCAACCCAGCAAAGTCCACTGGTAAGATGGCCTTTGTCTTTGCAGTGATCTTTCGCTCAATTTCAGCCGGGTTGATATTAAGTGTATCGGCTTGGATGTCCGCAAAAACAGGCTTCGCCCCACA
>JAHFAO010000319.1 GCA_023250515.1 Deltaproteobacteria bacterium | reverse complement strand
CCAACAGTGCCAGGCTGATGGCCGACTTTCTCATTTCGGAGGATGGCCAGAAGGTGCTTAGAGAGATACCGCGTATACCAGCGCGCACGGGGGTAGAATCCGATCCGCCCTACCTGATCAAAGGCGTGAACATTTTCTACATCAACATCAATGCCATGGCCGAGAAGGCGGATGACCTCGAAGGAGAGTTCAGAAAGACCTTCGGCTTGCGCTAGATCAAAAAGCTGAGAAACCGCAGAGAGGGGAATTGTCTTGGTCCTTGTGCTCGGGGGGGCTGTCCTCCTGGTTGCTTACTTCGCCCTGACGCCTCTCCTGATACTCGTTTATGGCAGCCTGAGCGACGCCCCTCCCGGAGCGTTGGGGAATATTACGCTGGCCAATTATGCCAAAGCCTATTTGGACCCCGACTTCTATCCGCTTGTCTGGAGCACGGTCCAGTTTGCGCTGGGCAGCTCGCTCCTCTCTTTTTTCTTGGGGACCTACCTGGCCTGGAGCTGTGAGAGGACCAATATCCCGTGGCGCGGGCTGATCACTACCCTGGTCATTGTCCTGTTTATTGTCCCAGGGATTCTCGAAACAGTTGCCTGGATACTCCTGCTGTCACCCCAGATCGGCCTGATCAATCTGGCGATAAGGACGCTGATGGCCAAGCCGGACTACTCGATCCCTATCTATTCTCTGGGTGGGATGATCTGGACGGAGTCGATGAGCCTCTATCCGTTGGTCTTTCTTCTGATGTCCGCGGCCTTCAGGTCTCAGGATGTAGCCCTAGAAGAGGCATCCCTTACCTGCGGCGCGGGGAATTTCACCACGCTGCGCAAGATCACGCTACGAATGGTTACCCCCGCGATGCTCTCCGTGCTGCTCATTACCTTCATCCGTGCCGTCGAGGCCTTCGAGGTGCCAGCACTTATAGGGGTTCGGGCCGGGGTTTTCGTCTTTACCACGAAGATATACAGTGCCCTGCAGAGACTCAGGCCGCATTACGGCATCGCCGGTGCCTATTCCGTGATCCTTCTCTTATTGAGCGCTGTCGGAGTACTCTTTTATCATCGGATGACCCAAGCAGCCGAGAAGTTTGCCACCATTAGCGGAAAGGGTTATCGACCTAGACGTATGGATATGGGACCTTGGAAGCACGTCATCGCCTTTTCGTGCCTGATCATCGTGGGTGCCACGGTAGTTCTTCCCCTGACCAATCTGATCTGGTCATCCCTCACACCTTATATGGCCGTTCCCTCCCGGGAGATGGTCTTCCAGCTATCGCTCAGAAGCTACCGGGAACTTTTCCATCTTCCCTTTGCCCAGAAGGCATTCCTCAACAGCATCCTACTCTCTTTCAGCAGTGCCACGGCAGTGATGCTTCTGACCTCCGGCATCGCCTGGATCACAGTAAAGTCGCAGCTCAGGGGCCGCTCTCTTATGGACCATATCGCCTTCTTGCCCATTGCCATACCCGGCATCGTGCTCGGTGTCAGTCTGCTCATCCTCTATCTTACCCTGCCGGTGCCGATCTATGGCACTCTGTGGATTCTCTTTATCGCATATATGACCAAGTATCTTCCCTACGGCATCCGCACGGCATCGGCCTCGATGATCCAAATCGGCAAGGAACTCGAAGAGGCTTCCATGGTGAGCGGCGCAACCTGGTTGCAGACCTTTGCAAAGATCTTTCTCCCCTTGCTCATGCCCGGTTTCGTTGCAGGATGGATCTATATCGCAGTCGTATCGTTGAGAGAGCTCTCCACTTCCATCCTCCTGTATACCGAACAGAGCATTGTCCTTTCCATTCTCGTCTTTGACCTCTGGGAGTCGGGTCTTTACAGCAGCGTCTCGGCCCTTGGAGTACTGATGGTTCTCTTTTTGATGGTGGTGACATGGTTGGCGCGCAGCATCGGGGCGCGCATCGGCTATATCGACTAGTTCAACAGAGGAGGTTTGTTATGCCAGCAGCTTACGGGTGGAGGGCCAAAGTGGGAAAGTTAAACCCAACGGTCATTGCCAGCACATTTGTGTACGAATTCTATAAAGTCGCCCCCCCAGGGGTGATGCTCCTGACGCGGAACCTGTCGGTGAAGGACGTGCGCAATCCGGCGGATCTAGATGCCTCCGTGGCGCTCATGGAGGAGGCGGTCAAAGAACTCAAGCGCGCTGGGTCAGACCTCGTCCTGGGGGCCGGGATTCCGGTTCTCTTGTCGGGAGGGGCAGGCGGACACGATAAGATATTGAAGCTCCTTGCCGATCTCTCAG
>JAHFAO010000052.1:13098-18778 GCA_023250515.1 Deltaproteobacteria bacterium | reverse complement strand
GTACGGAGGCACCTATGCTGAGCAGTGAAGAAAATGAAAGGTTAACTCGCGTTGGACCGGGAACTCCCGCAGGTGAACTCCTGCGACGCTATTGGCATCCAGTGGCTGTGGTCAAGGAATTGACCGATGAGACCCCCACGAGGTTCGTCAGGATCCTCGGCGAAGATCTGATGCTCTTTAAAGACAAGAGCGGGCGGGCGGGGCTCTTAGCTGATCGCTGCTCGCACCGTGGCGCCTCTCTTCTTTATGGAAGGGTTGAAGAAAGAGGAATCGCCTGCGCCTATCACGGATGGGTTTACGATACTGAGGGCAATTGTCTGGAGTGCCCTGCAGAGCCTCCGGGGAGCAAGTTCCACTTAACCGTGAAGCATAGAGCCTACCCCGTGAGGAAGTTCATCGGGCTCTATTGGACCTATATGGGGCCACCCCCACTTCCTCTGATTCCTAGGTATGACGTCTGGGTCAAAGACGATGGACGAAGGCAAATCGTCGTCTATCCCCGCTTGGATGCCAATTGGTTCCAGGCGATGGAAAACTCTGTAGATCCTGCTCATCTTCAAATCCTGCATCAGGATACGGCCAGCGCGGGCAGAAAGCCATCTAGTTCCACTCGAGGATTCATCGACGAGATAGCGAGCCAGGAGTTCTATGAAGTGTCCTACGGGATCATGAAGAAGCGCACCTATAAAAACGGCCGTCTTGACGAGCATCCCTTGATCTTCCCCAACATCCTAAGACAGGGGGATGCGACACAGATTCGGGTTCCCATCGATGACACACAAACCCAGATATTCTTCGTCCACTTCATCCCTGGTGAAAAGCCAAACGGGAGAGGGGGGGAAGAAGATCCGGAAGTCCTCCATCTTAAGCCCTTCAAGGATCCGCCCGATCGGCTTCACCCCTTTACTCGCTTCACAATGGATATTGTCATCGCGCAGGACCACATGGTTTGGGAAACTCAAGGGCCGATAGCGGACCGGTCTCAAGAGCGCCTTGCCGCTTCAGACCGCGGGATCGTAATGCTGCGGGAGATGATGAAAAGGGAGATCGAGAAAGTGCAAAGTGGGTTAGATCCCATTGGTGTCCTTCGGGAACCTGATCAGAATGTCATGATTGACACCAAGCTCACAGAATCGCTCGTCGAGATGGAGTCGCGTCAGCAGCGGCAACATTTAGAGAGGGTGATCCAGGAATTTGCCATCAAGCCCTAAAAAGCCGGCGAGCTCCCAGTTCCTCAAGTTAGGTTTCCTTCACACCTATTACTTTGAGGATTTCCAGGCCTTCCTGCGCGGGGGCATAGTCGGGATCTATGGCTAGGGATTTTTTGAACTCCTCCCTAGCCTTTTCGTACATCTTCTTTTTTAAATAGATTCTCCCTATGTTGAAGTGGGGAAACTGATAACAACAGTATCTCTTGGCGCGCATGGCCTTTTCGAGGTAGGGAATGGCCTCCTCATCTTTTCCCTGTTCGATTAGATAGACTCCGATGTCATTATAAGGATTGCCAAAATCGGGATCGATGCGGATCGCTTTTTCTGCTTCCTCGATGGCCTGCTTGTAATCTCCCATGTGGCTCAAGGTCCAACCCTTGTAAGTATAAGCCTCTGCCGTGGGTTGGATCTCTAGAGACTTTTCAAATAGCTGGATCGCCTCTTCATATCGACCCATGAGGGTTAGCAGATAGCCTGTGTTGTAAAGCTGCTCAGCCCTCTGGCTCTTCTCTTTGGATTCTTCCTGTCCCGGAGCATTGCCTGCTCTCACTGGCATTAAGAGAGGTAGTGTAATAAGAAAAATGGCGATCTTTCTTGCCTTTATCATTAGACCGGTTTAGATGCTATTATTCTAGCCTAATTCTGGGGGTTTTTACATTACAATTTTGCGCAAGGTAGGGTCTGTGAGTTTAGAGAGAAGACTGATAGATAAGCTATCTCGCATTGTAGGGTCTGAGCAAGTCCTTATGGACTTCCAGGACTTAGATAAGGTCTCCTGGGATGCCTTGAGCGCCGGAAGGATACACCCTCTGAGGCGGCCCCACACATCGGCCCCATTGTGTATGGTTTTACCGGGATCGACAGCCGAGGTTCAAAAGGTAGTCCTTCTGGCCAACGAAGAGAAGGTGTCCATTGTCCCTTATGGTGGCGGCTCCGGACTCATGGGCGGGGCGCTCTCCCTTCAGTCGGGAATCGTCTTGGATCTGAGAAGAATGGATAGCGTTTATGAAATAGACAAGGATGCGCATACGGTTCGGGTTCAAGCAGGGTTGGTCCTTGAGTTTTTGGAAAAGAGGTTGAACGAAAAAGGGCTGATTCTTGGCCATGATCCGTGGACTCTTCCTGTGGCTACGGTCGGCGGCGCCATATCCACCAACAGCTTGGGCTATCGCGGTGGCAAATACGGCTCGATGGGGGATCAGGTATTGGGGTTGGAAGCAGTCTTGCCTAATGGGGAGATCGTACGCACCAGATCGATACCAAAATCCTCTACAGGAATCAGCCTCAAGCACCTCTTTATCGGCGGGGAAGGCTGTTTTGGGATTGTCACCGAGGCCACACTGAGAGTTTTTCCCGTCCCAGAATGGCGTTCTCTCCATGGGTTTCTCTTTGTCTCCTTTGAGCAGGGGTTTGGCGCCATTCAAAAAATCTTTGCCTTGGGCCTAAAGCCAGCTCTCATTGACTTCGGCGATGAAGCCACCAAAGCCCATGGCGGAGCGATTCTCTATTTAGCTTTTGAGGGAGCAAAGGAGGTGGTCGGGGCGGAGGAGAGACTTGCGCTGGCGGTATGCGATGAAGCGGGGGTCAAGGAGCTACCCTTGGAAGAGGCGGAGAAGTTCTGGCGCGAGCGCCATGTCATTGCTTATCACTTCATGCGTAATCGCCGAAGCAGGAGAGAACGGAACAGCGACGGGATCCTTAGAGATTGGATCCATGTCGCTTTGCCTGCATCTCGTGTTTTGGAATTCCGAAAATCTGCGATCGAGATCATCGCCAAGCGCAGGGTGCGCTTGCAGGAGAGTGGTCTCTGGACCCAACCGGAGCTTTTTTCCATGCGATTGGCCGTAGAAAATGGGGACTTTGAGCAGGCTCAATTGGTTCTTGAAGATACCGTTGATGAATTGCTCCGTCTAGTCCAGAAGATGGGCGGCTCTATGGAATACTGCCACGGTGTGGGAGTGAAGCTTGCGCCGCTTATGGCTGAAGAGCACGGCTACGGTCTCGAGGTCATGCGGCAAATTAAAAAGGTCCTTGACCCCAACAACATCATGAACCCTGGAAAGATGGGACTTTAGCCGGGCCAATTAACTTCGCCTAACTTCGTTTATCGCCCCTCGGGCTCCCTGCGGCGTACGATTCTAGTACGCCTCAGTCACCTCAGGGCTCGCGCCTCGTTATGCTCGTTCCTTGACCCGGCGCGCTCTGATACCTACTTCGTTTCTTGCCAATGTTTAGGGAAAAGGTTAGTCTCTGTAGCGCTATGATGAAAAGTCATTCTTTGCTCTTGGCTCTTTTTCTTACTCTGCTGATCGGTTGCTCCACGACGCCTTACACAGGAAGAAGCCAGTTCATGCTCGTTTCGGAGGGCCAGGAGGTGGGGATGGGAGAGGAGGCCTACCGTCATATTCTGCGCGAGAGTGTTCTGTCAAACGATCCTGAAGCTTTGCGGATCGTGCGCAAAGTTGGGGAGAGAATAGCTCGGGCAGCCAATAAGCCTGACTATAAGTGGGAGTTTCGTGTTGTCAATGACCCTGAGATGGTTAATGCTTTTGCTGTGCCTGGAGGCAAGGTAGCGGTTTACACCGGTATCTTGCCCATTGCCCGTGACGAGGCAGGTTTGGCTGTTATCCTTGGCCATGAGGTGGCCCATGCCTTAGCCCGTCATGCTGGAGAGAGGATGAGCCAGGGAATGCTTGTGCAGCTCGGAGGAGTGGGCCTTTCCGCAGCCTTGGGCAGCAATCCCCAGCTTGCCAATCAGGTGCTCCAGGCCTACGGTGTAGGCGCAGGACTTGGAGTTATTCTACCCTTCGGCCGTTCGCAGGAATCGGAGGCGGACCGGATCGGTCTAATCCTTATGGCGAAGGCGGGTTACGACCCTAGGGTTTCCCTGGAGGTGTGGGAGCGGATGGAAAAAAAAGAATCCGGAAAGGATCGTGGATCACCCCCGGAGTTTCTCTCAACTCATCCAAGCTACGAAACCCGAACACAGCAACTTAAATCCTGGATCCCCGAGGCGTTAACCTTTTATCAACCGGTGGAACGGAATTTGGAGATGCTTCCCTCACCGCAAGTCTTGGATTCTCCAACAGCCCAGGCGGAAAGAGAATTGCTTAAGAGAATCCAGGCGGTCAATAAACAGGCGGGAGATCCTCGGGGTGAAAGGGCGGTGGTGGAAGCCCTGGGTTATAGCTTGCGCATGGATCCATCCGTCGTCTACCAGGAAAGGCAGCAGTTCCGCGTGGGTTATGGACAGTATGCTGCCCTACGGGCACTATCTTCATTTGGGAGGGCGCCCCTAAGGCGAATCGTAACAGATTATGAAAGTGGTGTTCCTTGGTCCCAGCTTAGTGAGAGCCACGGGGCTCGTTTGAGCGATCTGATTTCCTGGATGGGTGAACTTCGGCGGACTGCCAGCTCAATTCAAAGTCAACTGCGTACTCAACCATTTGCGCCGCGCCGCTTGAGATAAAAGTTTCGAAACTTCTTACGCGTAGAGCCTATCGATGAAGCCGCTATCATCCACTTGTCTCAGATAGTGCATATCCCACAGAGACAAAGGGTTGACCTTCGCTGATTCCGGGTCCTGCCGTTTTGCCAGCTCGAAGACATTCTGGATTGCCGCCAGACTGGGATAGGGCTTTTTTTCCAGGATTGATGCAAGTTCCTTATAGACGTGCTCTACGATTTCCCGGTCCCAGCCATCTTGGCTAAACTTCTTCTCCAGGATGGCAATGGTCTTCGCCTTTTGAGTCTTATAAAAGTGAACCCCCTCAGCTATTCCCTTTAAGACCCTTTCTACGATATCGCTCTGTTTTTGGGCGAAAGTCCAGCTAGTAGAGATGGTGGTAAACCAGATCATTGGCTGAAACGGAATCTCAATGACCTTCAACCCGGCCCTCTTGGCCAGGAGATCATCCGGTGGGGTCACCAGGGCAGCGTCAAACTCTCCTATCCGGACTCCCTCCCATGATCCCTTATCTTCGCTGCGCCATTTTTTCATTATGATGTCACCGCGGTCCACATCGAGTCCGTTGTCTCTAAGAAAGAGCCAATTGTTAAGCCCAGGATGCTGCCCTTTGTGGGCCACCATTGTTCCTTTGAGATTTTCTAGCTTGTTAATCCCAGAGTCAGAGCGCACCACGAGCCGATGATAGTTGAGATTAAGAGTCTGGCCCACGTAGACCCAGGGGTCTCCCTTGAGCCTAGCGGCATAAGGCGAGAGGTGGTTGCCGCTGACAAATTCCACTTCCCCTTTGGCCACCCCCCGGTGGGCGTCTTGGGCACTGATGAAAAAGTCGTAATCGACCTCTAGACCGTGCTTTTCCCAACTTCCAGATTCATGGACCACGTGCAAAAAGGCCAGGTGTCCGTCAGAGCGATAAGGAAATTTGATCTTATCCATGGGTCCTCTTTAACCTCCTAGATACGAGTTTCGCTATCCTTCCCATTTCGCCTTGTGGATGTCAAGC
>JAHFAO010000052.1:0-12998 GCA_023250515.1 Deltaproteobacteria bacterium | reverse complement strand
AAGAGGAGTGAGAATAACAACGTTCAAATGCTGTAGTCAGGATGGGGATTTTGTAGCAAGAGATGCACCCTCGAGGGTGCATCTCTTTTTTGTCTATTGGAGGTTTTGACTTGCGCGAGCAGATAGAGGTCCTGGCCTCGCTTCAGAACGTGGACCGCGAAATAAAGGAAAAAAGCGTTGCCAAGGGAGTGCTCTTGGCCGAGATTCAGAAGAGGGAAAAGGAGATACAGGCGAAGAGGGCCGAGAAGGCGTTACTCAAAGATGAGTGGGCAGAAAGGGATAAGCTCAGGCAGGATAAGGAGCGTGTGTTGCAGGAAGAGGGTAGGAAGGCGATGGAGAAGCGGATGCGTATGAACCGCATCAAAAACTTGAAAGAACTGCAAGCCCTACAGCGCGAGATCGATCAGATCAAGGAGAGTAACGCACAGTTGGAGGAAGAGTTGATCACGGTTTTGGAGGATCTTGAGGCACGTGCAGCCTCGCTCAAAGAGAAAGAGGAAGAGCTAAAGAAGCTGGAGGAAGAATGGAGGGAGAAGCTGGGCGAGATTGAGACGCAAGTTGTCACGATTGAGCAAGCGGTCGCAGAGGCATCCACGCTTCGCCAGGCCATTGCCGCTCGGCTCAATGGAGATCTGATCGCGCGCTACGAACTCATTTTCTCCCGCCGCGGTGGCATGGCTGTGGTGGCAGTCTCCGATGGGATCTGTCAGGGATGTTATATGAACATTCCGCCCCAACTGTGGAATGAGATCATCAAGAGCGAGAGGCTTAACCTTTGCCCCAGTTGCCATCGGATTCTATACCACAAGCCGGCGGTTCCAAACGACAAGCAGATCTAAACCCTATGGCGCGAAATCCACGGGGGGAGTGGCTACTCATGGTGGATGGGGCGTCGCGCGGGAATCCGGGAGAGGCGGGGTGTGGTGCAATCATTTTTGATGAGACTGGTGTGGTGCTGAAAGAGCTCTCCCGCTACCTCGGGCATGCTACGAATAACGTCGCCGAGTATGAAGGGCTTCTTATGGGTCTCGATGGGGTCCTAGGATTAGGGGGGAAGAGACTGCAAGTCCAGAGCGATTCCCAACTTCTAGTGCGTCATTTGAACGGCCTATATCGTGTCAAGGACGATAAGCTCCGAAGACTTTATCAGAAGGCATTAGGTTTGTTGCATCAGCTAGAGGCCTATCGTATCATCCATGTAGCGCGAGAGCATAACAGGTTGGCAGACCAATTGGCCAACCGAGCCCTTGACGATGCGCTTCGACTGGGGAATCATTAATCGTATACTCGTTACTAGTTAACTCGTATAATCGGTAGTCGGCTAACGAATCAATAGACGAGTTAACGAATCCAGCGGGCTAAAGTGGATCAAGCGATCGCTCCTCGATCCGCCAGCAACGATGGCGGATGAGGGGAGAGGAAAGTCCGGACTCCACAGGACAGGGTGGCCGCTAACGGCGGCCCCGAGCGATCGGGGGAAAGTGCCACAGAAAACATACCGCCCGCCAAGTTTCTTGGCGAGTAAGGGTGAAAAGGCGAGGTAAGAGCTCACCGGTCCACCAGCAATGGTGGACGCCAGGTAAACCCCACCTGGAGCAAGACCAAATAGGAGGGTTGGGTGGTCCGCCCTGAGCCCTCGGGTAAGGTCGCAAAGACTCTATGAGCAATCATGGGGCAAGATGAATGATCGCTGTGGCTTTTTACAGAAGTCACCACAGAATCCGGCTTATCAATCCACTTTAGCCCATTTTTTTTCCTATCCAGAAATAATCCTCAAACTTTTCCATCCAAGAACTATACAGCCCGTGATCAATATATTGTGGTTAGAAGCGAAATTCCGCTATTTAATGTCAATATATTGTGCCAAGGCTCGGAAATAACCTAAAAAAACCTTAAAAGAGAACCAATTTTTTTTGTTGACAGAAGAATGGGAGGAGGCTATAAATCGCGCCTAAGTGGGATAAAGTGGGATAAATTCCCATTAAGGCCTATATTGATATGTTTCGTGGCAGCTTTGAGCACACCCTTGATGGAAAAGGGCGCTTAAGTATTCCCTCCAAATTTCGTGAGGTCCTTCTCGGGAAAGGAGACGAACGACTTTTTATAACGAACTTCGTCGTTGATTCCGTCAAGTGCTTGGATGTTTATCCCATCGACGAGTGGCTTCGCTTCGAGGAAGAGATCAGAAAAAAACCGAAGTTCGATCGTCGCGTGGTTCAGTTTCAGAACTATTATCTCAGCAGCGCCAGTGAATGTGCCGTTGATAAACAGGGACGCATTCTTATCCCACCGGGGCTTCGTCAGTACGCCAATCTTAAGCGCGATGTAATTCTAGTGTCTGCTCTCGACAAGTTTCGTGTTTGGGATAAGGAGGCTTGGAAAAAAATCTTTGCGGAGGCCGAGGAAAAATTGATGCAGGATCCTGATTTTCTTGGCGACTTGGGACTCTAAGTCTAAAAGCCCATCAGGTCTCTCATGCTACTTGGTGGCAGGCGGGCCAAAGGAGGAGAGGAATGCTGCAACGAAAGATCATCCAGGATATCTCGGTGATTGATGTTAACGGCGATATCGATTTCCGAGAGATGATAAGGATCAAGGACGTCATCGGTTCCTTGATTGAAAAGGAACGGACGAAAGTAGTCCTGAACCTTAAGGCCGTAGATCACATCAACTATCTGAGCATCGGGGTGTTAGTGGAGAGGCTGAGGATCCTGAGAAACTTGAATGGTGACTTGAAACTCGCGGGGATGAGTCCTTACTTAAGGGATATTTTCAAGGTCGTAGGGATGGATCAATTCTTTGAAGAATACACATCCTTGGAGGATGCGATCCAGAGTTTTGATGAGGACTGGGAAGGGGACGGGACATTTCATTAGTGGTTTATGCATGCGCCCGTGATGGTGCGGGAGGCGATCGAACTCCTGAAGCCCGAAGCGGATAAGAGGTACCTCGACGGGACCTTAGGTGGCGGAGGACACGCAGAGCAACTTTTGGAACGAATCGGTCCGGATGGCAAGGTCCTTGGTCTGGACTGGGATGAGGAAGCGATCACGGCGACTCGGCATAGACTTCATAGATTCGGGGATCGCCTGGTGACTCGGTGTGCGAATTTCAAAAAGGCGAAGGAGATATTAGGGGAAGTCGGTTGGGACAAGGTGAGCGGGATCCTTCTTGACCTCGGACTTTCCTCCCACCACATCGAATCCCCGGAACGGGGATTCAGCTTCCAGGCGGAGGCCAGGCTCGATATGCGTATGGATCGGCGCCAATCATTGGATGCTTACCGGGTGGTCAACACCTTTCCTGTATCTGAGCTGGAACGGATACTTCGGGAATACGGTGAGGAGCCAGCCGCCCGGCGCATTGCCATAGCCATCGATGCCAAGCGCAAGCGAAAAATGATCGAGACTTGTAGAGAGCTGGCTCAGATCGTAGAACGAGTTGTGGGGAAAAGGAGAGGCCGTGTTAATCCTGCTACCAGGACCTTTCAGGCGTTAAGGATCGCGGTGAATCGAGAGCTGGAAAACTTGGAGGACTTTCTCGAGAACGCTTATGAGTTGCTTTTCTCCAAGGGACGTATGGTGGTCATCTCTTTTCATTCTTTGGAGGATCGGCTGGTCAAGAGGGCCTTTCGGAAATGGAACCAGAGCTGTCTCTGTCCCGCCAAAACCCCTTTTTGTTGTTGTGGTTGGAGCCAGAAGGCCAGGCTCGTAACTTCTAGACCTCTCTTCCCCTCCCGGGAAGAGGTTCAACGCAACCCCCGTGCCCGCTCCGCTAGGCTCCGGGCCGTGGAACGGCTTTGAGGAGCTCAAGGGTGGCCACGGCCCTAGATAGAAGGATATGGGGGCTAGGCCTCCTTAAGAAGCAGCGGGTCGAGCGAGGTGAACAAAAGCGATATCGACTTTTATTCTTGACCCTCTCACTGGGTCTGTGCTTGGTCGGCCTCGCCCTACTGTACGTTTGGCTCCGTCTGCAGGTGGTTCATCTGGGCTACGTCCTTTCTACGCTCAGTAAATTGCAGAACCAGCTCGAGCAGGAGAACCGGGAACTCAAGGTGGAACTTGCAACCCTGACTTCGCCGCAGCGCTTAGAAGAAATGGCCCGAGTGCGGCTGGGGTTAAGAGAACCGGAAAAAGGTCAGGTGGTGATCTTGCCATGAAGCGGTCGTTCAGAGAGATCAAGATCCGCCTGGCACTTGCCGCGTTCTTTTTTGTGCTGATGTTTTTAGCCGTCGGCGTTCGTGCCATTCAGCTCCAAATTTTCGAAGGAGAAAAACTCAAACGAATGGGTGAAAGACAGCATCTGAAGGAGTGGATTCTTCTCCCAAAGCGCGGCACGATTCTAGATCGAGCCGGTGAGCCGTTAGCCCTCAGCTTAGAGGTGCAATCCGTTTATGCTAGACCCCGACGTCTCAAAGAGCCAGAAACTGTCGCCCGCAGTCTAGCTCAGGCCTTGACCTTGGATCTAGCGGAGGTGCAGCAGAGGCTGAGGACGGAAAAGCCTTTTGTCTGGCTCAAACGCCAGATAACCCCCAAGGAGGCTGAAAAGGTAAAGGCCCTCAATCTGGACGGGGTGGGTATGTACTATGAGCCCAACAGGTACTATCCCCAAGGCCAGCTTGCAGGGCAGGTGATCGGTTTTGTCGGCAGGGATTCTCAAGCGCTTGAGGGTGTAGAGCTACACTACGAAGGATACATCCGCGGCGAGACTGGCTCCCCGGTCATCGAGCGTGACGCCCTAGGGCGCAGGGTCCTTGCCCAAGGAGTGGAAGAGCTCCAGATCCCACCCGGGGCTGATGTCCACCTGACCTTAGACACCCCTATCCAGCACCTTGTGGAGAAACAATTGGAAGCAGCGGTTGTCAAATTTCGCGCCAAGTCGGGCATTGCTGTAGTCGTGGAACCATTCACGGGCGAGATTCTGGCAATGGCCAACTATCCATTCTTTAATCCCAATAACTTTGCCCGGCAGTCCTCGCAACAATGGCGCAATCGAGCTGTGACTGACAGCTTTGAGCCTGGTTCTACGTTTAAAACGATTCTAGCTGCCGCCGCCCTGGAGGAGGGGGTAGTAGGGAAGGAGGATATATTTTATTGTGAGTTTGGAAGATATTCCTATGCGGGAAAGATCATCCATGACAGCCACGAGTACGGGTGGTTGCCCTTTTACAAGATTATCCAGTTCTCCAGTAATATCGGCGCGACGAAGGTGGCAGAGAAGCTTAAAAAGGAGCGTTATTTTAAATACATCGAAGGATTCGGCTTTGGCCGGCTAACCGGGATTGATATGCCAGGGGAGGCAACCGGCGTAGTTCGACCTCCCGACAGGTGGTCTCTCATCGACTTAGCGACTCACGCCTTCGGGCAGGGGATCGCGACAACTCCAATCCAGCTTGTCATGGCTTATGGGGCAATCGCCAACGGGGGTTTTCTCATGCGGCCTTTTGTGGTGCGCCGCGTGGTTAGCTCCGAGGGCAAGGTGCTCTTGGCAAATCAGCCTCACGTTGTGCGTCGTGTCGTTTCAGAAAAGACAGCCCGGTTGCTAACCTCCATCCTCAAAGGAGTTGTGGGCGATGGGGGAACCGGTGTTACGGCAGGCGTGGAGGGGTTTGAGGTGGCCGGCAAGACGGGCACCGCTCAGAAACCAGATCTTGCTCGTGGAGGGTATGCGGCGAAGAAGAGAGTTGCCTCCTTTATCGGTTTTGTTCCTGCGGATGATCCCCGGCTAGTCCTGCTTGTCATGGTAGATGAGCCAGAGGTGAACGTTTATGGAGGTGTGGTTGCGGCCCCAGTCTTTCGCAATATTGCGCGTGGCGTTTTGCGCCATCTCGGGGTAGCGCCGGAACGGCCTGAGCAGGTTTCATTGCCGACGGATAAAGCGGCGACTTTGGTACGTGGTGACCATAAGAATGGAGACGGGATGATAGGACGGGCTGGCGCTCTGGAGGTGCCAGATTTTGTTGGTCTTAGCCTTCGTGAAGCTGTGGGCAAGGCCAAGGCTCTGAAGCTTAAGGTGGAGATCCGCGGGAATGGCTACGTTGTTAAACAATCGCCGCCACCCAGAGCTGTTTGGGGAAAGGGTGAGAAACTAACTCTGAACCTACAGGGTTAATCTGAATGAAGCTTAATGAATTCCTTGGGGTGGAGGATGTTGAAGAGACACAGGGAAACATGGATCAACCCGTCACAGGACTTGCGTACGATTCGAGAGAGGTAAAGAAGGGGCATGTCTTTTTTGCCATCCCCGGTGAGCGCGTGGATGGACATGAGTTTGCTCTTGAGGCGCTGGAACGAGGCGCTGCTGCCGTCGTTGTGGAGCGGAGGACTACGCTCTCTCAGGATTCCACATGGGTTCGGGTTCGCAATGTAAGGCACACCATGGGGAGGTGGGCGGCCTTATTTTTCGCCAATCCTAGTGGGTCGCTGGTCCTTGTTGGGGTCACTGGGACCAATGGAAAGACGACGGTGACCTATCTTGTTGAGTCGATTTTTTCCGCCGCCGGAATGGCCCCAGGAGTTATTGGCACTATAAACTACCGGTATCATGGTCGAATCTTCCCCGCGCTCCATACGACCCCCGAGTCGATAGATCTTCAGGCCCTTTTGGCAGAGATGGTTGAGGCTGGGGTTCAGTCGGTGGCGATGGAGGTTTCCTCCCACGCGTTGGCAATGGAGCGGGTACGGGGGATTGAGTTTGATGGGGCCCTATTTACCAATCTGACGCGGGACCATCTCGATTATCATGAGGATATGGAGGATTATTTTTCTGCCAAGTGCAGCCTCTTTACGGATTATCTCAGTGGAAGTTCCAAGAAAAAAAAGTTTGCCGTCATTCATGGGGAAGACCCCAGGAGCGGTGAGCTTCTGAGAGGGGTTCGTCAGTTGGGACTTGAGGTGTTGAGTTACGGCCGAGGCAACCAGTGGGATATCCATCCTCTGGAGTTTGAAGAGGATCTAGACGGGCTCAGGGGAAAGATCTGGTTGAAGGGTCAGGAGCTCGATTTTTCCTCCAGACTGATCGGTGCGGCCAATCTGGAGAACATCTTAGGGGCCGTGGGAATCGGGTTCGCTTCGGGATTGCCGCTTAGTGTTATTGCAAAGGGAATCGCTCGATTAGGATCGGTCCCTGGAAGGTTGGAGAAGGTCAAGAACGGTCTTGGAATCTCGGTTTTGGTTGATTACGCCCATACTCCGGATGCCTTAGAACGAATGTTGCTGAGCCTGCGCGGGCTAGTGCCTAGGGCGACCGATGACCAAGGACCAAGGACCGGTCTCCAGTCTCCAGTCTCCGGTCTGACGCCAAACCCTAAACCCGAAACCAGAGACCCGAAACTGATTTGCGTTTTCGGCTGCGGTGGAGATCGAGATCGCGGCAAAAGGCCCCTCATGGGAGAGATTGCCGGGCGGCTCAGTGACCTTGTGGTATTGACGTCAGATAACCCTCGCACCGAAGAACCGCTCAGAATCCTGGAAGAGATCGAAGAAGGAATCAAACAGACCGGCGTGAAAAAATTTGAAATCCCAGATCTCGAAACTCGAAACATTAAACTCGAAACCCAAAGAGGTTATTGGGTAGAGCCCGATCGCCGCGCCGCTATACGTTTAGCCTTTCGGCTTGCACGTGCTGGTGACTTGGTTTTGATAGCGGGGAAGGGGCACGAGGATTACCAGATCCTTGGGTCGAAGCGGATTCATTTTGATGACCGGGAAGTAGCACGGGAGGAGCTGCACTCAATTCAAAATGCAAAGTGAAAAATGAAAAATTTGACTTTTGCATTTTACAATTTTCATTTTGCAATGAGCCGATGGGTCTTTTTGGCGGCTGTAAGGTAATGGAATGGAGCAGGGAAGAGATCCTATTGGCGACCGGTGGAAAGATGGTGTGCGAGGGGGAAAAAGCGGTCTTTAGTGAAGTGGTTACCGATTCGCGTAGGGTAGGAAAGGGATCGGTCTTTATCGCTCTAAAGGGAGAAAGGCTGGACGGCCATGCCTTCCTGAGAGATGCGGTCCGCCAAGGGGCGGGTTGCCTGGTTGTCCATCGGCGACCCGCGCTCTCCATTCTCAGAGATGCGACTGTCATTAAGGTGCCAGACACACTTGAGGCCTTGGGAGATCTGGCCCATTACCGCTGTCAGATGGTGGCTCCCAAGGTTTTGGCCATTACAGGGTCGAACGGGAAGACCACTACGAAAGAGATGGTTGCCGCTATTCTGGAACGGGCCTCTATTGAGGGAAGATCGCTTCGCGGGAAGGTTTTAAAAACCGAAGGGAATTACAACAACCTGGTGGGGTTGCCTCTAACGCTACTCCGTCTTCGGGGGAGAGAAAAGGCGGCGGTCCTGGAGTTAGGGACAAGTCGTCCGGGAGAGATCAAGCGCCTCACCCAGATTGCCAGTCCCGCCATCGGTCTAATCACATCGGTTGCACCGGCTCACCTGGCAGGGCTCAAAAACGTTGCGGGAGTGGCTCGGGAGAAGGGGGAACTCTTTCGGGGACTCAATCCCGGTGGCATCGCTGTGGTGAACCTGGATGACCCATGGGTGCGCCGTCTAGGGGAGAAGTTCAAAGGGGAGAAGATCACCTATGGGAAGAGCGGTGAAGTAGGAGGAGAGTCTTGCCAGGCCCTGGGTGTGAAAGGAATGGAGTTTACGCTTCGAGTAGGCAGAGAGAGACGGCGGGTCCGGCTCAGGCTCTCCGGAAAACATAACCTCTCCAATGCCGTAGGGGCAGCAGCGATGGCCTATGGCCTGGGGGTGGATCTGGAGACAATGGGCAGGGGGTTGGAAGCGGTGAGACCTTTCCCCATGCGCATGGAAATGGATCAGTGGAGAGGGATCGGGATCATCAACGATGCCTACAATGCGAATCCCGCTTCTATGCAGGCGGCTCTGAAGACTCTGGCCGAGATGGGAGAGGGCAGAGAAAAGGCGGCGATTCTGGGAGATATGCTTGAGTTGGGTGGGGAGAGTCGGAAGAGACACCTGGAGTTGGGAAAACAGGTGGCACGATGCCGCATTGATCGTCTTTATCTTATCGGTGAGCGGGCCAATCAGGTTAAGGAGGGGGCTCTGCTTGCGGGGATGGATGATGAACGAGTGATCATTGGGAAGAATCACAGGGAGATTGCAGGGATGGTTCGGACTCATGCGAGGAGAGGGGATTGGCTTCTCTTCAAGGGCTCACGCGGTATGAATATGGAGAAAGTTTTGGCGGCGTTTAAGGAGATGGGAGAGTAACCTTTGCTTTATTATTTACTCTTTCCCCTGCATACAACCTATTCAGGTTTTAATGTCTTCCGCTACATTACCTTTCGTGCGGCCCTGGCTGCCCTAATGGCGCTTCTGGTTTCATTTCTCTTTGGCCCTTACGTGATTCGGGCATTGGCGGCCAGGCAGATCGGCCAACCGATCCGTGAGGACGGGCCCGCCCGGCACAGCGCTAAGGCCGGCACTCCAACTATGGGGGGAACACTCATTATCCTCGCCCTCTTTCTTTCCTCCATCCTCCTTGCCGATATTGCCAGCCTGTATATCGGAGTTGCCTTGTTTGTGACCGTGGGGTTCGGCGTTATTGGCTTTGTTGATGATTATCTCAAGCTTAGCCGGAAAAGCAGTCGTGGGCTTTCTGCCCGCACAAAACTCATTGCCCAGTTTGCCGTGGCCTTTGCCGCAGCGGCTGCTCTCTACCTTTCCCCAAAGGTCAGCACTGTGTTGGGGATTCCGTTTCTAAAAACCATCCGTCCTGATCTTGGCCTCTGGTACATACCATTTGCCATGCTGGTGATCGTGGGCGCCTCCAACGCGGTGAACCTGACCGACGGTCTCGACGGCCTTGCGATCGGACCTGTGATGATCGCGGCTGGGACGTACGGCGTCATTGCCTATTTGACCGGGCACCTGAAGTTTGCCGAGTATCTGCAGATTCCCTATGTCGCCGGTGTGGGGGAACTTAGCGTCTTCTGCGCGGCGATCGTCGCTGCGGGGCTGGGCTTTCTCTGGTTCAATGCTTATCCAGCAGAGATGTTCATGGGAGATGTAGGCTCTCTGGCGCTCGGTGCGGCTTTGGGCATTGTGGCGGTCATGACCAAAAATGAGATTCTTTTGCTGGTCGTTGGAGGCGTTTTTGTCATTGAGGCCCTTTCAGTTATCTTTCAGGTCGTTTCATACAAGCTGAGGCGAAAAAGGGTTTTTCTGATGGCACCGATCCATCACCACTACGAGCTCAAGGGATGGTCTGAGTCCCAGATTGTTGCTCGGTTTTGGATCATTGCGGTTATTTGCGCTGTAGTCGGACTTAGTACGCTGAAGCTCAGATGATCGGATTAACTCGTTACGACGCGTTGCCAAATTCCCATTCGTTGCGAGGCGATGGTACGGCGGGCACAATAGTACTGGATAGCAACGAAGAGGTAACGAAACCGAAAATGGAGCTAAAAGGAAAGAAGGTGATGGTCCTGGGCCTCGCCCGCACTGGGAGCGAGACTGCTCGGTTTCTTATTGGTCAAGGGGCAGAAGTGCGGGTAAGCGATTGTAAAGGGAAAAAGGAGCTTCAAAAGGAGATCGAGGCGCTTTCCGATTTACCCATCCGCCTTCTTCTGGGCGGTGAGGAAACGGTCTGGTTAGAGGGGGTTGACCTCGTGATTCCCAGCCCTGGGGTTCCTCCTGAGAATCCTCTGCTTTGCGAGGCGAGAAGAAGAGGGACGGAGATTCTAAGTGAGATGGAACTGGCCTATCGTTTTCTGGATATCCCTCTGGCGGCGATTACCGGCACCAACGGGAAGAGCACGACTACCTCGCTAGTGGGAGAAATCTTCGAGGAAGGGGGGTTGAGGGTCTTTGTCGGAGGAAATATCGGCGCGCCGTTGATCGGATTTGTTTCCGGCAATTGGGACTGGGGTGTTGTGGAGGTTAGCAGTTTTCAGCTGGAGTGGGTGGAAGAATTCCGCCCTAGGATCGCAGCCCTACTGAACTTAGCGGAGGACCACCTCGACCGCTATCCCGACTTTGCCTCCTACTGTGAAGCGAAGGAAAGAATCTTTCGCGCTCAGGGAGAAGAAGATATCGCAGTCCTAAATCGAGATGACCCTCTGGTGTGGTCCATGAGAGAGCGCCTCCGCGCACGGGTGGTCTCTTTCGGTTGGGCCGAAGTCCGTGAAGGGATTTATGCTACGAGAAGCGAGATTATTTGGCGCGGTGACTCCGAGGAGGAACGATTTTCCCTCTCTCGGGTCAGGATCCAAGGATTGCACAACGTGGAGAATTTGATGGCTGCAGTAGCCATAGCGAAGGCGATTCTAGTGCCAGCAGAGATCATCCAAAAAGTTATCGAGGAGTTTCCTGGTCTCGAGCACCGGCTCGAATTCGTCCGCGAGAAGAACGGCGTTCGTTTTTTTAATGATTCCAAGGGCACCAATGTAGGCGCTGTCGTTAAATCTCTCGCCAGCTTCTCGGCTCCGGTAGTTCTTCTTGCCGGTGGAATCGATAAGGGAGGGGATTACCGCATACTGGAGGATGAGATCAGAAGGAAGGTTAAAAAGCTTATCCTTTTTGGTGCGGCAAAGGAGATTATCCAAAAGACGTTGGGTCACCTCACGAATACCGTAGTCGTTGAAACTCTGGACGCAGCGGTGCAAGAAGCCTATAAGGACGCGCAGCCTGGAGATATTGTTCTTCTCTCTCCTGCCTGTTCGAGCTTTGACATGTTTCAGAACTACGCGGAAAGGGGGAAGGTCTTTAAGGCCCTCGTTCAGGGTCTATAGTTCAGAGGCTATGAGAGAGGGAGCGATAGATTGGCGGCTCTTACTTGCCGTGGCCGCTCTGTTAGCTGTGGGAATCATCATGCTGCTCAGCACGAGCTATCTCTATTCTCAAGAGCGTTTCTCCGACGGCACCTACTTTTTCCGTAAACAGCTCACGGCCGTGGGCGTGGGGATGACGACTCTGCTTGTCTCTGTCCTACTTCCGCCCGCGACTTACCGCCGGTTCGCCTATCCCCTTTTGGCCCTCAGCATTCTAGCATTGACTATGGTCCTAATCCCGGGGATCGGCTTGTCACGCGGCGGGGCCAGACGTTGGCTTTCCTTGGGGGGCTACGCCTTTCAACCCGGGGAGCTCGCCAAAATATCCCTTGTGCTTTACCTAGCCCATTCCCTGGCGAAAAAAAGGGAGAAAATCCAGACCTTTACCATGGGAATCCTCCCCCATCTGATTATCGGCGGGCTCTTTTTAGGACTCATCCTTCTGGAACCTGATTTGGGAACAGCTCTCATTCTCGGCCTCATTCTTTTTCTCATGCTCTTTATCGGTGGAGCAAAGTTCTCCCATCTCCTGCTCATAGGTTTGATGGCCTTGCCCGTGCTCGCGCTCTCAGCGATCGGTGCAGAGTATCGTCTCCGCCGTCTTCTTGTCTTTCTTGACCCTTGGCGGGATGCCTCGAGTAGTGGTTTCCAGATTATTCAGTCCTACATCGCGTTCGGTTCCGGTCAACTTTGGGGCCGCGGGTTAGGCGAGAGCCGACAGAAGCTGTTTTACCTGCCGGAGGCCCACACAGATTTCATCTTCTCCGTTATCGGAGAGGAACTTGGGCTTGTGGGGGCATTAATTGTTTTAGCGCTTTTTGGCTTCATCGTCGTGCGGGGGTTGTGTCTGACACGAAAGATTGAAGATCCTTTTTGTCAGTACCTGGCCTTTGGGCTAACGACCCTGCTAGGGCTTCAGGCCTTAATCCATATGGGGGTGGTCATGGGGTTGATGCCCACGAAGGGTTTAGTGCTTCCGTTTATTAGCTACGGGGGTTCGGCCATGGTTATAAATTTGACAGGAGCCGGAATGCTGCTCAGTTTGTCGCGCAGGAGAATGTAGGGATGCGGCTAATCATGGCCGGTGGGGGAACTGGTGGACACCTTTTCCCCGGACTGGCTGTGGCGCGCGAGTTTCAGAGGCGAGATAAAATGGCGGAAATTCTATTTGTCGGTACCGAGGTAGGGATTGAAAGCCGGGT
>JAHFAO010000188.1 GCA_023250515.1 Deltaproteobacteria bacterium | reverse complement strand
TTCTCCCTCATCATGCTGCGCCAGCCGCTGGACATCTACGCGATGTTCGGTCTCTTCATGCTCTTCGGTATCGTGAAAAAGAACGGCATCTTGCAAATCGACTACACCAACACACTACGCGCCCAAGGAATGGAGGGGGACCTGGCCATCATTGAGGCCAACCACGCCCGGCTGCGCCCCATCTTGATGACCACGCTCATGCTGGTCTTCGGCATGCTCCCCATTGCTTTCGGGGCAGGGCCGGGCGCAGCTGCCCGCGCGTCCATGGCAAAGGTAATTATCGGCGGCCAAGCCCTCTCGCTTCTCATCACGCTGCTCATCACACCGGTCGCCTACTCCCTGTTCGACGATTTGGGAAGGGCGAGGCTTTGGGACTCGTTAGGCGTGCCGGCCTTGGGCAATAGAATCAGAACCGGCCTAGCCCACATGCGTAGCTTGGCAGGAAGAGAACGGTAGACTCTTCTTCACCCTTCGACAGGCCTGCCCTGAGCGCGGTCCGCCCTTCGACACGCTCAGGGCGAACGGAAGAGTCGAAGGGCTCAGGGCGAACGGTCGCTTAACGTAGATTCGCATACTTAGCCGGTCACCCTGAGGCTCTCGAAGGGTGACGCAAGTTGTTTTCAACAGCCTGCCGAAACCCGGAACCTGCTACCTAGGGCAACAGCGCAAAGATTCTTAAGGGGGCGCCGCTGCCGCCCTTGATCTTCATGGGGATAGCAAAGATCGTCGCCCCTTTCGGCGGTAACCGATTCAGGTTGGCGACATTTTCAAAGATGGGAACGTTAGCACGACCGAAGACCTGGTGGACGATGAAATCACGCGAGGGACCGTAGTCGATGCTCGGTGTATCGATCCCTACGGCGTCGATCTTGCGCTCTTTGATGAGAAACTCCGCCGCTTCTTTGGAGAATCCTGGGAAGCGGAGGTTCGTGACATCGTCCGGCTGATCCGTGCCAAAATAGCTCTTGCGGTCGCCCCAGAACTTCCCCCAGCCACTGTACATGAGCACAATCGCTCCAGGCGGGATCTTACCGTGTCTCCTCTCCCATGTGCGTATATCCACGACCTGCAATTGATAGTCACGATTCGCTTCCGCCTTGCCCCTCACATTGATGATTACGCCAGGGCCAATGGTTCTTTCAAGCGGGATCTGATCCGTAGTCCATTTCCCTTGGGCGAAATGAAACGGGGCATCTAAGTGGGTCCCGACATGCTCCGAGGCGCTGTAGTTATAAGAGGAGTACCAGAAGCCCTGAGGTGTCATCCCTTCATTGACCTTTTCCAGCTTGAAGGGCTGAGCGGTGGGCCAATGCAAGGTCTCCTCCGCGAAGGGATAGGTCATGTCGATGAGTTTCTTTTCGTTAATGGCATGGGCCTCTGACGCAAACAGCCCCAGAAACAATAGCAAGAACAATCCTTTCTTCATTCCTAGCCTCCTCAATCCCTTGAACCCTTTAACCCTTGATCCCTTAAACCCTTCACCTAACTTGGAGCGTCTCCAACTGGCGCTTGGCATCAAAGAAGTTTGGATTAATCTTGAGTGCCGCCTCAAACTCTTCTTTAGCCTCTTGCGTCCGTCCCATACCCCGGAGGATCCTCCCGAGCTCGTAATGGGCCACATCATCGTCGGGACAGAGTCTAAGACCCTGACGGTAAAGAGCGACGGCCTCATGCGGATCCTTGACTGCCTGCGCCTTCTCCAAGTCGCGAAAGGCTCGATTACAGTCCTGCCTTTTTTTCTCTTCCTGTTGCCGAGCTACCACGAGTTCTTCAATCTCTTTTCGCTGACGCGCGATCTCCTCTTGCTGGAGGCGGATCTGCTCCTCCTGCTTTTCAATGATTTCTGACGCACAGGAAGCAACGAAGAGGGCAAGCGGAAAAAGAACTATGAAAAAGCGAATAAGGAGGTCATTCATAAACCATCCCGTCTTTGGTTCAAGCGCAAGAGCGGCAGCACCTCGTCGATGAATCGATGGATCTGGCCCAACTGGTCACGTGAGGTGAAGCGCAACACCGGTGTTGTGATCCCCATATCAATCCAGCCCTGGATCAAACTGGCGCATTCCTCAGGAGAGCCATGGGCCAGCCATAACCTGACAATGTCGTCGGTTGGCCATCCCGGGCTGTAGTAGTGATTGAAATAGAATCTTGACTCCTCGTAGGCCGCCCGTTTATCGTCGTTTATGTTGACCATGCCGTGAATGGAGGTCTCAAAGTTCGAGAGATCCCGTCCATCTTTCTCAGCAATTGCCTCGATCAGATCCCAGCGCCGTCGGAACTCCTCAGCAGTAATCGCTATGGTGATATAACCATCGCCCAAGGTCACCACCCGTTTCATGGCTCGCTCGATGCCGACGTCGCCGACGATTTTTCTATCGGGATTGACCGCTATCCAAATAGGGCAGGGTTTCTGGAGCGGCTTTGGCTCGATCCGGTAACCCTCAAGGTTATAAAATCTCCCCCGGTGGTTCACCTCACCCTCGCCCCATATCGCCCTCAGAAGCGCAACTCCCTCTCGAAGACGCGGCACCCGCTCACTGGGCCTTGCCCCAAAGGCCCTAAGTTCCGGGTCATGCCCCCCTCCGATGCATACTGCCAAGACGGTTCTCCCCTTGGAGATTTGATCCAAGGTTGCCCATTGAATCGCGAGGAGGACTGGGTGACGAACCGGAAAGCTCGCCATACACATGGCCCCCAGACGCACTTTTTGAGTCCGGGCAGCCACAGCCCCAAGCATCACCACTGACTCGAGCCGAGGTTTGTGGATAAGGCTGTCTCCGAACCAGACCGATTCGAAGACACCGGACTGTTCCGCTACGACTGCGGCCTCCATAAGAGTATCCACTGAAGTGAGTCTGAAGAGGACTCCTCGGTTGGGAAGACTGACGCCCCACCTCACGGGCAAGTTTCGCATCTCTCGATGCCTCGTGCTCGCCTTCCTTGTTACCCACGTTTATCCACTCCCTGCATGAGGAGAGGAAGGCCATAAAGAAAAACCACTACGCTCCTCGCAGGAGATCTGTATAAGGAAAGGACGGTTCCTGTCAAGAAATCGCCACCCTTAGCAAGCCTCGAATCCATCTCTCCTTCGAGAGATCAAGCTTAACACAAAAGAAAACCTTTATTAGTCCCCTCTCCCGCTGGCGGGAGAGGACAAGGTGAGGGTGGCTCCTAAGCATCCCCCTCATCCTAGCCTTCTCCCGCGAGGGGAGAAGGAACATCTCCTAGTGTGGTGTCTCACAAATTCGCAACATAATTCTGACCGTCATTCCAGCCGAGCGGGCGGCAGCTCGCGAGAGCCGGAATCCAGGAAATACAAAGAGTTCTGGATTCCCGCTTGCGCGGGAATGACAGTGGTCGGGGGTCTGATTTTTTCACCGGACTTCTGATACACGACACTAGGAGAGATCTGCAAAAATGACTGATAAAGGCTCAGCCCATCGAAGCGTGTTTATGAGGCGGCTTGACAGAAGGGGAGCAATAGAGAGTATAAACGGGGCAGCAGATACAACTTGGCTCAAGCCGTTTAAGTTGTCCAAATTGTTACGCGTCTTGAACGACTTGAACGACTCTGTTGAGGAGGGATTAAAGATGGGAAAAGATCTAAGAACTTATTTGCAAGAGCTTACTGAAAAGCGCCCTCAAGATGTCATGGTCGTAGATCAGGAGGTGGACTGGCGCTTCCAGGCCTGCGCAGTGGTCGAGAAATTTGAAAGAGAAGATAGATTCCCCCTGGTCTTCTTCAAAAGAATCAAGGGATCAAAAATTCCCCTGATCATTAACCTGGGGGCTTCATACGAACGCCTGGCTCTGGCGTTGGGGGCAACATCAGTAGAGCAGATGGAGAAAGATTTAGCGGAAATGGAGCGGGCCCCCATGGCTCTCCGCGAAGTTGCGCGCGGAGAGGCTCCAGTGAAAGAGGTCATTTTGAAAGGCGAGGAGGCAGACCTGGATCTACTTCCCATTCTAACACATAACGAGTTTGACGCTGGGCAATATGTTAATGCGGCGGCGATGATCTGCAAGGAGCGCGGTACCAAGAATTACAACATGGGAATCTATCGCCACCAAAAGCAGGGGAAAAGACAATTAGGTCTGATGATCAATCCTGCTAACCATGGCAGTTATGTCAGGACCGAGTATGAACAACACAATGAGGCGATGGAGGTAGTTCTAGCCATCGGCCATCATCCTGCATTGAATATAGCGGCAGTCAGCAAGCAATCGGGGATCGGCCAGGAGCTGGAAGTAGCAGGGGCCTTTTTAGGCGAGCCACTGGAGATGGTCAAGGCCGAGACCGTCGATCTACTGGTGCCTGCGCGTGCCGAGATCATCATCGAAGGGATCGTTCCTCCCCACAAGCGACAATATGAGGGTCCCTTTGGGGAATGGCCCCATTACTATTATAAGGAGGGCGATCAGCCCTTCATCCAAGTTACGGCACTCACCATGAGGAAGAATCCGATCTACCAAAGCATCCATAGTGCCCATTTCGAGCATAACATCATCGGTGCCGCACCGCGGATGGGAAGCCTCTACCGGCGGATCAAGGAGGCTGTCCCCAGTGTCAAAGCGGTCAATCTACCCATGTCAGGAGCGGCTCGAGCCCACTGTTATATCTCGCTAAAGAAGCTAGCCGAGGGGGAACCCAAACAAGCAGCACTGGCGGCCTTTATCACTGAGCCTTCAATCAAACATGTGATCGTCGTCGATGATGACATCGACGTGTTCAATGAGACTCAGGTTCTCTGGGCCTTGGCTATGCGTTTTCAGGCGGATCGAGATTTGGCGATTTTGCCCAATATCTTGGGCTCTCACCTGAATCCCACGGCTTATGGGCATAATCGGATGGAGAAAGGTACGATGGAGACCAAGCTCATCTTTGACGCGACAAAGCCTCTTCCGCCTTACGAGTTCCCTAAAGAGGCAAAGGCGCCCGAAGAAGTTATTCGTCGAATTGACCTCCAGCAAGATGTCCGCCCTTTTGATGCCGTCAAAGATTCTCGGTTTTTTATAGGCTCTTAGGGGTGTGGGGAATGGTCGAGCTTCAGAAGGTCTCCAAGACCTTTCAAAAAGTGGTCAAAGAGAAACCCATGGAGGTCAAGGCGCTGGCGGAGGTGGATCTTTCGATCCGTGAGAAAGAGTTCGTTAGCGTCATCGGCCCCAGCGGCTGCGGCAAGACCACCCTTTTGAGGATTATCGATGGCCTCATCCCCTGTGATGGAGGCCAGGTCCTGATCAACGGCAAAAAGGTCACCGAGCCCGGACCGGATCGAGCGGTCGTCTTTCAGACCTTCGCCCTGCTTCCCTGGCGGACTGTACTGGGCAATGTAGAGTTCAGCCTGGAACTGCGCGGCATCCCAAAGGACCAGCGGGCGCAGATAGCCCGAACCTACCTGGAACACGTTGGCCTCTCGGAGTTCGAAGATCATTTCCCCCATGAGCTCTCGGGAGGGATGCAACAACGTGCCGGCCTGGCCAGGGCCCTAGCTGTAAACCCCCTGATTTTGTTGATGGACGAACCCTTTGGTTCTGTGGATGCCCAAACCCGCCAACTGCTTCAGGAGGAGCTCCTCGAGCTGTGGCAGCGTGAGAAAAAAACCGTAATCTTCGTGACCCACAGCATGGATGAAGCGGTCTACCTCTCTGATCGGGTGGTGGTCATGACGCGTCGTCCTGGACAAGTGGCAGAAATCCTAGATGTCCCGCTCGCTCGGCCACGCATAGCGAATGATGTGCGGCGGAGCAAGGAATTTGTCGAACTTACTAATTACATTTGGGAGAGCCTGAAAAAGGCGATGGATAAGCGTCAATGAATCACAGGCTCACCACCAACCTGACTTCGATCCTGACCCTGGCCTTAGTCTGGGAAGCGCTGGGCAGAGGCCTCCAGACGATCCTAATCCCGCCCCTCTCTCAAATTGGTAGCGCGTGGCTCCACCTGATCAAAAACGGGGGACTGCTAGAGAACCTGATCATAAGCCTCGGAACATTGGTCGTTGGGTTTTTCCTGGCCTTGACCCTTGGAGTTGCCGTCGGAGTCCTGATGGGAAGTTTTGAGAAAGTCGAGCATTGTTTGGACCTCTATATTAACGGCCTCATGGCCTCGCCGACCATCGCCTTTATCCCTGTGCTCATCCTCTGGTTTGGTCTGGGCGTCGAGTCACGGATCGCTGTGGTTTTTCTCTTCTCTTTCTTCGTCATCGCTGTCAACACCATGACTGGGGTCAAATACGTGGACTCATCCCTCGTGGAGATGGCCCGCTCTTTTGGTGCCAAAGGATGGGAAGTCTTCTACAAAGTCCAACTGCCGGCAGCCCTGCCGATGATCATGGCCGGGGTAAAGCTGGGGGTGGGAAGGGCCGTGAAGGGTATGGTCACGGGCGAGGTGGTCCTTGCCCTCACGGGAACGGGGGCTATGATCATGCAGTATGGATCTGCCTTCG
>JAHFAO010000051.1 GCA_023250515.1 Deltaproteobacteria bacterium | reverse complement strand
GTTGACATTGACAAGAAAAAAGTGAGGAGCCTTGAGGAAGGGAAATCCTACATACTGGATGTTGGAAACCAAACAATTCAAAACGCTCTCCTTGGGGGGAAGTTCAGTCCTACTCATGATTCTGAGATGCTCCGTAAGTCAGACACAATCAGTATCTGCGTGCCCACCCCTCTCAGCAAGAGCAAAGACCCGGATATCTCATTTATTCTCTTGGCAACGGAGCAGATTAGAAAGTGCCTCAGGCCCGGCCAGCTAGTGATCCTGGAAAGCACTACCTACCCAGGGACAACTGAGGAGCTTATTCTCCCCGAGCTTGAGGCTACAGGCCTCAAGGTGGGCAGAGATTTCTTTCTCGCCTTTTCGCCTGAAAGAATTGACCCTGGAAATAGGCTTTTCTCCACTCGAAACACACCCAAAGTGGTCGGCGGCGTAACGCCTAAGTGCACGGAGATGGCGCACACATTTTACTCGCAATTCATCGAGCGCGTGGTACCGGTATCGAGTCCGAAATGCGCCGAGATGGTCAAGTTATTGGAGAATACCTTCCGGAGCGTCAACATTGCTATGGCCAATGAGATGGCGTTGATGTGCGATCTGCTTGGAGTGGACATTTATGAGGTCATCGACGCCGCTGCTACCAAACCTTTTGGGTTTATCCCCTTCTATCCTGGCCCAGGCCTGGGGGGTCACTGTATTCCCATCGACCCCCACTACCTTGCGTGGAAGCTCAAGGCGCTCAACTTTCATGCCCGCTTTATTGCCTTAGCTGCGGAGATTAATGGAATGATGCCTTCGGTGGTTTCAGCGCTAGTTACCGAAGGACTCAACCGCTTTGGAAAGAGCGTCCGTGGATCCAGGATCTTAATTCTCGGGGCAGCCTATAAGAAAGGAGTCAATGACTGCCGAGAATCTCCAGCTATAGATGTGATGCGGATTTTAAACGACAAGGGAGCCAATGTCTCCTATAATGACCCTCTTGTTCCCCGGGTACATCTGGAAACGAAATCTCTGGAATCCGTTGAGTTGACTCCTGCTTCCATACAGGGTCAGGACTGCGTTGTGATTCTAACGGACCATAGCACCTATGATTTTAACGAGATCGTCAGGTGGTCTAAGCTGGTTATCGATACAAGGAACGCCACCAAAGGCCTTGAGGAATTTAAGGATAAAATCATCAAATTAGGAGCCGGGGCGGACGGAAGCAAAACGTCGCATACTAGAGACGAAGGCGAGAGGCTTCTCCTCGAATCAACGAGGCATGAGCCCGTCCGGGATTCAGAAACCTTGGGGTAAATTGGCACAAACGAGAGGGAGGTTGGCCTTGTTAGGTCCTATAGGCGGAGTTGATGCGGACGTACTCGTGACTCAGGTCAGAGGTCCATACCGAGGCTGATTCTTTTCCCTGATGCAAATGGATCTTCACCATAAACGAGGGGCGCTTCAAAATACGGGACGCTTCGCGTTCTTTCGAAGCCAACCCGACGCCTTTTCTCACGACGCAAACATGATTAAAGAAAACATCGATCTTTTCTGGACTAATCGCGACGCCGGCACATCCGATGGCCACCATGATCCGGCCAAAATTGGGGTCTTCTCCAAAGAAAGCGGTCTTAACCAGCTTTGAGTTTGCCACAGCAAAGGCGATCTTTTTAGCTTCCGCTATTGAGCGGACCCCATCCACACGGATCTCAACAACCTTGGTTGTTCCCTCACCGTCCTCAACCAACTTAAGTGCTAGCTCCTTCATGACCCTCTGAGTTTCCTCCCTCAGCACCCTCTCTTCTCCACTTCCCTGCCTCACCGGTGAATTCCTGGCAGCTCCGTTTGCCAGGAAAAGCACCGTGTCATTCGTGCTCATATCCCCATCAACTGTGATACGATTAAAGGTCTCTTCTGCAGACCGACGCAGGATAGCGTTAAGACAGCGAGGCTCCACCGCGGCGTCAGTGAGAATATAGGCAAGCATGGTCGCCATATTGGGAGCTATCATTCCCGCCCCCTTGACCATGCCTGTAATCACCACCTTCCGCCCTTTCAAGAGACAAGAGGTCGTCGTAATTTTGACGAACCGGTCCGTTGTGAGAATGGCTTCTGCCGCGTGTGTGAAAGAGTCAGGCGAAAGAATAGAGACAGCCTTGGCAATTCCTTGCCTGATCTTAGTCATCGGCAATGGAACTCCAATCAGACCGGTGGAAGAGGGAATGACAAGTCTTGGATCGATTCCCAGCCGATGACCTACCTCGCGACACATGGCCTCAGCATCGCGGACACCCCTCGGGCCAGTGCACGAGTTGGCATTGCCGCTGTTAACGACCACGGCCTGGACCAAGCCCCGCCTCATCCGCTTCATCCCAACCAAAACAGCGGCAGCCTTAATGGAATTTGTAGTAAAAAGCGCGGCGGCTGTGGCAGGACGTTCTGAAAAGATTAGGGCTAAATCTCTTTTCCTACTCTTCTTTATCCCGCAGGCAACTCCGGCGAATTGAAAGCCGGGAACTCTTATTTTGGCCATCACCGCAGGGCTTCAGGGCTCCCCTCAGCCTTTCCCTTCTCAGAGAGGGAGGTCTGCCTCGAAGCAAGGGAGACGTCCGACACTGGAGTAACTCACAGGGAACGTTGAGATCAGGTTAAGTAGTTGGGAGCAGAAAAGCAGAGGCCCATCGGCTCCCGGTCTGAGAGGCGGGCCTCCCTCTCTTCCTACTCACTTTCCACAACACCTCTTGTATTTCTTTCCACTGCCGCAGGGGCAAGGATCGTTCCTCCCCACCTTGTCACCCTGCCGCTTCACCGGGGCCACTCGAGCCTCCCCTCCCCCATCCCCACCATGACTTAACACCATCCTCTGTGGACGGCGCTGAACCTCCATCTCCTCCGCCACCCCCTCCCGTGCCATCTCAATGGTGAAAAGCTTCTGCACAACATCTTCCTGTATGCGATGGACCATCTCTTCAAACATTTCAAACCCCTCTTTCTGATATTCCTGCAAGGGGTTCTTCTGACCATAACCGCGCAGCCCGATCCCCTCCTTCAAGTGGTCCATGTTGAGGAGGTGGTCTTTCCACAGACTATCGATAGTTTGGAGCATGATGATTTTTTCCAACTGCCGGAGCATGGGAGAACCAAAATGTCCTTCCTTCCTCTCGTAAGTCTGCGTTACTCTCTCGAAAACAATCTCCTCAAGTTTCTCCGGAGTTAAATCATCCTGCTCCTCGGCCTTGAGATCAAGCCGAAAATTGAATTGATGGTTGAGGGTCTCCCTGAGGCTATTCAAGTCCCATTCCGAATGATGGAGACCTTTGTCCGCGTAGCGCCCGGCAATCTCCTCGGCCAACCCCTGTGCCATTTCTAGGACTTCCCCCTTCAGGTTTTCCCCTTTGAGAACCTCCCTCCTCTGATGGTAGATCACCTCCCGTTGTTTGTTCATGACGTCGTCGTACTCCAAAAGGTGTTTCCGGATATCGAAGTTATGGGCCTCGACCTTTTTCTGCGCGTTCTCAATAGCCCGGCTCACCAAACGATGCTCAATGGGAACTCCCTCCTCCATTCCCAGCCGACTCATAATCCCTTGAATCCGATCCGCGCCAAAGATGCGCATGAGATCATCTTCCAGCGAGAGATAGAAACGGGACGAGCCAGGATCTCCCTGACGTCCAGAACGCCCACGTAGCTGGTTGTCAATTCTTCGGCTCTCGTGCCGTTCCGTCCCCACGATGTGAAGCCCGCCGGCGGCAATGACCTTTTCTCTCTCCTCGGCGCAAACCCTCTTGTACCCTTCCAAGATATCCCCGTACCTCTGGCGATAGGCATCCGGGGCCTTCTCTAACTGTTCCCGGACTTCTTCTACGACGCGCACATATTCCTGTCGCTTGGCCTCATAGTTCCTCTGCGCCTCACGAATCGCCTCTTCATAGGGACGGCGGACCTCCTCGCAGCGAGCCTCCGCTTCTTCGAAGGCCTCGCGCGCCTGCTCGTACTCCACCACCACCGGAGCGTGCTCCCCCCGAGACAAGACCGCATTCGTCGCCGCAAACTCATAATCGTTAATCCGCTGCTCGTAGTTACGCCTTTTCTCATCTAAGGCCTCCACGAGCTCCCGCCTCTCTCCATCTCCCTGCTGCCAACGAACCAGGTATTCACCGAAGGCTTGACGGGCCTCCTCAAAGTCTTGTCGGGCCCCAGAGTCTCCAGTATCGCCAGCTCCTAAAAGGGACGCCTCCAGGCCTTCTTTCGCCCGCAGGTAACGCTCAGGGATGCTGCGCAATTCGTGAAGGACCTCAATCAATTCGGTCGCCGAGATCTCTTCGTACTCCTGCCTCAGCGCTCGGAAGGGAGAAAGCTCTCTGAGACGCCGCTGGATCTCGGTAGACCTTTTGAGCGCCTCTCCTCGCTGCTGCTCATAAATCTCCCCTTGCTTCCGGTAAAGTCCCTCCGCCTTCTGGATCTCCTCTTCGTATTTCTCCTTTAGTTCTCTCAGTGCGTCCTCGTAGCGCGTCGCCCCCTGTAATGGCAGCTTGGAAGCCCGGCTGATCCATTCGTTCTCCATGTCGGAGCGGGCTAAAAACTCCGGGTTTCCACCAAGCAAGATATCGGTCCCCCGTCCGGCCATATTGGTGGCGATGGTCACTGCCTGGTATCTTCCCGCCTGGGCGATGATCGTCGCCTCCGCCTCGTGATTGACAGCGTTCAGAACGTTATGCTTGACCCCTTTTTTCTTGAGCATCCTGGAGAGCAGTTCCGACTTAGCCACGGAAGTCGTTCCGACCAGAGCAGGTTGACCTTTCTGATGACCGGCCTCGATCTCCTCTACCACCGCATCAAACTTTTCTTTTTCGCTCTTGTAGACCACATCGGGGTTGTCCATCCGGATCATCTTCCTATGCGTCGGGATGACCATGACGTCGAGTTTGTAGATCTTTTTGAACTCTGTGGCCTCGGTATCGGCGGTGCCTGTCATGCCAGCCAACTTCTTGTACATGCGGAAATAGTTTTGAATGGTGATGGTCGCTAAGGTTTGATTCTCTTCACGAATGTGCACTCCCTCTCTGGCTTCAATCGCCTGATGGAGCCCGTCAGACCAACGTCGCCCCGGCATGAGTCGGCCGGTGAACTCGTCGACAATGATGACCTCACCGTCCTTAATGACGTAATCGACGTCCCGCTTAAAGAGGGCGTGGGCCTTGAGCGCTTGATGAACATGGTGCAGGGTGTCGATCTGTCGCGGATCATAAAGATTATGAATATTCAACAGGCGCTCTACCTTGGCCACCCCGATTTCCGTCAGCGTCACGGTTCGGCTCTTCTCATCAACAGTATAGTCTCCTTGCGCCTCGATGGCGGCGCGCCGTTCCTGAGACGGATCGCCTTGAATAACGGCGCCGCGCTGCAGCTTCGGGATAATCCTGTCGATGACGTAGTACTTGTCCGTCGACTCTTCTGCGGGCCCGGAGATGATCAGCGGGGTCCTGGCCTCATCGATCAAAATGTTATCCACCTCATCGACAATGGCAAAGTTGAGATCCCGCTGGACATATTCCTCCAGGGAAAATTTCATGTTGTCCCTTAAGTAATCGAAGCCAAACTCGTTGTTGGTCCCGTAGGTAATGTCTGCACGATAGGCCTCTTGGCGCGATATGGGGCGCAAGCTGAGATAACGGTAGTCTTTGGTGATGTAAGTCGGATCGAATAGAAAGCTCGCCTCATGAACGATGGAAGCCACGGAAAGGCCGAGCAAGTGATAGATGGGACCCATCCACTGGACATCTCTCCTTGCCAGGTAGTCGTTGACCGTGATGAGGTGAACCCCTTTCCCCTCGAGGGCATTTAGATAAAAGGGCAGCGTAGCGACCAGCGTCTTTCCCTCGCCGGTCTTCATCTCGGCGATCTTGCCTTCGTGGAGAACCACGCCGCCGATGAGCTGGACATCGAAATGGCGCAGTCCTATGGTCCTTCTCGACGCCTCGCGCACCGCGGCAAAGGCCTCCGGCAGGAGGCTATCAAGCACTTTAGCTCCGGCCTGACGCAACTCTTTCTCGAGCTCCTCCGCCTCAGACTTCAGCCCCTCCCGCTCCTCGCCGGTTACAGCCGCAGCCTGAGCCTGTTTCTCTTCGAGGGTGGCGCGCAAGGTGGCCGTCGCCTCTTGGATGCGCTTTTTGAACTCGTCGGTCTTGGCCCGAAGCTCCGCATTGGTAAGCTTTTCGTACTGGGGTTCCAGGACGTTGAACTGCTCAACCAGCGGTTGGATGCGCCGGATCTCTCGCTCATTCTTCGTGCCAATGATCTTTTTAATTAACTCAAGCATTGCTATTGCCTATTGCCTCCAGCCTGTTGCCCTTTTTAGTAAAATACACGATTCAGGATAGGTGACACAAGACATGAAGCGATTAGGAAGCGGCTTGTCTCTGCGGAAAGGCCAACCGCCCCAATTTCAGCCGACTATTAGTCATGGGCCATCTGGTTGCCTAACTCCTTTTCACAGCTCGGGGCAAAGCCGAAGACCTGCTCCCAGACCTCCCTGGACTCCATACAGAGATAGACGAAGACCGTTGGCGAGGCGTTGCGAATCCAGCGGAGCATCTTGCGATACATACTCACCCGCAGGGGTTGGAAATAGCGCATCTTACCATCAGGACAAGAAACCTGTTCCCCGGAGAGGAGCCGGGTTGAGGGAAACCTCTGCCTCATGATCCGCTTTAAGCTTGGTGTGTTGCGCAATACCCCCATGCTGAGCCAGGCAATCCTTCGATAATCCACCGTCGCAAAAATCCTTTCCACCATCTCTCCATAATCCTTCTCCCAACCGGCGTATTCTATTATCGGATCGAAGTGAAACCCCAATCTATATCCCGCCTCCTGGCAACGGCGCGCGGCCATGAGCCTTTCATCAAAGGATGCCGTCAGATGTTCATCCGCGTCGATCACCCTTTGAGGATTCATGGACCACGAGACCACCACGCGGCCCTTAGGATCCAAACCTAACAGACCCTCCACCCGGTCGCTCTTGGTCTTAAGCTCAAGTAATGCGTTGGGCTGTTCGGCAAAAAACGGGACGATCTCAGCAGAATATCCGATATAAGGATCCAGAGCGAGACTGTCCGTGATCTCGCCAGTGCCAATGCGGAAGAAAAAACGACGGTGCTTACTAAGAAGTTGATGAGCTTCTTCCAAAAGGTCATTCACGTTGCTGAAAACCTTGAGCAGGGGATTATGAGCCAAATAGTCTTGGAGGTAACAGTAGCTACATTCCATCGGGCAGTTGCTGGCAAAATTGATGACAAAATAGTTGCAGCAAACCTGTCCCTCGCTGCCCGGACATTTCTTTAGGAAATCCCCCTTATGCCGCATCAAGAGGAGCTGCCTTTTTCCTTGACCCAAAAGATCCCTCCCCGCCATCAAATCGGCCCAGCCAAACTCACCATCTCCGACAAACGTGAAAGGCAAGTCTGGGAGAGCCCTTCGTAAACTCCTAAAGATTGGGCTCTCCTCTGATCCGACTTCCACAAGCACTTGATCAAGTCGAAAGTCCTGCATCTTCCTTGGTTCGTGTAATCGTTAATCGTGTATTCGTTATTCGTTTATTCACGGGGTCGAGAGCCACGATTAACGGATAACGAGTAACGAATAACGCGATTCTTAGCAGGCCTCTCCGCTGAGAAGAGCAAAGATCTCCTTCATGGTTTCCTTCTCCAAAGCCCGCCGCATTTCTCCAACCAGCCGCTCCAACTCCTCATAGCTCGCGGCCCTCGCCTGCACAGTCAAGAATCCCCCTTCCAAACCTGGTGGAACGCTAATTTGGATCTGGGGCTTAAGGTTAAGCTCGCGGATCCTCTTGTGAATCTCGCCCTCGATCTGACTCAACCGAGGGAATCTGAGACGTCGAATTTCCCCTTTGATGCGCTTAAGTTTGTCGTTCCGGTTCAAACGAGGATTCGATGAGATCCGTAAGACAGATTCTCCTTTGAGGATTTCACAGAGACTCACGCCGTCCCGTAGAGAAATCTCCTCCAGCCAGTCCAAGAAATCCCGGAGATGGTTCTCTCCCATTTTCAGTTCCTGAACCAAGCCCCAGAGAGCCCCCCGGTCAGCCTCAGTCATCTTGAGCCACCGCTCCTGCGTCTGCTGGTGGAACCCTCTCTCCCTACAATAATCGAAGACCATTTGATCCAGCATCGGAATGCTCTAAGAGTTATTCGTATATTCGTCTATTCGTTATTCGTATATTCGTTGATCGAACATCTTTCGATCCGAGTAAACGAGTCAACGAGTAACCAATAACGGACGAAGAACCCAATCCATGTTCAACTCCTCCGAAACAAATTCCGCTAAAATCCCTTCGTACATTAACGCCTCTTCCTCCTTGCCTCTTTTCCTTGCACCTTGGGCCAGAATCGCCACTTTGTTTGCCAAGGCTTGGACGGTCCACGTCCGTCTTTCACCTCGGAGGCCCGATCGGAGCAGTTTTTGAAGGGCCATGGCGCGAAACCGATCCAGTCCCCAAGTCGAGCGGGACAACTGATCCCCGTGCCCTCCCCTTTTTAACACGAGAGGCTCAGGGATCAAAGGGACTGGAGTGTCCACAGCGATGCGGAGCCAAAGGTCGTAGTCCTCACAGACGATAAAGACTTCAT
Source organism: Deltaproteobacteria bacterium (assembly GCA_023250515.1). Taxonomy (GTDB): domain Bacteria; phylum Desulfobacterota; class Binatia; order UBA9968; family UBA9968; genus JAHFAO01. The sequence goes on along the minus strand of JAHFAO010000051.1, from coordinate 10,417 downwards.
CGAATCCTCCGAGCCTCTCCATCAGCTCTCTGGTCATCATCACAGCCGAGGGACTGACCAGGCAAAGATCGAGACTTGCACGAAAGATGTCTCCCGAAGGTTTACGATGTTTCTTTTTCGGGTTCACTCTCACTCCATTCCTTATCCAGATCTCCTCCGTCTGGCAGATCTGAATCTCAGGGTGCGCCTCCATGAATGCCACCTGAGTTTCAAGTTTTCCCGGTTCCCACAAGTCGTCGGAATCCAGGAAGGCCAGATATCTGCCGGAGGACCAGCGAACTCCGATGTTGCGCGCTGCCGCTACACCGCGTCCAAGCTGAGAAAGCACACGAAGGGCTGAGCTGTAGCTCATCAACTTCTCAACCGTTCCATCTTTTGATCCGTCATCCACAACAATCAGCTCGAAGTCTTTATAGCTCTGGCCGAGAACGGATTCGATGGCATCGCAGAGCATCGGCCAACGATTGTAAGTAGGAATGATAACACTTACAAAGGGAGTCATTTTTCATCTTTCCTAGCTTTTAAAGGCTAAAGAATCAAGGGGTTAAGTCGGTAACGCAAAATTCATGTTGACAAGCGTTGAAAGGTCAGGATAATATTTTGACGTTTTTTTGAATTGTTTTGTTCCATCTCTTTAGATTTCGAGCTTAAGAACAGGCTAGCTTTTTAAGACAACATATTAGCCTTCTTTTTTTGAGAACGAATATAAGGAGCAGATTCCATGTGGCGCTGGAGAGGAAACAGTCTGGCCTCCAACCAGGCCGCGACATCTGTGATCGATCAGGGGTGTGAACTCGAAGGGCGTCTCACTTCTGTCGGGACACTTGTCATGAACGGAAAATTCCGAGGAGAACTCGTATCATCAGATACGCTTCTCGTGGGAGAGACGGGGCATGTGGAGGCCGGGGTGCAGGTAGGCATTGCCATCGTGAGCGGACAGATCACAGGCAATATCAGCGCTCGAGAGCGCATCGAGCTACGGAGTACCGCCCGAGTCTTTGGGGATATAGTAACCCCTGTTTTGATACTGGAAGAGGGGGTGGTCTTTGACGGCCGCTGTACGATGAAAGGGGAAGAGCTTCGAGCCGCCCAGAAGAGTTCGTAAAACAGCAGCGACATGGACAAGACATATTCCATCCTTATCCTCCCTTGGCGCGGAACGCGCATGCGCCGCTTAGTCTTTTCCCAGAGGTCACTTTGGTGCTTCTTGGCCGGGGCAGTGATCTTGCTGGGCTTCAGCGGGTGGCTGTCTGGTGATTACCTCTGGATGAGACTTCAAAGAAAAAAGGTAAAACAACTTAGAGTGGAGGTGAAGGCTCAGCGGGAGCAACTCTCCGCCTTACAAGAACGGACGAAAGATATCCAGGTACTTCTGGCCGACTGGAAGGGGCTTCAAGAGAAGGTCCAGGATTCCCTCTCACCGCAACGTAAGTCCTCTGCCAACGGTCATCATAAAATGAAGGAATTGGAGAAGAGCTTAGTATCGCTGCAGAGCGAACTTGAGCGCCTCATCGCTTCCACCCCTTCTGGCTGGCCTCTCAAGGGTCAAGTAAGCTCAGGGGTCGGGACACGCACTTCACCCTGGACAGGAGAACCAGAGTTCCACTCCGGACTCGATATCCCGAACCCCGTTGGGACTCCGGTCTATGCGCCTGGGGATGGGGTTGTGGATCTAGTCGGGGAAAGCAATGGTAAGGGCCTGACCGTGGTGTTAAACCACGGTCAAGGAATCACCACCCAATATGCCCATCTATCCAAGACCCACGTCAAAAAAGGAGATCGGGTCCGCAAGGGTCAGGAGATCGCGAATGTGGGAAATACGGGGAAGAGTACAAGCCCGCATCTTCATTACGAGGTGCGCGTTAATGGAGTCCCGATCGATCCGCGCCGCTACCTCATGGAATGAAACCCTCCATCTTCTTAAAGAACTGATCCACCATCATCTTGGCAACCCCCCCTATCATCCTTTGCCCTACCCCGGCGATCAATCCTCCTACCTTGGCATCCGTGCTGTATCTCAGCACGGTCTCCCCATTTTTCTCCTCAAGATCAATCGTTACGTCTCCCTGCATAAAACCGGGACCCCCCGATCCTTCTCCGCTCAGGACATAGTGGACAGGGGCCTGTTTCTCTTTGATCGAGACCTTTCCTTTATAGGTTCCTTTGACGGCTGCGACGCCGATTTTCATCGTCGCCTCATATTGATCCGGACCGATTTCCTTGAGACCCTCGCACCCAGGCATGCACTGGGCCATGATCTTCGGATCTAGAAGCACATTCCAAACTCTTTCTCTTGGAGCCTTAAAGGTGTAACTACCTTCGATCTTCATGTTCGTATATTCGTGATTCGTTACTCGTGTAATCGCCTATTGTTTCCGACTCAACCAATAACCAATAACGAATAACTAATGACGAGCAGGGGCTTTCCCCTTCAGCTTCCTGATAGTCCACGCCTGTCCGAGAATGACGGCCAAAAGCACTCCTAAGGCAAGAAACTCCCATCCGCCCAGCGTGCCTGACCCTTGAGACTTTTCCATCTGTGTTGGCATCTTGAGAATCTCGTCCAGGTGGTGAATGTAGAGATCACCCCACAGCGTTTTTCCATCAACGATGCAGGTCGAATTCACGTCTCGCCCCTTCAATATCCGGGGCTCCACCCCGCACTGAAACCCGCCCTCCTTGAGCAAGTCGCGCACAATCTCAGGATGCTTGGTCCAAATATCCGGCATCTGGATCACTCCTCTTATTGGTCTCTTTCCTTGATCCCTCCAGACCTCACAACCGCCTCTACCGATGCTATCACCCGAACCCGAACATAGCTTTCGTCCTCTAAAATTACAATACTCCTCCGGTTGAATCCTTTCCCCTACTCCGTTAAACTTTTATTATAACCATGAAAAAAGTCCTGACCCTTTTTCTCTCCCTTTTCTGGCTTGGCTTTCCCTGTCAGCTCTATTCACAGGAGGGAGGCGCCCGTGAGCTCTTTTCCAGAGGCCATACCCTCTTTTCCCAGGGAGATCTTTCCCAGGCAGAGGAGCTTTTTCTTAAAACCTTAGATCTCAACTCACCCCTGGAAGACTACAGCCTCCATTCTCTGGCCGTGATCTCTTTTTCCCGCGGCGACTTGGGCCGTGCCCGCGATTATCTGTCCAAACTCAAACAGAGGTTTCCCCGGAGCGTCTGGGTCCCTCACGCGGAACTGCAACTAACAAAAATATCTTTGGCGGAAAAAAACTACGACCAGGCTATGGACCAGCTCCAGGCCCTCCGAACTCAGACGGCAAAAAGGGAAATCTACGCTGAGGCCCTTTATCTCCTGGGGCAGATTCGCGAAGTCAAAGGAGAGCTGACCCAGGCATACTCTCTTTACCAGGAATTGCGCCACACCTCTCCCCCTTCCCCTTGGGCCGCCGAGGCGAGAAAAGAAGTGAAAAGATTAAGAGAGCGACACCAAGATCTCTTTAGCCTCACAACACCCAACGCCTTATCAGACGAAGGGGAGCTCCTGTTACGGGAACGGGAATATCAGGAAGCGGAAGCAGTATACCGGAAACTTCTCGATCTCGTCTCTCACGGAAGCCTCCGTCCCCGCTTCCTTATGGCCCTAGCTAACGTCTATCGAGGGGCCCGGAAACGGGAAGCCGCCATACCCGTTCTAACCGAGATCGTACAGGAATATCCAGAGAGCCCTGAAGCCTCGAACGCCCTCTACCGCCTGGCCGAGATCTATTGGAATCGGGATGACAACCTCAAAGCCCTCGATCACTTTACGCAACTGAAAGAACGCTATCCAAAAAGCTCTTTCGTCGACGACGCATATTTTGCCTCGGCACGCATCTACGAATCTCTGGGCAGACCGGAAGAGGCCCGGCGCATTTACCAGAGGTTCTCCAAAAGATTCCCCAACAGTCAGCACCGCGAGGAGGCCGCGTGGAGATTGGCATGGATCCATTACCTTCAGGCCGATTACGCCCGCGCCTACACCGCCTTTAAACGCCTCGCCGCAGGCAAAGGGAAAGAGCGTTACAAGACTGCAGCCCTTTATTGGCAGGCCCGCACTGCCGAGAGGATGGGGCGGCCTGATGAAGCGAAGCAGACTTTTCTCGAGATCCTCAACGGGCAAGAGGAGAACTACTATATGGGGCCAGCCGCCAGGAGGCTGCAAAAAATGGGGGTGGCTTTCGCGGAGAAAGAAGCGTCAAAATCTAATCTTTTTCCTGGAGCCGTTCCTCCTCTTAGTCCGGATCGATCTTTCCATCTCTCTCGGGCCCAGGAACTGGCTGAGATTTCTCTCAACCAGCTAGCCGTCGCTGAGTTGGACGCAATCAAAAATCAGAACAGCGGGGATCTCCCTGTAAAGCTTCTTTTGATGCGCGAGTATGCCCGCAACGGGGCTTACGCCCGCAGCGTAGCCCTGGCATACCAGATCTATCACCCCTCGGACGAGTTGTACCGTTACCGTTACCCCCTAGCCTATTGGGAGACCATTCAGAAGATGGCGGAGGAGAGAGGCCTTGACCCGTATTTGATACTCGCGTTGATTCGTCAAGAGAGCCTTTTTGATCCCAAGGCGCTTTCCCCCGCATCGGCCTTTGGATTGATGCAGCTTCTTTCGTCAACCGCTGCTCGAGCAGCCACACAGCTAGGACTCCCCTCGCCCCAACGCGACAAGCTCTTTGACCCGGATCTCAATCTCACGCTTGGGACGCACCATTTCAAGGAACTCCTGCAACGTTACTCGAACAATCTGGTCAAAGCGATCGCCGCTTACAATGCCGGCGAGAGCGCTGTAGCCCGCTGGGAAAGACAGATCTCTGCGGAGGACGAAGAGGAGTTCATCGAGAGGATCGCCTATGGAGAGACCCACCTCTATGTGAAACTCGTCCTGCGTAATCATCGAATCTACCGCAAGATCTACGACAATCAGAAATGACAAAGCGGCCTGGAACTGAGACGTCCTTAATTGGGATCACCCCCGATAGCGGAACAACGCCACCCGCCCGCTCCGGCAGTAAGGGGGACCCATTGATCGTTCTCCAGAAGAGGTATCCGCAGGCAATCCTGGATGCCGGCGGGATTCCCTTGGTCCTCCCCATTACTTCCTCCCGAACGGCGATTCGACAATTTGTGATGCGCTTGGATGGCATCGTCGTTAGCGGTGGAGACTTTGACATCGATCCAAAACGCTACGGTGAAGAACCGATAGAGGCGCTGGGGCAGGTGAATGAAGAGCGAACAGATTTCGAGCTGGAGTTGATCTCCCTGGCGCTCGAGCGCAATCTACCGCTGCTTGGTGTGTGTGGGGGCGCGCAGGCGATTAATGTCGCCCTCGGCGGTTCCCTCTATCAGGATATCGCTACCCAGATATCCGACGCGGGAGAGCACCAACAGGGAGCATTGAAGGACCGGGGGGGTCACCAAATAAAAATCCACAACGGGACCAAGCTCCAGCAGATCGTGGGCAGAGAGACCTTGGAGGTCAATACCACCCATCACCAGGCTGTGAAAAGACTGGGCAGGGGTTTAATCGTCAATGCCACGGCCGAAGATGGCATCATTGAGGGTATTGAGAGCAAGGATCACTCTTTTGTCTTGGGACTCCAGTGGCATCCTGAATTTTTGACCGAAAGGGCCAGCGCCCAACGGCAAATCTTCTCTTCGTTTATTGAAGCCACCATTACTCTCCTTTCTAGTTACTAAGGAGTTAGCCTTGATCCGACATTTTTTTCGACATCAGCAACAGCGCCGGAGAGTACCAGATCGGGTCGGGGCAACACGCAGGCACAAGCGGAATTTTCACTCCTGGTGAGGTTAAGGACTTCCTCTCCCTTGATGGGAGAGGATAGAGGTGAGGGTGACCGAGGCTCATGCTACCCCTCACCCTGGCCCTCTCCCGCAAGGGGCGAGGCAACGCTTGCTCTGCGGATTGTCTAACGAGGGCACGTTTTTTGTCGGAATAGGGTTAGTTCATTAGTAAGTAGCCATATAGCGACCGAGGGGCGAGTCCTGAAGAGCGCGGGCACAGGAACGTGAAGGTTGCGTTCTGGCCCGGGCTGTGGGAGTAGCCACCCTTGGAGAGGAAGGGGTGGCGGCCTACAAGGCACAGGCCCATTGACCGCGCGCGGAAGGGCTTGGCCCGAGGGATGCCGGCTTTCGGGAGATGTCAGTGTCAAGATACTTATGAACTCTTTAATAAAAGGGAGCTATCGTGACTCAATCTCCGTTTAGCCTGTAGAGCTTCTTTGCGGTCTCCGCCAGAAGCCACCTCTTAGCCTCTGGATCGATATCTTTACGGTTGCCCAGGTGATCGATGTTTTCCGGAAACTCACTGTCCCAATGAGGCCAGTCAGAGGCATAGTAAAGAACCTGGGGACTTAGAACTCCGGCGGTCGCACCTATAAGCGGTTCGTAGTCCTCCGCATGGAGGTAGACCCGCCCGCTTTTTACGTACTCGCTCGGCCTTCTCTTACAGAGCGGCGCTTCTACCTTCCCCCGCTTCTCCCACTCCTCATCCATCCGGCCCATCCAGTAGGGAGCCCACGAACACCCCGCCTCCATAAAGGCCACCCTCAGGCGCGGGAACCTCTCCATGACCCCGCGCAGTACCATGCTCGTCATCTGGAGCATCTGAGCGAAGGCATGCGATAAAGTGTGCACGTCGATGAACTGGTCGAACAGCTCACCAGCAAAGTAATGGGGTCCCCTTACCGTAGCATGGACCCCGAGCATGCAGTCCAGTTTCTCCGCCTCCTCGTAGATGGGCCAGTAATCCCCATGCCCTAGCGGCTTCCTTAAACCCACAGCCGGCAGCATCACTCCAACCAACCTCAGCTCTTTTATCGCTCGCCTCAGCTCCTTAACGCCCTCGGGTACATCCTGCAGAGGCACCAGAGCGATTCCCTTGAGCCTGGGACTAACTTTCTGGAACTCCTCTGAAACGAAGTTGTTCCATGCCTTGCACAACGCAACGGCATAATCCGGCTCACGGATCCAGCCGATGCTCAAGCCGTTCGTGGGAAAGAGCACTGCTGTCGAGACACCTCCCTGATCCATCGCGTCAAGCCAGCTCCTGGCGTCCCTGGCCCTCGTCCCCAATGTGCCGCCAAGAGAGCGGTCCCAGTTATCCCTGGGATAAAACACCGCGCCGCGGTCGCGATACGGTGGCTCCATGTATCTCTTCAACTGGCTGTCCTCTTCTGTGATGTGGCCATCCGCGTCAATGACTTCTAAATCTCTAGCCATAGCACCCTCCTTATTATTTTAAATTTGATCCTTTGAATCATCGCAGTAAAATTTTTATTCGCTCGACGACCTCCGAAGGTTGATCCATAACCTCTTTCACCAGGGCCTGCAACTCTTCGCCCGTAGAGGGGTCCACATCCATGTTTCCCTTCTTGACCTCAGCCAAAAGCTCCGGATCCTTCATAGCCCTGACATAGGCCTCGCGGAGGATCTTTACCCTCTCCGGCAGCGTCCCCGGAGGAGCCACCATGGGGCGGCCGAATTCATCCCCTGCCAAGATCGCCTGGGCCACACGTCGGCTTACGTCGGGTGTCTTATGCTCATTCATAAGCTCATAGATCGTAGGCACTTCGAGTAATTTCTCATCCCGCCTGCGCCCGGTTTGAAGGAGATGCCGATCGAAGCCCTTTCTATCCCAGGTAATAAAAGGCTCCCGGCTAAAGTGAACAGGAATTCTGGTGGCCCGGCAAATGACTTCTCCCCTTTCCATCGCCAGGTCGACTTCGCTGCCGCCTTTATAGCCTAGTACCGTGTTTATCTTTGCCCCGATAGTCTCGTCCAAAATCTTGGCAAGCATGAAGGTGTTATCGGCAGTGCCTGAGCCGCCGCACTTGGGCGGCTCCTTGGCCTTTAGAATATCTCCCATAGATTTATAGGGAGAGTCAGCTCGTACATAGAACATCATTTGGCTTTTCTCTTGCGAGCCGATCCAATTGAATTTATACAAATCAAACTGGACCTCCTTGCGCCCTATGAGCTGCTCCATGTACATATGATATTGGAACATGCCGAGGGTCAATCCATCGGGTTTGGCCACGCCGTATACGTAGTTGGTAGCCACCAGCGATCCTGCCCCTGGCATATTCTGCGTAATGAACTCGGGATTTCCCGGGATGTACTTGGGCATATAACGGGCGAGGAGCCGGGCCCACCGATCGTATAGACCTCCAGGAGCAGACCCGACAACGATCCTGACAGTCTTGCCTTGATAAAAAGGTGTCTGGGCCTCGAGGTCCGGACTTATCCCAAAGCCCCCGTTAAGGAAAAGCAAGAGGACAGAAATGCCCGCCATCATCTTGATGCCACTCGCACAGCGAATGAATTGTTTCATCTGGAACTCTACCTTCCTATCTACCCAACTCCCTAATAAAACGATCATCCACGAACTGTCGCGGGTCCGCTGTAGCCGCCTGGGTTAACTGCCTTGACATGACTCGCAGCGCTGTCCCCAGTGCCTGCAACACAGGATAAGGAACCTGTGGCATCCCAGGTCGTGTGATATCGTAGGTCTCTTCCGCAATAGAACGATCTGATATCCCGCTATATTCTTGCTGGACTTGGACGGTGAAAGCGCGGTCGGTCCGGTAACGATGCATTCCCTCCACGTATGCCTTAACAAATTTCCTAGTGATACCCTCGTGATCCTTGAGGTAGCTACGTCGCGCAGCTACGCCACCTAAAGCATAGTTCAGTCCGTAGTCCGCAAAATCCATCAGAAAATGGCAGCCCTCCCTCTTGGCCTCAATAGCCTCGGGAGGCGTTATAACCTCGGCGTCACATTCACCTTTAATTAGCCTCATGATCCTTTCTCTCCCCGAAGCCTTACCGGCGACCCGCTGAATCCCACGGATTCCCTCTTTCTCCAATTGGTCGATAACAAAATCAACCAAGACGTCGTTGAGTCCACCGTCACCGACAAATCCGATTCTTCCTCCGGATAACTGTCTGTGGCTCTCGATGCCCGGCCTACCCATTAAAAACTGCTGGTTGATGCCGCCGGTGAGAAAAGCAAGATCCGCCCCCTCGACTAAAACCGCCCGGAGCAAAGCAGGCGCCGCGAGATTGCCAAACTGGATCTCTCCGTCCATGAGACCTCGCACTACTCCAGTCGCTCCATTCATCAAACGGGTTTGCACTTGGAGTCCGTGTTTGGCAAATAGTCCGGCCCGCTCCGTCACGATCATAGGACCTGCACCTTGGCCTATGGTGGCATAGCCTGCAACTATTGAATAAGCATCCTCCATTAGTGTGCGTCCAAAATTATTTTCCCAGCTCCTTCAATGCTTCCTTCAAATAACCCTGATCCATGTACTTCACTGGGCTGGGCATCGGTCCTTTGGATTGGCTGACTTCCCAGAATATCTGAATCGTATTCTTAAGCCCTTCTGTGTTGACGTCGCCTTCGGGATGCCAGACACGATTTCCTGTATAGAATTCCCAGCCCTTTTGCGCATGCTCGCGCTTGAGCTTCATCTCTTTGGATAAAAAGTCCACCGCGGTATCTCTGCTCTGATGAAGCCAGCGATTGGTTAGAGCTATGGCTTTCATAAAGCGGACCAGAATGAATTTATTCTTCTCAGCCCAGGAGCGCTTCATCGAAAGCACGGCGAGCTGATAATTGGGAATGACATCTATGAACCGCCCGATTTCATTAAAGCCTAACTCTTCGGCCGCATAGTTAAGCGGCAGTGAAAGAGCCGCAGCATCGATCTGGCCAGTGGTCAAGGCTGCATAGGTTTGGGGGGACCCCCCTATCACGAGGAGCCTATAATCCCGTGGGTACTCAAGACCCTTCGTCTTCAGCACCCATCTCAAGGCAAAGGTAACTCCTGAAGTCAGACTGATAGCACCTATGGTTGCTCCGCGTAGATCTTCATATGCCTTGAATTTCTTTCCTGCCATGATCGACTGGGTAAGGCCATTGATGATCCCGCCGATAATCACTAAGTCGAGGCCCCGCTCTACGGCTGCTATCGGGGCATCCGCAGCGCCACCTGAGACCTCAATGGATCCGCCGGCAAGAGCCTGGACGTTTACATCCGAGCCGCGGATGATGACCAACTCAACATCCAGTCCCTGGCGCTCGAAAAAGCCCATTTTCGACGCCACCCAAAGCGGACCGTAGCCGAGAGTTTTCGTGGCGGTGCTGACTCGAAGCTTAACCCGCTCCTGGGCCAGGGAAGGGAGAGCCAGAAAAAGGATACTAAGAAAAACTGCAACCAGCGCGCTTTTTTTGAACATTGCTTAGACATATCACGGCCCTGCGGCTTCCGCCAACAAGATCTGCTGCCGCCTGAAAAACCACAGCGTTCCATCGACATGGCTAAAATCGGGCCTGCATGCTCACGCGGAAGTTTTGAGAATGGAGGAGGAACAGTTCGCACTGAAGGGAGGT
>JAHFAO010000187.1 GCA_023250515.1 Deltaproteobacteria bacterium | reverse complement strand
TCAGGAACGATTGCGGGGTGTATGAGGGCGCAGAGGTTCCGATTTATTACGACCCAATGATAGCCAAGCTCATTATTTGGGGAGAGAATCGCGTCGAGGCGATTCTGCGGACGCGTCGGGCGCTGCGCGAGTATCAGATTAGAGGGATTAAGACAAACATCCCCTTCCATCAGTGGATTCTGCGCCACCCACGCTTCATGGCTGGAGATTTCAACACCGGCTTCATCGACGAGGAATACCGCTTTACGAAGATGGGAGAGCTCTATCCCCACAAGGATATTGCCCTTGCCTCTGCGGCCATTGCCGCCTTACAACGTGAGCAAGAACTGGCCCTTCGACTTCTGGAAAGGGGTGCGGCCGAGAAATCTCAGTGGCGTGAGGGAGGGAGGAGAGAATCCCTCCGCCTGGTTTCCAACTTCCCTAGCCGAGGCTGGAAGAGATAGGAGATTTCACAGGGATATGGCCTTCATCGCAAAGCTGGGGGACCGAACCTACACTGTGGAGATCGAAGAGATGGACAGGTCCCTCTATCGCGTCGCGGTGGATGGGGAGGAGTTTCTTGTAGATGGGAAGAAGATAGGATTTACCAGTTATTCCTTGATTGTCGATAACCGCTCTTTTGAGGTGGACGTGGATATTTCAGAAGACGAATATAGGATCTTGGTAGACGGAAGAAGTTACCATATCCACCTCGTAGATGAACGACGGGTGCGCTTGGGCGGCGTGCAGGCAGGTATCCAGCTCCAGGGGCGACAGGAGGTCTCGGTGCCCATGCCCGGAAGGGTGATTGCCGTTCTGGTAGGAGAGGGGGATAAGGTCGAGAAGGGGCAGGGTCTGGTGATCGTCGAGGCTATGAAGATGGAGAATGAGGTCCGCTCCCCCATCCCTGGAGAGGTAAAAGAGGTCAAGGTCAAGGGAGGAGAGTATCTGGAAGCGGGGGCGGTTCTAGTTGTGGTGGAATAGAACGCGTCGGGCGCTTCAAGAAATATAATTTTCTTGTCACTCCGTTTCTTTCATGTTATAGACGACCAACAAATGGTTCCTAAAAAAGTTTTTTTTACAAAGGGAGTCGGTGTTCATAAAGAAAAGTTAGCCTCTTTTGAGTTGGCGCTGCGGAGTGCAGGCCTCGCTTACTGCAATTTGGTTCTGGTCTCTAGTATCTATCCCCCAGGATGTAAGAGAATATCCAAAGAAGAGGGTGTAAAGTTATTGCGCCCGGGTGAGATTGTTTTTTGTGTGTATGATCGTGAAAGCACCAATGAACCGAACCGTTTGGTTGCGGCTTCGGTCGGCGTGGCGATCCCTGCTGACGAGAACCAGTACGGTTATCTTTCCGAGCACCACTCCTTTGGCGAAACCGATGAGAAGGCTGGAGAGTATGCTGAGGACCTCGCTGCGAGCATGCTTGCGACGACCTTGGGCATCGAGTTTAATCCTGATACCGCCTGGGACGAGCGCGAACAGCTCTTCAAAATGTCGGAAAAGATCGTCCGCACCACTAACATCACCCAGTCCGCTATCGGCAATAAAGACGGGCTGTGGACCACCGTTTTCGCGGCCGCTGTTTTTGTCAACAGCGAGGATAATGCGGCAAGCGAAAATAAATAAATTCCTCAGATCTAAGTCCTGATTTCTGAATTCAGTAGCCGGCAGTCAGAATCCAGTAGCCAGAATTTGGCATTCAGCCTTCAGCCATCAGCATTTACCAGCCTGTTGAAAAAGGCCCATCTGGCATCAGCTGGCCTGGGAGCATCTTTCCGGCCCGATGCAATACACTTGTCTTACGCTCGCCAAATCGCTGATAGGATCTCTGTGGTACGCTTGCATCTGCTCGTCCGGTGCATCGGCCCTTCAAGATACCCCCAGGCCAGCGGTTGTGATAGTTGCCCTCGACCCTCTCGCTGAAAGCTGAGAGCTGAGACCTATTTTTTTAGTCGAGCGACATAGGCTACGGCAATACTAATGCCGTAGAGGAGAGTAAGAGGGAGGGAGAGAAGGATCTGGGAGACAATGTCAGGGGGGGTTAGGATGGCCGCCAGGAGAAAGATCAAGAGAATGGCGTAGCGGAATTGGTGGATGAGGAAGAGGTGGTCGATTAAGCCAATGCGCGTCAGGAAGTAAGCAAAGACGGGGAGTTCAAATGTAACCCCAAAGGCCAGCAGCAGCTTGGACGAAAAAGAGAGGTATTCTCCGATTCTGATGGCCGGCCGGACATCGATGGCCTGATAGCGTTTCAGAAAAAAGCCGTATCCGACCTGAAAGATCACTTCATAGCAAAACCAGGCACCTAGGAGAAAGAAAAGGGTCCCGAAGAGGACAAATTGACGGGCGTAGCGTTTTTCTTGCTGGTAAAGGCCCGGAGCGATGAACTGCCAGCCCTGCCAAAGAAGAACGGGGAAACTCAAGAAGACAGATGCAATAAAGGCAACCTTGATCTTGGTGAAGAATGCCTCCGGAAGCGCCGTACCGATAAGGGTGAGACCGGGAGTCTGCATCCGTAGGAGGGGAGCGGTGAGGATGGAGAAGATAACCTCTGCGAAGGCAAAGCAAACCAAGAAAGCGGCCATCACCACAAGGCAAGATTTGATCAGGCGGGAGCGCAGCTCCCCAAGGTGGCCAGTGAAGGGCATTCGGGCATCGTCGAATTGCCCTCTACCTCGGTTTCTTTTCACTCTCTTCCGTGGAGGTGGGTGAAGGGGGTGTTTCTACTTTTTTTGCTAAGAAAGGGTCGTCATCGGGGGTAGCCTGAGGAGAAGACTGTTCAATCTCCTGTTCCACCTGGCGAAGCTCCTCTTTTAGCTCATCCGTGGCGCGGCGAAACTCCGCGATGCCCTTCCCCAATGCCCGAGCTATCTCTGGAAGCTTTCTGGGTCCCAGGACAATCAAGGCGAGAGCGAGGATCAAAATCAGCTCAGGCATGCCGATACCGAACATCGTTTCCCTCTGTGTGTAAAGCTAGTCCATTTCCTACTTGTTGGCAAGGCCACCCGATATGATATGAAGCAGAGCCTGCAAGCATCAAATAGTATTCAGGAAAAATCCAAGAAACTCGACGCAGAGGAGGACTGCCCCTCAAGTCGGAAGGCAATAAGCCTTCGATTGTCTGCCCAGGCCATTAAATGGCTTTACAGAATCCATATCGGGTGGTAGATAAACCCCTTATGGCCCGTTCTGCAGTGGTCATCGATCGGGATTTCCTGAAGCATGATCCTGGCCATTTTCATCCGGAGAGTCCTGAGCGCCTTAAACCTCTTCTCGATCTCACAGGGGAACTCGATTCGCAGAGTTTCCAGCTCCTAGCCCCCAGGCCTGCTGCGAGAGAGGAGGTGGAGTCCTGCCATAGCAACGATTACATTGAGCTCGTCCAGGCCACTTCCGAGACCAACCTCTATGCATTAGACGGAGACACGTTAACTTGCAGAGACTCTTTTGGGGTAGGGTTGCTCGCAGTTGGCGGCTTCTTGAAACTCTTGGATTCTATAGCTGCAGGGGAGTTCCGCAATGGCTTTGCCCTGGTGCGGCCACCTGGCCATCATGCCCTGAGAGATCGTGCCATGGGTTTTTGCCTTTTCAACACTGCGGCTATTGGTGCCCGTCATATCGGGCGCCATTATGGAGCAAAGAGGATTTTGCTCATGGACTGGGATGTGCATCATGGAAACGGAACCCAGGATGCATTCTATCAGGACCCGTCGGTTCTTTATCTCTCTACACATCAATATCCTTACTACCCAGGCACGGGGGCTGTTGAAGAGGGAGGTGTTGGGCAAGGTGAGGGGTTCACAGTAAATATCCCCCTTCCCGCTGGCTGCGGCGACGAGGAATATCTCCGGATATTTAAGGAGATAGTCATTCCCATCGGTGGCAAGTATAAACCGGAGTGGATTCTTGTTTCGGCTGGATTTGATCCTCACAGGCGTGACCCGCTGGGGGGTATGGATGTGACGGAGAGGGGTTTTGGCGTCATGGCCTCAATGCTTCTCGATCTCGCAGAGAAACACGCCGGAGGAAAAATCGCATTTTTACTCGAGGGAGGGTATGACCTAAAAGCGCTAAAGAGCTCAGTTGCTGCCGTGCTTCAGGAGATGAAGGGCGAGAGCGGAGGCGAGATGCAGGCCGAGAAGGGCGGCGAGGCGATTCGCCCGTTGATTCGCAAGATCTTGAATTTTCAAGAGAAATATTGGTAGCGGGGTTAAGTATTGACGCTCCAGTCTGACTGGATTATTAATAGGGATCTTTAATAATAGGATTGGGCAGTGAAGGAGTTTGAGCAACGCAGGGTAGTGGTGACCGGCCTAGGGTTGGTTACCCCTTTGGGTACAGGGGTTGATAAAAACTGGGAGGCCTTAGTGGCAGGCCGATCTGGTATTAAATTGATTACCCGCTTTTCCAACTTGGAGTTTTTTCCCACCCGCATAGCCGGTCAGGTCCCTGATTTTAGGGCTGAGGATTTTATCGAGCCTAAAGAGATCAAAAAGATGGATCTCTTTATCCAGTATAGTGTTGCCGCGGCTGGTATGGCGATCCAAGATAGCGGGTTTAAGATGGATCCTGACGAGGCTGAGCGGGTCGGGGTAATCATCGGGGTAGGACTGGGCGGAATTGAAACTATCGAGTACTACACCAAAGCTCTTCTCGAAGGGGGCCCGCGTAAAATATCGCCATTTTTTATTCCCAAAGTAATCTCCAACTTGGCTCCAGGTCAAATCGCTATTCGGCATGGCGCCAAAGGCGTCAACTGGACTCCTACCTCGGCCTGTGCCTCAGGGAACCACGCTATCGGCGAGGCCTTTCACCTGGTTCGACGCGGTCTTCAAGATGCTGTTATTGCCGGAGGCGCAGAATCCGCCATTACGCCTCTCGGTGTGGGAGGATTCAGTGCCATGAAGGCCCTTTCAACGCGCAACGAGGAGCCGGAGCGGGCCAGCCGGCCTTTTGACAAAGATCGGGACGGTTTTGTCATGGCCGAAGGTTCCGGTGTGTTGATCCTGGAGGAGAGGGAAAGGGCCCTAAAAAGGGGTGCGAAGATCTACGCCGAGATCATTGGCTATGGGGCCAACGGTGATGCGTATCACGTGACGGCCCCTGCACCCGGAGGTGAGGGGGCCGCTCGCTGCATGGCGTTGGCTCTAAAAGATGCGGGCATCAAGCCGGACGACGTGGACTATATCAATGCCCACGGAACCTCCACCGAATATAACGATATCAATGAAACCCAGGCGATTAAAAAGGTATTTGGAGAGCGCGCTTACAAAATTCCTGTTAGTTCCACAAAGTCGATGACAGGTCATTTGCTAGGAGCCGCGGGCGCCGTGGAGGGAGTTTACTCTGTCCTTGCCCTTTGTAACGGAATCCTTCCTCCCACCATTAATTATGAAAATCCCGACCCCGAATGTGACTTGGATTATGTCCCGAACCAACCACGCAAGGCCGATATCAAGGTGACGCTTTCTAACTCCTTTGGTTTTGGAGGGACCAACGCCTGTGTCATCTTCAGGAGGGCTGCATGAGGCGATCGCAGCTGCGGACCGTTATTCTCGGTACTGGCTCACAACTCCCCTCTAAGGTGTTGACCAACGCAGCATTAGAGAGACTTGTCGATACGAGCGATGAGTGGATTACCACGCGGACCGGAATTAAAGAAAGGCGGATATTGGAAGAGGGCAAGGGTAATGCGGATATGGCCTACCGCGCCTCGGTTAGGGCCCTCAAAGATGCAGGCTTGGAGGCCAAGGACGTTGAGGCTATTATCATGGGAACCTGTACCCCGGATTATCCCTTCCCTAGCTCCGCCTGCGTCCTCGAAGATATGCTGGGGGCCCGGAAAGGTTTTTCGTTTGACATCAATGCTGCTTGCTCTGGTTTTCTCAATGCCCTGGCCGTGGCCGATTCTTTTATTCGGACGGGCATGATTCGCAACGCCCTTGTCGTCGGCTCCGATGTCTTGAGCCGGCTGCTCAACTGGGAGGACCGCGCCACCTGCATCCTCTTTGGTGACGGGGCCGGTGCGGTTGTTGTTGGCGCTTCGAGTGACGGGAGTCGAGGGGTCCTCAGCACTCGGCTACGCACGGACGGCTCTTACGTGAAAACCCTTTATGTTCCTGCAGGAGGCTCTCTTAAACCTGCCAGTCTAGAGAGCGTTGAGAAGAACGAGCACACGATCACCATGAATGGGAAAGAGGTGTTCAAAGTGGCGGTGCGCTCCATGGAAGAGATCAGCCGTGAGGCACTGGAGGAGGCTGGGGTGGGTGTCGATGAAGTCTCTCTGGTCATTCCCCATCAGGCAAATCTTAGGATCATTACCGCCTTAGCCGAGCGTCTTAACATCCCGATGTCCAAAGTGGTGGTGAATTTAGATAAGTATGGCAACACCTCTGCCGCCTCAGTACCTGTGGCCCTAGATGAGGCCAGGAGGCAGGGCCGCATCCGGCATGGGGATATTGTGCTTCTCAATGCCTTCGGTGCCGGCTTCGCCTGGGGCGCCGCCG
>JAHFAO010000318.1 GCA_023250515.1 Deltaproteobacteria bacterium | reverse complement strand
CTTCTCCATCATTGGCATTTCTTGGCGGCAAGGGATGCACCAGGTCGCCCAAAAGTTGAGAAAGACCACCTTGCCCCCAAAGTCCTTCAGTGTCCAACGCTTCGCCGCAAGATCTTCCAGGGTAAAGTCCGGCGCGAGGATCACCTCTCCGGGCTTCTCGATCGCCAGTTGCTTAAAGCGATCCGGACCAGCGGTCGTCCTCTCTTTTTTCCTATGAAAAAAATCCTGCCCGGAGAAGACCAGGACTAAAAAAAGCGAAGCAAAGAGAACGATCAAAGCGAGCGGTCTGGTGCGGAGCAAAATTTCCCTCGTATAACTCGACCTATTCCTCTCCTGTTCGATCATCTCCGACATAAGACCCGGAATGACCTCCTTACATGACGCGAAAGGAGATAATAGAGTGGCTCGCTGAGGAGAAAAAGTCAATTCTCTGCGGCGGGCCCGGTGTGACGTGTGAAGGAAGGTTTTATTACAGAGCTAGCGGCTAAATCAGCTAGAACCCATAAATCACCTGCAGCGCCAAGGTGGTTTGGCTCTTATTCGGGCTATTGTTCCCATGGGCAAAAAACCTAGTATCAGCCCAGTCCTGACGCACTTCCGCGCGGCCGAGGAGCTTGGCGGTGAACTTATATGCGGCCGTCAACGTGACCTCGCCTAGGTCGGCGTCGCGAACACCGGTCCTCGCGCCCTTGCTGTCTCTGAAGTACTCCGCTCTCGCAGCCGTGGTAAAGCGATCGGTCCAGCCGTAGGAGAAGATTCCTGCCAGCGCATTCCACCATGCGTCCTCAATACGGAAACTACTACCGAAAACCGTCAGAGCTTTTTCCTCGTGGCCAAGCGTGTACTCTAGATAAAGAGTCAGAGGATCCATGGGCTTGATCGTGGCGACATTGCTCCAGGTGACTCTTGTCCCGCCGTCATGGATGTGCTTCCCACCTACTGTAGACAAAGACCACTCTCTGCCCACGATAATATTGCTCGCCAAGGAGAAGGCATCGGCAGGAGTAAAATTGACGCCGCCCAGGAACGACGGCGAGTTGTTGTTGTCGTTGGGATTGTCCCAGCCGGTAACGAGTCCGGCGCTGGCGCTAAACGTTTTAAGAAACGGATAGGTAAACAGGCCGCCAAGGTGAGTCAGCGGTACCGCAAAATTAAATGCATAAGAACGAGAGATGTTATCGTTGTAAGCCCCGGGCGCAGGGAGGATTTCCGTGCCGAGAGGAGTTACAAACTTTCCACCTTTGAACTGAAGCCCTTCACCGATGGGGATTGTAAAAGTGAGAAATGCTTCTCTTAGTTCGGCTTGTGGCTCATTCTGTAACTTAGCGTGCCACAGCGTCGATTCCCTCAACAGCTCTGCCGCGCGGCCAAAATCGCCAACCACATGAAACCCAATCCCCCAATCCTTTTCAGGTTTATCCAGGGTCAGGTTAAAAGCGTTAAAGACGACTTGATTCTGGTCTTTGTCAAAAACTCTCCCACTGATGTTATGCTTAAAATTTAAACCCGGACGGTTGGAACTCCAGGTATGGCTCAGGTCGAAGAAGCCGCTGATGCCAATTCCCAGGGCCTTTTCGACGGCCGACTTGCCCTCTTCAATTTTCTTGTCCAGCAATCCGACGCTGCTGTCCAGGCTCAGTAGCCCAGGCTCAAGCGGTTTGGGCTCTTCGGCGGCAGGCTTGGCCTCTGGGGCCGCAGGCTTGGGCTCCTCGGCAGCGTAGGTAAACCTCGTGCCAAACAGAAGGAGCGTGACGATCACAGCTGCCCGTACCATGTTTTTCTTCATAGAATGACCCTCCGTTAAATGTTCCTTGCTTGCCCGGTTAGTAACCAATCTGTCCTCTATTTAAGTCAAACTCCGAGAGAAACTCTTGGCGCAAAAAAAGACGTCTAATCCGCTACGAACTAGGCGCCTTTGCCTTACTACCGGTCACAAAGGCCTCCTCGCCTGCGACCGAACGGAGCAATGGATATGCCAAGGCGTTTACATTAAAATCTTAATGAATGCAAGGGGTATTTTTTAACTTCTGACGACGTAGCGCCTGTTTCGTAACCACACCGTGCCTAGATCTTAAGCATCACCTGAAGCCTCGACCATCCCCGTCTAAACGCCTCTCTTTGAAAGAAGATCTCCTGTCCTGGTTGGCTCCCCCCCGTCTTCGCCTCACGTATCCCCCTGAGGAAAATCTAACACCCTTCTTACCCTCACCGCGCAGGCCTTCAGCTCTGGCTGGCGCGAGACAGGATCTCTTGCGGTGATTGTGAGATTGTTGGCCGCCTTATAGAAACCATGT
>JAHFAO010000050.1 GCA_023250515.1 Deltaproteobacteria bacterium | reverse complement strand
AGGACTGGACCGATGTGACAGCATAGGCGAAGGAAGTGGCTGGCGTACTCAGAACATGCTTGTTCACCCTTCGAGAGCCTCAGGGTGAACGGTTAGACATGCCAAACTCTATCCGAAGCACGAGAAAGGACTCTTTCAGAACTATGGAAAATCTTGCCTTGCTCCGGTCAAGCAAAATGAGTAATCTCGCCCAATCAGCTATGGCGGAAAGAAAACCACCCGTTTCCGAGGCAGAGGAGCTAGACTCCTTTCTCGCAGACCTCGAGAGCATGGATAAGGTTAAAGAGATTGCTGGATGGGAATCAGGCTTTCCTAACTTAAGTCGCGCCCTTAACGGCATCCTCCCTGGCCTTTACCTTCTCATCGGTCCACCGTCATGTGGAAAAACCGCATTCGCCAAGCAGCTCTGCGATCAGGTGGTGCAGCACAACTTGGTACCAACCATTTTTTTCACCTTTGCTGAGACGAAAAAAGAATTAAGGATCAGAACCCTGTCCCGTCTAAGCGGGCTGGAAGGCAGAGAGATTCGAAGAGGTAGTTCCTTTATTCTCCATTGGTATGGAGTGCCCAAGGCACGCTTCAGTGATCCGGAACAAATTGCTCCGAGTTGGGAGAAACTCAAAAGGGCAGCAGAACAGGCTAAGAGTTGGCTCGACCTCATTTACCTTTTCGAGGCTAATGAGAAGACGAATCTTAAGGAAATAGAAAACCATATCCGCAGGGTTAAAGAGACTAAAGGGACAGACCGTGTCATGGTGGTGATTGATGACAGTCAGTATTTGGGGGCCTCGGATTGGCCGATCGATTCGCGTCTTTCCCTAATTACAGAACAGCTCCAACGGATGGCCGTTAATTTAGATGTTCCGGTTCTAGCCACCTGGCCGGACTTAAAGAGAGAAAGCCATCACACTACAAACCCGCAAGAATGGGCGATGAGAATTCCCAGCGCCGAAGTGGTCTTGGTGATGGAGGACGATCCTGAGCGGACAAAAAAGCTGACCGAACCAAGCCGCGCCGTGACTCTCCACATTGTAAAAAACAGAGGAGGGGAGAGAGGCAAGCTCTATTTTGACTTTTTCCCTTCTCTTGCGAAATTTGCAGAGGTGAATTCAGACCGTGAGGCATAGGAAAAGGAGCTGGCATGGGCAATCCAAGAGCCGAATACATACCTATCATTGACCGCAAACCACTTAAGCTACCAGGAGATGCACGAGTGGCCGTATGGGTGATCATTAATGTGGAGGAGTGGGACATTAATGCCGCCATGGCTCGCACCGTGCTTCCAGCGCCCCAGGGAGTTAACATCATCCCCGACATACCTAATTATAGCTGGAATGAGTACGGGCTCAGGGTGGGATTCTGGCGGTTGAAGGAGGTTCTGGACAAACATAAGGTCAAGGCTACAGTAAGTCTCAATGCTTCTATATGTAAGTCCTATCCCCGCATAGTGGAGGAGAGCGTAAAGGCCGGGTGGGAAATCTTAGGCCATAGCTTCGTCCAAAGGGCTATAAACCTGGAGAAAGATGAGCGGGATGTCATAAGAAGAAGTATCCAATTGATTAAGGAGACCACAGGAAAGGCGCCCCGGGGTTGGATGGGGCCAGGGCTGGCGGAGACCTTTCATACACCTGATATTCTCGCCGAGGAAGGGATTGAATACGTGTGCGACTGGGTCAATGATGACCAGCCTTATCCGATCAAGGTGAAAAGTGGGACCTTAATCTCTATACCCTATACCCTGGAGCTTAATGACATACCCATCTATGTGATCCAGCACCACCGCTCGCCGGAACTCTTCGAGCGGGCGCGGGATCACTTTGATACCCTTTACCAAGAAGGGGCGCATACGGCCAAGATCATGGCCATTGCCACTCATCCTTACCTCACCGGCGTGCCCCACCGCATCAAATACTTTGACAAGATCTTCGAGTATATTAAACAGACGGCTCCAGATAATAGTGTCCGTTTCATGACGGGAAGTGAGATCCTCGACTGGTATAAAAGCTGTCAGCAATAAGCAGTCAGCTATCCGTCGAGAGCCGAATAGCTGAGGAGTTATTCCCCCGCACATAAAAATGAACATTCGTAACCGCAAGGACTTTTACTCTGGTCTGATCTTCATCTTTTTTGGCTTTCTTGCCGTGGTTGTGGCGCGCAATTATCCCATGGGCTCAGCTTTGCGCATGGGACCGGGCTATTTCCCCATCATTCTCGGGAGCGCGTTGGCCGTGCTCGGTTTCATGATTGCAGCCCGTTCCCTATGGCTGAGCCGTGAGTCCATCGAGGCTTTGGCTCTGCGTCCCCTCCTCTTCGTGCTGGGCGCGCTGGTGGCATTTGCTCTCCTGATCCAACCCCTGGGCCTGGTCACAGCGACCGTTGCTCTCGTGGTCATAGGTTCTCTTGCCCGCGGAGAATTCCGCCTTGGTGAGGTAGGCGCTCTCTCCCTAGTCCTTGCAGCGATCGCCGTGAGCTTATTTGTTTACGGCCTTGGGCTTCCGTTAAGCGTCTGGCCCCAATGACAGATCTCCTCAACAATTTGATCTTGGGCTTCAGCGTGGCCCTGACGCCGATGAATCTCCTCTATTGTCTGATCGGAGTGTCTCTTGGCACGCTGATTGGAGTATTACCGGGGATTGGACCTATCGGCACGATTGCTATGCTTCTCCCGGCGACATTTAAGCTCTCCCCGGTTTCAGCGCTGATCATGCTCGCCGGCATCTACTACGGCGCCCAATACGGCGGCTCGACAACGGCCATTCTGGTCAATATACCCGGCGAATCATCCTCGGTTGTGACCTGCCTTGATGGCTATCAGATGGCGCGCCAGGGTCGTGCCGGTCCAGCACTGGCGATTGCCGCTCTCGGCTCCTTTTTTGCCGGTTGCGTGGGTACCCTACTGATCGTCCTTTTTGGCCCGCCGTTGGCGGAATTGGCATTGAAATTCGGCTCTCCGGAATATTTTTCCCTGATGGTTCTGGGGCTGGTCTCTGCGGCCGTGCTCGCGCATGGCTCGCTGCTTAAGGCTATTGCAATGGTTCTTCTCGGGCTTTTGCTGGGACTAGTGGGCCTAGACGTTTATTCTGGGATGGCCCGCTTCACTTTCGGAATCTCCGCTCTCAACGATGGCATCGGCTTCGTCGTGGTGGCAATGGGGCTTTTCGGTTATGCGGAGATCATCTCCAGTCTGGAACAAAAGGAAAATCGAGAGGTCTTTACCTCCCAGGTTCGAAGGCTCATGCCCACCTGGGCCGATCTTAAGGCCTCTTGGGGTGCCGTGCTGCGCGGCACCGCTGTGGGCTCGCTTCTCGGCCTTGTCCCTGGTAGTGGCCCGATCATATGCTCCTTCGCTTCGTACACAGTCGAGAAAAGGTTGGCTAAGGACCCGAGCCGATTTGGTAAAGGGGCCATCGAAGGGGTAGCCGGTCCGGAATCTGCCAACAATGCTGCAGCCCAGACCACATTTATCCCCATGTTGACTTTGGGCATTCCGGGCACAGCGACGATGGCACTCATGTTGGGAGCCTTAATGATCCACGGCATACCGCCTGGTCCCCAAGTAATGACTCAACATCCGGAACTTTTCTGGGGATTGATCGCCAGCATGTGGATCGGCAATTTGATGCTGGTCCTCCTGAATTTGCCGCTGATCGGCATCTGGGTTCGCCTGTTGATGGTTCCTTATCGCTGGCTCTATCCGGCGATTCTCCTCTTTTCCTGTGTCGGCATCTATAGTTTGAGCAATAGTCCCTTCGACGTGATCTTGTCCGCTCTATTCGGCCTGCTGGGTTACCTCTTTGTTAAAGTCGGTTGCGAGCCAGCCCCCTTCCTGTTAGCATTCATCCTCGGCCCGCTCATGGAGCAAAACCTGCGGCGCGCTTTGTTGCTGTCCCGTGGCGATCCGACTATCTTCTTTACTCGACCCGTGAGTCTGGCCTTTATGCTAGCGGCGGCATTGATGCTTGTTGTCCTTGTCGCTCCTATAGTTCGGCGTAAGCGGGAGAGGGCGTTTCAGGAATAACCACAGGAGGAGTTTTATGGGAAGGTTAGAGGGGCTAACGGATCAAGGGTTCAAGTTGGGAGTGCGCCTTTTTATTTTGGCAATGTCTGGTGCATTTTTAATGAGTGCTTCAGCACTGGCCCAGAGCTATCCCACGAAACCAATCAGGATGATCGTGCCCTTTCCACCAGGCGGCATATCTGACGTCCTATCCCGAATCGTCGGGCAAAAGCTTGGCGAAAGCTGGGGCCAGGCAGTCGTGATCGAAAACCGCCCGGGAGCTGGCACGACGATCGCCGCCGACTTTATCGCCAAGTCGCCACCCGACGGCTATACCCTCTATTTCACCGACATCACCACCCATGCCATCAATGCCAGCCTTTACCGCAAGTTGTCTTACGACTCGTTAAAAAGCTTCGCGCCAGTCACTACGGTGACCTCCACGCCGCTGATCCTAGTGATGCACCCTTCGGTGCCGGCCACGTCGGTTAAGGAGCTCATCGCTCTAGCCAAGTCGAAGGCTGGGCAGCTCAATATAGCCCACTCTGGCATCGGGACTATAACGCATCTTGCCGGAGAGATGTTTAAAAGCATGGCAGGTGTCGACATGGTGAACATCCCATACACCGGGAGCGCCCCTGCTACGACCGGAATCCTTAGCGGCGAGGCATCGCTCCTGTTCTCTACCATGCCTGCGGGATTGCCCCATGTTAAAGCGGGCAAGTTAAAGGGTCTGGCCGTAACCACCCCAAAGCGCGTGGCAACGGCACCTGATATACCCACCATGATTGAGGCCGGTGTGCCCGGCTTTGAGGCGGTGCTCTGGAGTGGCATTCTCGCTCCAGCTAACATACAAAAGGACATTATTGCCAAGCTTAACAACGAACTGCGCCGGATTCTCCAGTCGCCGGATGTGAAGGAGCGTTTCGCCGCCCAGGGCGGAGAGCCCAGCCCGAGCACACCAGAGGAGCTTGGGGCCAGAATGAAGAGCCTCATAGAAACATGGGCCAAGTTCGTTAAGGCTTCGGGTGCCAAAGTCGATTGATTCCCGGAGGAGAACCAGCCTGGCGTGATTCGAGTAAATGTCTTCCCCGGGGTCCAGAACTTACCGCTCTTCGCTGCACTGGCTAAGGGATTTTTCGCCAAGTATAGGCTAGAGGTAGAGCTTCAGTTCACGCCAAACTCTCAGGCCCAGCGCGACGGCTTGGCCAAGGAGTTGTTTGAGATTGCCCACGCGGCCGTCGACAACGCAGTGGCCATGGTCGAGATGGCTGGGGCCGATGTCGTGATCGTCCTGGGCAGCGACAGAAGCATGACCCAGCTCTTCGTCCAGCCCTATATCCACTCTGTAACGGAGCTGCGGGGCAAGATTGTGATCGTAGACGCGCCAAACACCGCCTACGCCCTCCAGGTAAAAAAGATCCTCCTCCTAAATGGATTGAAGCCGGGGATGGACTATACGCTCCTTCCGTCCGGCGGTACCCGCGAGAGATTGGAGGCGATGCGACAGAACAAAGACTATGCCGCCTCAATGTTCTTTCCGCCTTATTCATTCCTTGCAGAGCGCGAAGGACTCAGAAGCCTCGGGCTGGCCGTTCAGTTGATTGGGCCGTACCAGGACACAGGTGCCTTCGTATTACGCAAGTGGGCTCAGGCCAATGAAGGAACGCTGGATAGGTATATTCAGGCTTATGTTAAGTCCCTGCGCTGGGCGCTGACACGTGCCAACAAGAAAGAGGCAGTGGAGTTTCTTGCCGAGCATTTGAAGCTTGACCTTGACACCGCCGCTGAAGCGTATGAGTATGCACGAGACCCGGTGGCAGGCTTGTCACCCGATGCCCGATTCGATGTGGAAGGGTTCAAGAACGTCCTGGCCTTACGAGCTGAAATTGAGGGCCAGTGGGGCGGCAAGGTGCCTGACCCGGACAAATATTACGATCTCTCGTACTACAAACGAGCCCTTGCGACACTAGAAGGAGAAGGAGGCACTGATGGCTAAGCTGATTGATCTATCTGTTGCTGTAAACTCCAACACCTTGAGCCCCCCCTCTACGAATATGCGGCTGGAGATCACGCCGCACCGGCGCGGGCCAGGCTTCTGGCAGGTATCGAGCATCCAGCAGAGTCTCCACACAGGCGCTCACATCGACTCACCTCTCCATGTTTTCAAGGACGGAATTACTGCGGCGGAGATCAGCCTGGATCAAGTGATTGGCGAGGCAGTTACCCTCGACCTCTCCTTTGCCGATCCCAACCACGGAATCACTATCGATGATCTCAATCGGAGTGGAGCTGACCAGGTACGCAAGGGCGATATCGTCCTCCTGCGCACGGATTGGACTGATAAGATGTACGGAAAATGGCCCGACTACTTTACCCAGTCGCCTTTCTTTCCGCCGGAGTCAGCCGAGTGGCTCGTGGCCAAGGGACCGAAGTCGATCGGCTTCGATTTCTTTGAGGAGTATTGCGCGAGGCTCCCCGATTTCACGTCCGAGGACTTCCCCATGCACCGGGTGATCCTGGGAGCCGGGATCGTCATCATGGAGGGGATCACCAACCTGGGGGCTCTACCCCGCAAGCGCGTGCCCTTTTACGCCGCCTTTTACAAGATCGAGGGTACCGAAGGCGCACCTGCTCGCTTCTTCGCTTCATTAGAATAAGTGCGGGCGTCTTTCTTTTGGCGCCAACGTTCCACATAGCGCTCCCACGGGATTAGCGGCAGATAGAAACAGAGCATGTAAAATGGAAAGGTGCCCAGCTCTAGGCTGATAGCAGTTGCAACATGAAAGACTACGCCTATCCATAAGGTGATCGTTCGCGTTATAGATGAGAGCACAAGGATCGGAAAGCCGATTTCCCAGATTAGTACGCTCCAGGTGAGCAGCCGCGTTGCCCAATAAGGTAGCGGCAGGTGGGCGTGCGAAAAACGCGTCCACCCCAGATCTGCCAAAATATAATGGAGACTGGTGCCGCTCCGCCACTGGGAACCCATCATTTTAAAAAAGCCGCTGAAGAAGTAGATGACCGCCATTTGCACAAACAAGAGCCGCAAGGGCCAGGGGTGGATAAACACTGATCCGCCTGCCGAAACCTGGTTTTCACCAGAATCCTGATCTCTTTTGAGCTTAGTCCTACGCCACCAATGATCTAAAGACCAGACGACCCCGGACGGGCAAAGCATCAAGTAAAAGAGCCCGATGACCCGGACCCGGTCGCCTGCATTGTGGAGATAGTAGTTGAGGTTCATGACGGAAATAGTCAATACCCAGGCGATCATGGCGCTAGTTCTTGTAGACAGCCCCAGAAGGAGACAAGCCGCTGCGCCGGCCCAAGCAGCTATGGTTCCATAGAAGAGCCGGGAATCGTTAACACTGCTGAGCAACGACCAATTCCAGCGAGGTAGCTCGCGCCTGCCGGCGAATACCTCGGGGCTGCCTAGGCTGTTTGGACCGAAAAAATCATCAACGCCTGGCAGATAGGCCACAAGCACATCGATCAGCAGAATGGCCGCCAAGCCAATGCGGAAAGCCGCCAGCCGTTCAGCGCGGATGGGCTCGGTCCACCAACGCCAACGGCTCAAGAGCCGCGGCAGCCACGGTTGGAGTCCTACAATAGAAGGCTCACTCATGATCGGCTCATTCTTTCTGCCTAAGCTGCACAAACTCTTTACGAAGAGGGTCGTACATCTCGATAGGGAGACCGCTACTTGTTAAGTGGATCTTCGGTTGCCAACGCGCAATCGGCAGATCAACAGGCTCTGGCCAGGACCAGGGATATTTCCCCGGTGGAGGTGTTTGATACTGACGAACCACCAGAACCACCTGCTGGGGCGGGGGCAGATCAGGATGTTCGCGCTGGAACCCGTGCAAGCGCCACCGCAGATACGCCCTGATGACCTTCCATTGCATGCGGATGATTAATTCCATCTGCCGGCGCATTATGCTGGCCTCCTCGGGTGAGGCCAACTCGTTCCAAGCCAAAGCGGCTATACAAAGGCGCCATTCATAGTTAAACAGCCGGCTAGAGCTTCCCGGCGGATGTGAGTAATGAAACAGATCGTCAGGTTCAAAGATAGAGCGTAATCTTACCGGTTTCATTTTCTCATCCCAGTGTATTTCGACCAACGGAAAGGTGGCTCGGGTGGCAATATTCGGGGCAAAAAGTGACCACCCTTGCCACTGCCCGGTCAATTCTTCCCAGCGGCTCGTGGGAGCGAGTAGGCGAGAGAGAGCTGCGTTGCCAGCAAAGCTTTCCTCCACGCCACGATCATCACTAAACTCGTAAACTATTTCTGGCGGTCCACGCAGAACTATTCCCCAAAAATTGGCCAACAAAATAAAGGAGAGCTGCCAAACAACAAACAAGCCCAGCAGTAGCTCGGCCTTTCCTGGCTTGTTTGAAGCAGGCTTATCCATCGTTCCAGCTATCCTGACTTGTTTCCTCATGCAGTGTCTTGGAGGGGTCTAACGCTTCATTTCTGCTAGGACTTCCTTGAGGAGCCTGTAATCCACAAGCTGGCTCACGGGGATCTCACCCTTAAGCTTTGCCCGCTCGCGGATCTCCTCGATTTCAGCCTTCACCGCATCATCTGGCATCGTCCCATCTCTGGTGAAGGCCTTGATGATCTCTCGTAGCGAGAGTGCTGTAGTCTTGCGGTCAAGCTTGAACTCATCCATCAACAAGCCGATCACCCTCTCCT
Source organism: Deltaproteobacteria bacterium (assembly GCA_023250515.1). GTDB lineage: Bacteria > Desulfobacterota > Binatia > UBA9968 > UBA9968 > JAHFAO01. Next base: position 10,461 of record JAHFAO010000050.1, on the reverse strand, counting down.
GGTTTGCTGGGTCCTTCGTATATTCCATTCCCTTGAGCGTCGCCCGAATCATACGTTTGACCTGGCCAGGGTTGGCCTTAAGCTTTGCGTCGGAAGTCCCCACTCCGGCAAAGGGTGTTCGGAGATAATCGACCGCACTCCCAAGATTCCGGAACCCCATCTCTTCAGCCTTGAAGTTAAAGGGGATGGATAGCATGGCCACATCCGCTGCTCCGCTCTGCAAAGCAGCCAGGGCGTTGGCCACATCCCCTGTGGCAATGAATATCAAGTCCTTGTCGGGGTTGAGGCCATGAGCCCGTGCCATGACCCTGGCCGCATAAGTGGGGGTCGCGACTATGCCTGTGGTAGCCACAGTCTTCCCGCCTTTCAGCTCCTCGATCGACTTGATCGTTGGCTTGGCCAACATGTATATGATCACTCTGTCCATGCTGAACATGGTGGCTTTTATCGGTACCCCGGTAGCCGCTGCCCGCATCGCCGAACCTATGGCTGTTGTGTAGTCTATCTCTCCAGCCACCATACCGGCCACGCCGACCTCAGTCTTTACGACCTCCAGTGAGAGCTCCAACCCCTCGGCCTTGTAAACACCAAACTTCTCCCCTACATAGAAGTTGAGGAACGTCATACTCTTGGCCGGCATGGCAACGCGCACCTTCTCCGCCACGGCCCCTCCCACCCAAAAAAGGCCAAACCACAGGAAAGCAGCAAGAGACAGCCCCAGTCGTAAAACCAATCCTCCAGTCTTTGCTTTCATTTTGGCCTCGGTTTTCATGCTTTGCTCCTTCCAACGCGCTCTTATTTTTCAGAGCTCGTCAAACTGGAAAAAAGTCTATGGGAAGGCATAGCTCCTGTCAATGAAAACGCCCTTGTTGCAAGACACAGGGTGCTATGGCTAGAATCAATCGGCATCAGGGGGGAATGGCGATACTTCGTTGGTAGGAGGAGGGCATCATGGCTTCGACCAAGCGGAAAAAGAAGAAAGGCGACAAGAAATTGGACTTCATGGACTTGGTTTGCACTGGACCTGGCACCCTGGCCGGAAAATACCTGCGGATGTTCTGGCATCCGGTTCATCGCGCCCAGGACCTTGCACCCGGAAAGGCAAAACCGATCCGCATCATGGGTGAGGATTTCACCCTTTACCGCGGCTCGGGCGGAATGCCTCACGTTGTGGCCTTTCGCTGCGCCCATCGGGGGACCCAGCTATCTGCGGGCTGGGTTGAGGGAGACTCTATCCGCTGCATGTATCACGGCTGGCTTTACGACAGTTCGGGACAGTGCCTAGAGCAACCGGCGGAGGAGGAATCCTTTGCCAAGAAGATCCGCATTCGGAGCTATCCGACGCAGGAGTACCTGGGACTCATCTTTACCTATTTCGGCGAGGGCGAGGCACCCCCGTTTCCGCGCTACCCGCATTTCGAAAAAGAAGGTCTGCTGGAGGTTCTTCCAGTGCAAGTATGGCCATGTAACTTCTTTCAGCGCGTGGACAATAACGGCGATACTTTCCACGTGCCCTTTGTGCACCGTGGAGCCTATTTATCAACCAACATACGCAGCGGCCTCCCCACAATCTCAAAAAAAGAGAGCGATTGGGGTACCACGGGCTACGCCACCTTTCCAGGCGGTTGGACCAACGTCTTACAATTCGTGATGCCCAATGCCTACACCTTTAGGAATCCCTCACCCGACCCGGAGATCCCTTGGGACGACCGCATCCAGTGGGATGTGCCGATGGACGATGAACGCTCCCTGCAGTTCCGTCTACGGCTGGTGCCCGTCATCGGAGAGGCAGCGCGTCAGTATCAGGAGCGCCAGACCGCATTGGTTGCTAAGGAGACCTTCTCTATTACCGATGCGGGCGAGTCCGTCTTGAAGGGAAAGTTATCTTTTGACGATCTCGAGAAGCTAACGAACGACAAGATCTCCCTTATTCACGCCCAAGACTACGTTTCCCAGGTTGGCCAGGGAATTATTGCGGATCGGGGCCAGGAGCATCTGGGGCGTTCGGACGTAGGAGTGATGTTATTTCGGAAGATCTGGGAGCGAGAACTCCGGGCGCTCGCTGAGGGTCGGCCGCTCAAAAAGTGGGCTCTCCCGCAAGCGACGGTTCATGAGTTCGAGTTGGGAGTCAGGGAAAAGGCCTCTCGAAAAAGCGCTTGAGAAGAACAAACAACTCAGGCAATCGTATAGGCAACCTCGATCCTGTGCTGTCCATTCCATTCACTAGCCACAAACGAACGACCGGTGATCCCAACGGCTTCATTTGATGCCAGGTAAACTGCACAGGGCTTTATGACTTCAGGACTGAGCATTTTCTTGCCCTTATTGCCGGGAATTTTCCGTATTGCCTCAGTTGCTACGATGCCTCCCGGGTTAAGGGTATTTACCCTGATGTTATAGGAGCTATTTTCCAGAGACATGACTTGAGTTAACCCCTCAACGCCAAACTTGGCAGCACAGTAGGGCCCCCTCAGGGCTTTTCCCAGTTTCCCCTGGGGAGAAGATATATTAATAATCGCTCCATACCCCTGCGCCCTCATCATTTTCAGAGCCTCTCTGCTGCATAAAAAGGTCCCGGTGAGGTTGGTATTAAGGACTTTAAGCCAAACTTCAAATGGAGTATCCACTATTTCAAGGTCTATTGGACCACCTCGGGGCCAGGCAAAACCAGCGTTGTTCACCAGGATATCCAACCTGCCGAATTTTTCCCCTATCCCGCGAAACAAGTGAACCACTTCTTCCTCAACCGTAACGTCTGCCTTCACGCCCAGAACCTTTTCCCCTGACAAACCCAATTGTTCCACGGCTCTATCCACATCAGATCGATGGAGATCACAGATGACAACTTTTGCCCCTTCCTGCGCATAGGCCTGAACAATCTCCCATCCGATACCTCTTACCGACCCCGTTACACAAGCTACCCTACCGCTAAGCTTCATTAGGTTCTATCCTTAGTGAATCCCTGACGTTCTGAGTGACCCCGTTGTGTTCGCTACGGCAATTTTACCCTTTAACCTTTATCCCTTGGTCCCTCCATCTTTGTCCGGCTGACATCCCCTGACGATGACTTTACTCCCCTCACGATAAATCTCGAGTGTGCATGGACCATCAAAATAGATCATCATGCGCGGATATTCGTAAACGGTGGTCTTGTGAGGGATCTCCTCCACAAAGACATCAAATAGGACATCGAGAGGGAGATCGATATTTTTGGTATGCATGAGATCCCCTTCGTAGAAAAGCTCAATCCAGTTCCTGTTCTCGGAGATCCCCACGATGATCCCGCCTACCCCTTTGACCCTGTCGATCAACTCCTCCTCATTCGCAGCAGGCTTTTTCATGGCTTTACGCTTCAAAGGCATGAGGCGAGGGGCTTGAGGCATGAGGAAGACTCAGAATACTGTCGCCTGTTGCCTTTCGACTGTTGCCTCTAGTTTGACAGCAGAGCGGAAGCGTCCCTAATGACTTTACCAGTGGAAGTCCGGGGCAGGGATTCACGAATCGCAACTTTCTGCGGCACTTTGAAATTCGCCAGGTTAGAGCGGAGAAAACTTAAGAGCTCTTTCTCGCCGATCTTATCCCCTGGACGCAGGACCACGGCTGCCCCGATGACATTACCTCTCTTGGAGTCTGGAATCGGGAAGACCACGGCTTCTTGCACCTGGGGATGCTCGCACAACATATTTTCCACCTCCGCCGGATAGACATTGAGGCCACCAGTGATGATCATGTCGTCTTTTCTCCCCAAGTGGTAATAGTAGCCGTCATTGTCACGCCGTCCAATATCCCCCGTATAAAGCCACCCGTTACGAATCCGTTCAGCAGTAGCGTCCGGCCTACGGAAATAGCCCTTCATCACATGCGGCCCACGGGTAATGATCTCGCCCGCCTCGCCTTCGGAAACCTCCTTACCTCTCTCATCAACAATTTTTACCTCCACATCTGAAACAGCCTTGCCGATGCTTGCCATCTTGGAATCGGCTTGGTGAGGTTCGGTAAGAGTGATCAGAGGCGAGGTCTCCGTGAGTCCGTATCCCTGAATGATCTTGACGTGGGGCAGGATTTTCTTAAAGGCACGCATGAGCGACACAGGAACTGTTGTTCCCATCATGGCAGCGAGTTCGACACTGTGCGTATCATAATCTTTGAGGTTGGTAACTCCTAAGAGAAGCTGAAAAATGATCGGCACGCCATGAAAGACAGTGATCCGGTACTTCTGAATCCCCTCGAGCAGGGTAATGGGGTTAAACTGGTCGAAGATAACCATGCTGCTGCCCTTATCAACAATCTCATTTAAGTAAATCGGACCCGAAATGTGGGACATTGGGAGGATGCAACCCCAGACAGTATCCGAATTGGTTTTGTGCATCTCGGCCATGACCCGGGGGAATTGAATGAGGTTGATGTGGTTCAGTACTACCCCTTTGGGTTCTCCTGTAGTTCCCGATGTGTATAGGATTAGCGTGTCATCCTCTGGATGGTGCTGCGGCTGGGCAAAACCGAGCGCCCCAGACGAAAGCCTTTTCTCGAAGCTCTGCTCTCCCTCTCCGTCCACGATCCAGAGAGAAAGCCGGCTGAACTCCTTGAGCGCCTCTCCGATTTCAGGAATGAGGCGCTGATGGGTGATCATGAGGCGCAGGTCGGCATCGCGTAAGACCCCTTCGAGCTCTTTTCCTCTAAGGCGCGCATCCAAGACCACCGTAACCGCCGCCATCCTTTGTGTTCCGTAGTAGCTAAGCGCAAAGGCAAGAGAGTTCGGCAAAAGAAGACCGACTCGGTCTCCTTGCTTGACACCTTCACTCTGGAGACGGCCCGCTAGGCACGTAACTCTTTCGTTCATTGCTGCGAAGCTCATCTCGCCTTCTCTGGCGATGAGCGCAACCTTCTCGGAAAATTTTTGGGCAGTCTCCTCCAGGATTTTGCCCACAAAGAAACCTATCTTATTGGGATCGCTTGCCACAACGTAAAGGCCCTCTGAAAGGGTTTAAACCAGCGAGAGAGTTTCCAAAGCTCACCTCGAACCAGTTGGAGTTTCCCTTGCTGTGTTGCCAGGAAGGGATCGATGCGTTTTTCAAAGATCGCCCTCCACCACTCACTTTTTCCTCTAATCACGAACTCTCCCTCCCCACCAGTCTCGAAACCGATAATTTTTCCCTGCACGAAATTAAAGGTCCAACGCGTTCCATTATCTTCTAAATCCAGCGTCAATGTGGTTGTAAGCCCGGTTTCACTGCCATGGCTCTGAAATTGGGGATCATTATTGGCCCCCTGAACCAGGGCTTCCATATGTTCACGAGAAAAAAGGACATAGCCATTCTTGCTCTTCTTATGTGCTGCCCATTCGGTATCGGGTATTGATGCGGAACGGCTTAAATTCTCCTTCTTGAAGAACTGGCAATGAACGGCCTCTTCAAGGAGATCAGTTAGGAGAAAAGCCTCTCTTAAATCTTTTCCCACCGCGACCGTGCCATGACCCTGAAGGATGACGATAGGACGAAGCCTTAGCTCCTCAACGACTCTTTCGGTCTCAGTTACCGTGGGGGTTTCCTGAGGAAGGATGGGGACTTCTCCAATAGTGTATTTCTCCTCAAAGCTCAGGGGAACAAAGCTTCCGTGTGACAGAGAAAAGGCCAAGACCATGGGAGGATGGGCATGGATGACCGCCTTAGCCTCGGTGCCGTGGTAAGCCGCTAAATGGAGTGGGGTCTCACTCGAGGCCTTTTGTTTTTTTTTGAGCGGTTGACCTTTGCGGTCAATCTGAACCAGATCTTTAGGGCTAAGAAACCCTAGCGGGGCGTGCTGTCCGGTAATCAGGAAACGTTCCTTCCCTATTCGACAGCTAATATTTCCTCCCCAGCCGCTGATGAGCCGCCGCTCAAAGAGGAGCCTTCCCCAATAGATCATCTCTCGCTCTAGCCGTTTCATTAAATGCCTGCCTTATTCTCCTTGAAGAGGGACCAAGGGACCACCTCTCTTTCAATGGGATAGATGGCGACTCCCTCGGGAATAACCCTCTGCCCTAAAAAGGTAGAGATGTCTCGATCCAATGGGGCCACTTTGGCCTCTGCAGAGGCAAGCAGCTCAACCGGGACCCCGTGGGCACGTGCCAGAAGCGTAGCGAGAAGCGAACCGCAGATTCCTACAGGCCCTTTTTCGCTTAGCTCTGTATAAAAGAGATAAAGACGGTGAATCAGTCCTTGGGCAAAAAAGGTACCCATCATGTTATCCGAGATGAGGGTTGTCGGAATATTCTTCTCAAGAAGTTCACGGGTGACCACCTGCACCCCCCAAAGCTCGGGACGCATCTCGGGGACCAAGACGGTTTGGACCTGTTCTGCTTTGAGCGCATGAGAGAGATAGGGGTAGCTATCGGGCTTAGGGATCCCGTAGAGGAGAAGATATTTTCCTTGCTCTTTTTTGCCATCTGGAGCCTGCCCTGAGCGAAGTCGAAGGGTCCCAGTGGATGCTTGCTGAAACCTTTGCCTAAAATCTTCAGGCGTGAGCGAGCCGTCAAAGTTGATCAGGGAGGATACCAATGACGCAGGTGTTACATCGAAGGCCGGATAACGGCCTTGAAGGCCTTCGGGTATGTCGGAGCGGCCTTGAAAGGTAAAGAGCTCAGCCACAGGACGTTCCTCAATGACGGCATCCTCTCCCTTCACCAGAGGGCCTGGATCCTGCACAAGGGCATAGAAGGGGATGCCGTATTCCTTGGCCATTAGGGCTATCGGATAGGTCCCCACCTTGTTGATGATATCGCCGTTTTGGGCCGAACGGTCCGCACCCACAATCACAGCGTTCACTTCGCCTTTGGTCATGACTTGCGCGATGGCACAGTCGGGGATCACGTCAACCTTGACACTGGCTTGGGCCAACTCCCAGGCTGTGAGACGGGACCCCTGGAGATAGGGGCGCGTCTCCGTTGCCATCACTGAAAACTCTTTTCCCATTTCCTCACACCATCGGGCCACGGCGACGAGCTCGCCGCTGACATTACAATGGGTGAGGAGCCGACAGGGGTTGGGCAGGAGGCCTGCAGCATGTCGGGCCCTTGCGCCTCGCACCTCGGGGACCCTCGCGGCGAACTGGTGTATTTTCCCTTCGATCCATTCACCTGCCGCGGCACCCGAAGGAAGTTCACGAAACCACTCGGAGAAGAGTCTGGCGAGGCCCTTAAAATCGAAGGTCGGGCGCGCCTGGGAGAACTCTTCAGTCAGTTCATAGAGCCGCTCTCTCAGCCCTTCGGCTTCCTTTCCCCTGTAGTCTCGCGCGGCCAGGGCCGCAGCGTAAAAAAAGGTCATGACCTGACCAAAGGCGCGGGTCTTCATTTCCTTTACTGCCTGAAGCGCCTGAGAGACATCGCTGACCGTGATGTACTCGAGCTTCCAGGGGAGAAGCGTCTCATCGAGGATCTTGAAGCGGTTTCCCTCCCAGAGTGCCGGGGTGAAAAGAGGACTCTGTTTTGATTTCATCTCTGGCTAACCTATAAGGTGGATCGCCTTGAGGGCCACTTCAACCATCTTCTCCTCGGCCTCGAGAAAAATGGGATCGCGGAAACCCATCTTACCCTGCAGACATTCATCCGAGACAGCAAGTATGGCCCCGGCCCTCTTCTTCCGCACCTGAGCGATGGTGAGGAACGTTGACGTGACCATGTCGATGCCTGAGATTCTCTGTTGCTCCAGTTCCTCGATAAGCTCCGGGGTCTCTTGAAACAGGGCGTCTGTGGTGTAGACCTGGCCAAGGTGGTAGCGGACCTTGAGACTCTTAGCTGCTTCCGTCAGGGCGCGGACAATCTCAGGGTGAGAGACAGTAGAGAAGTTTCTTGCGACATAATAGGCCGTAGTGCCCTCACCTCGAACTGCCCCTGTCACAATAATGAGATCTCCGATCTTAATCTGTTCCTGCAAAGAGCCGCAGCTCCCAATACGGATAAGGGATTCTACGCCACCGGCACAGAGGATCTCCGTCGTGATCGCCGTATCTGGTGCATAGCGCCCCCCATTACCCACGGTTACTTTTTTCCCGTTGTGGCTCCCCGTGTGCATCTCGTAATCGAGAAAGGAAAAATTTTTAGCGGGGTTCTCCAGGGCTCCGAGGAGCATCTGGCTTCGCTCTTTAGGCCCTGGGATGAGGGCAAAGGGACCTAGCGAACCAGCCTTAACCCCCAGGAGGGAAAGCATCTTCTCCGGCGTGAAATGGGCCTCTCTGCGCATCCCCTAAACTGCCTGGTGGATAAATTCAAGAAGGTCTTGAGTCTGAAGGTGGGCCTGCTGGCTACAGGCAAAATTGCGCAGACATAGGGCGCTTGTGGTAATGAGGAGCTCCGCCCCAGTTTGCTCAGCCTCGCGCAGCCGATCCTCAGCATTCCACTGAGCCAACTCTGGAAAGGCCTCGGGGACTCCTCCTCCCCCACCGCAGCACCAGGCCCAGCGTCGGTTGCGGGGCATCTCCACGAGCTCGACGCCGGGGATAGAGCGGAGGATATTTCTGGGGGATTCATAGACGCCACAGCCCCTGCCCAGGTGGCAGGGATCGTGGTAGGTGATTTTTCTTTTAATGGTCTTGCTAAACTTGAGCTGTCTCTCCTGCAAAATCCTCTCTATGTACTCCACGCCGTGAAGGACTTCGATCCCCTGCATCTTTTCCTTCGGGTAATTCTTCCAAATCCGCCGGCAGCTGCCACAGGCAATAACGATCTTTTTGATCCCCGCTTCTTTAACTGTCTTGAGGTTCTCTTCTTCCAAACGATGGTACTCCCTCGGGAAGCCAAGATCATTGGCATAGAGACCACAACACTTCTCCTCTTCCCCCAAAATGACAAAATTCTCTCCGACTTGTTTCATGAGCTTGGCCAGAGCGACGGCTCCAGCTCTGCCACTCGTTCCATCCGCAGAGCAGCCTGCAAAGAGGAGGGTGGATGATTCTTTTTCGCCTAACTTTCTTAGTCCCAATCCCTTCGCCCACTCCCCGCGCTCATTCTTGGGTTGGGACCAAGGGTTATTGTATAGTCTCAGTCCCTCCAAGAGCGGACGATGGGCCTCCAAAGGACCTTCCTTTTCTGTAATTTCCTCACGCATCGCGACGGTGATGTCCCAAGGGCCATAACCATCGTTGCGTACCCCGCAGATCTCTTGGCACATAAGGCAGGTCGTACAGGTGTAGATAACTTCTTTCAGTTCAGGGGTGATGGGGTCTAGCCCATGATAGACGCGCTGGGACATGAGCCAGCGTGACTTAGGAGTGAAGCGCTGGAAGCGATAGAATTCGTAGGGTGGACATTTGGTTTTAAATCCCGGATGGTCCTCCATTGGATTGACAGGACCGTGGCCGTAGCAAGAACCGCAAAGGACACAGCCAGAGCCCCGCTCTTCCAGCCCTTTAGCGTAGAGCCACTTTTTTACCCGTTCTAGACCGATGGGCCTTTTACTTTCCTCCTTCATCGTTCAGACGAAACTATCCTGGAAATCGTTAAGGGATGAACTTTATACCTGTAAAGTATCTTTTGTCAATCAATAAAGACCCGCCTTAATGCGCCCACGAAACGCGTATCAATTTGCGCAAAAGGGAGGCAAGCTCTTTTTGTTGCGACTTATTTAGGGGGGAAAAAAATTCTGCGATGCTTTTTTCGAAAAGAGGGATGGTACTTCTATAGACTTTGGTTCCCTTTTCAGTGAGCGCAACACGGACCACCCGCCGGTCTTGTGCGTCTCTTTCTCGGGCAACCAATCCTTTTTCCTCCAGTCGGTCTACGATGCCGGTTAAGTTGCTTACGGTGACCATCATCTTCTCACCGATCTCACCGAAGGGAAGCCCGCCAGCGTACCCGATGGTCGCCAAGACATAGAACTGGGGTGGGGTAAGAGCCAACCTCTCCAGATCATCCTGCAGTCTCTTGTTGGAGAGAAGATTGAAACGTAAGAAGCGAACCCACAGGCTTGTAGTGTAGCGAGCGAAGAAGGGTCTTTTACTTACAGCCACGGCAGGAAGTCTAGACTCATGAAAGATAAAAAGCAACTGGGATATTCCGTAACATACCATCAGACCTTCCTTGACATATGGTTCCGTTGACCCCGAAAAAGCGCTTGTCAGACCAACCTTACCGCATTAGAATCAGTGTAATTACGATGGGGAGCCGTTCCTCATTCCTGGCGAGGGTAAAGCCATATGTCATCTCCAACTAGCAATTCGGGCATTAAGGACAATTATCTTCGCGGAACAGTTGCAGACTTCTTAAAGGCCAAAATTAAGAGCGGCTCCCAGTTGTCCGTAGTCTCGGCCTATTTCACGATATATGCCTTTGACGCCCTAAAAGAGCACCTGATAAACATTGAGAAACTCGATTTTCTTTTCGGCGAGCCACGTTTCATTAAGTCACTGGACCCAGACAAAACAGACAAAAAGTCCTTCAAAATTGAGGATGAGGGACTGGAGCTCGTTAACAGGTTGGAACAAAAGCGG
>JAHFAO010000049.1:16203-19262 GCA_023250515.1 Deltaproteobacteria bacterium | reverse complement strand
TGGTTCGACCCTTCGGCTTTGCTCAGGACAGGCTCCCTCGACTGCGCCTTTAGTCCCGAGCTTGTCGAGGGATCACCACGAACGGTGAGTAAAGCTTTTTATGAGACACTACACTAGACTTTAACTCGGCGGCTTTTGAGTTTTTCCCCGTTGCGCAAATAGTCCCCCTGCACAGCGAGCCTGGCCTCTTCTTCTAGCTCATCATCCCAATCGCCCAGGGAATAGCCGTACCAGGGCTGCCTGGGATTAAGAGGCGGAAGCCCTAGCTCCTCCCAAATGGCCCGGGCCTTCTCCATATACTCCCGCCTTGGAAGAGAGACCGGCGGGAAAGCCTCACGCAGGATCGCATTGATGAGGAGGGCCGATTCGTCGGCTGTCCGCGTCTCCACGGGTTGATCCTCACGGCCAAAGGGTGGCCCATGTCCCCGTTCCCGCCCTTTGAGGATCTGCACGTCCTTGTCAGGCATGGAGCGATAGCTGATCGCCCACATAACCATCTCCAGATCCCAGGGGTCGATATCTTCGTCTACCGCTACCAGAAATTTACCCACTCCAGGATGGAAGCTTGCCGCTCCCATCAGGGCGCGCCAGGTCTCGGCCTCAGTCGGCTTTTTCAACTGGACCACGATCACCTTGCGCAGGTTAGTCAGAGGTTCATGCATGGCGACCTGAACAACGCTCTTGATTCCCAACTCGCCTTTTAGAAAGCGCAGAAAAAGCGGCTCGTAGCCTATCCTTTTAATGATGCTCGACTCGCTCGGAGTCACCTGGCTGGTCCATGAGACCAGAATGGGATTCTTCTTACGCGTAATGCAGGTGACCTCCATGAATGGGTTCAGCATCCGCGGGTGCATATAACCATGCGATTCTCCAAAAGGGCCTTCAGGCTCGACATATTCCGTGGAAAGTCGTCCCTCGATAACGATCTCAGCATCGGCTGGAACTTCGAGATCGACGCTCTGACACCTGACTAGCCGGATCGGCTCGCCTGCCAGACCGCCGGCAACTGCCAGCTCATCCACTCCATAGGGGACCTTCTGCACCGCGGCATAGGAGACGACCGGCGGTGGACCCACAACGATCGCCGCCTCAAGGGGAATTTTTCGCTCCTTGCATTTGTGCCAGTGAGCCAGAACGTGTTGCCCCGGGCCGGGAAAGATCCCGACCCGGTCCATGGCTTTCACATGGCCCCGGTAGTTGCCCATATTACGGACGCCCGTGTCTGGGTCCTTAGTCACCCAATGACCAGCAGTGATGAACGGTGCACCGTCAAAACCAGGGGTTGAGATAGGAATTGGAAACTGATCCAAGCCCCCAGCGCGTTTAAGATCATCACCTTTCTGGATAATCTCCTGTACAGGTCCGCTGTTAACCATGATCGGCTCTATGGGGTTACGGAAGGCGCGCTCCCACTTATCCACGATCTCCTCAGGACGGCAGTTTAGGCCCACGGCGCAGATATACTTCGAGCCTGCCATGATCCCAACTCCGACGGGGATGTCATAACGTCTGCCTTTGGTGTCGGTGACGCGCTCGAAAAGAAAGCCGCGCCACTCTTTCTCCGCTAGGCCTCCGCGGTATTGCCACCGGACAAGAGGATGCATCTCCGTATCCTTATTGATCTCCCGCCGGACTCGCACTAGCAATCCCTCCCTCTCCAAAGCGGCGACATGGTCGCGCAGATCCGCATACCCCCGGTCCGGTTTTTTGACCTTCTCCGCTATTTTTGCCATCTGTGGTCTCCTCGAGGTTTCTACCAATAATATAGCTCTTGCAACCTTAGCCTGGATGATCTTGCCTTGATCACCTTTTCGACTCCGTTCGTCCTGAGCCAGTCGAAGGACGAACATCGCTCAGGACAGACTCTGAGGCTCTCGAAGGGTGACGCCGCGCCAGCCGAGACGCCTCCACCCAATCTCCCCGCATAAGTGCTTCCTTCTTCCTCCGACTCCAGCCTTTGACCTGCCTCTCACAGGCTAAGGCTTCCTCCCGAGTGGGGAATTCCTGACAAAACAGGAGCGTCACTGGAAGTCTAGTTGAGGTATACCCTTCAATCTCGCCAGCCTGATGTTTTGCTATGCGCTCCTTAAGATTATCCGTGTGCCCGGTGTAATACGAGTTATCAGCACAGCGCAGAATGTAGACCCAGAAACTCCCTCTGCTTTTGTAAGACGATCTTTGGAATACGCCACCCATTTCAAATTGAGCTGGCAATCGGCGACGATCTTGTCGAGGGACTGGAGAAAAGCTGAGTTTTGCTGGCTCATATGGGATCCTCTTAACTTTTCTCTTCCTTATAGGATAAGGGTAGCGCTTTTGTCCAGATGCCCGATGCAGGCTCGGTGGCGAGGCAGCAAGGGGGCTATTGAAGGCAGGGAAGAGAAAAAGATCTGAGTCTTAAATTATCGTCCGGACAGTGGGCCTGCAGCCCGCTCGATGAAATCCTTCAAGACCGCAAAGTAGGCATCCCCACCTACGATGTAAGTATCATTATGGTGCGCGCCCCGGATCGTGTGGAACTCCTTCGGCGGGGACGCAGCCTCGAAAACCTTTTTTCCCTGCTCAAAGGGAACCACTTCGTCTTTATCCCCGTGTAATACGAGGAGCGGGGCTTTAACTCTCTTTACTTTCTCCACCACATCATAACGTGTGCGGAGTAAAGGTCCAATCGGGAGAAAAGGAAAGGCCGCTCGGGCCATCTCACGGATAGAGGCAAAGGGGGTTTCAAGGATTAAGGCTAGACACTCTTCGCGTGTGGCCAAGTCCGCGGCGACAGCTGCCCCCAAGGATTGACCAAAGAAGACGATCCTTTTCGGGTCTACCTCTTCTCTGGTGCGGAGATATTTGAGTGCTGCCTCTCCGTCCATGTAGGTTCCCTCCTCCGAGACTCTGCCCTCACTCCGACCATAGCCGCGGTAGCCAACAATCAATATGTTGATCTTGACCTTGTCATGGAGGAGCCTGATGTTCTCTAAGCGATGGCTGATATTGCCCGCATTGCCATGAAACCAGAGGAGGGTTGTCTTAGCCCCCGGATAGGGCACAAACCAACTGTTGAG
>JAHFAO010000049.1:0-16103 GCA_023250515.1 Deltaproteobacteria bacterium | reverse complement strand
AGCTTCCACTCCAGTCCGTCAATGATGCACTCCGCGCTGGCCTGAAGGATGTCCTCAGCTACCCCAACGGTTCCCCACCTCTCCTTCTCATCGGAGAAGATGGCCAGGACCCTCACCGGGGCTTCTGCCCCCTTTTCCTCTTCATTCTCCATGGCTTCCCCATGGTGTAACAAGCGCACATCAAATTCCTCTAGCCGGACCTCGGAAAGCTGAGGGTAGTGCTTTTCAAGGACCTTGCGCATGGCATTGTCCAATGCATGGACCGGGCCTCGACCGCTTGCGGCTACCAGTTCCTCATCCCCGAAGATCTCGATTAACACGGACGCCTCGGTTGCGTTTCTCATCCCCTCGGGGGCCTGGAAGTCTACCTGATCAGCAATGTTGCACCGTAGGACCCGAAAGGGCTTCAGGTAATCTTCCCGCTTACGGATCGACATCAACTCGAACGAAGCCCAAGCGCCGTCCAAGCGAAAAAAATCCTCTTTGAGATCCCTTGCCATAGGTACCTCCTGTGATAAGGAGCCCGCTTTAAAAGAGCGGCCTTATTATATCTCTCCCCCATAAAATGGCCAGGATAAAAAATGTTGTCTATTGGACCACTTGTGCCATAATAAAAAGTATAAGGAGGGTTGGCCATGGCTCCAGAGGCAGCGGAAAAACTGATCGGTCGAATCACCCACTACTATTCCCATCTCAGCGTGGGCATCATTGAACTAACCGACGGGGAACTCAAAGTGGGTGACACGATCCATATTAAGGGAAAGCACACCGATTTCATCCAGACTGTGGACTCTATACAGATCGAGCACCAGAGCGTCACCCAGGCGCAGAAGGGGGAAGTCGTCGGGATCAAGGTCAAGGAGAAGGTGAGGGAACACGATCAGGTCTTTCGCGTCTGACCAGGCTTTTGACCTCCTAGATAGAAATCTTCTAAAAGTACCCTAAATTTGGTATCATAGAAGCTGTTCGATGGAAAAGAGCACAGCTAGCAGCCGATTGCATGGCTTCTTCCACAATCTAACTTGCCAGAGCTTCTGGCAGCTAGGGATCAACGACGCCACGGTAGCGCGATACGTGGCCGACGTGTTGACTGACTTTGCCAGCGCCGACAACCTCTACCGGATCCGCTCTCGCGGCGGAAAGAAGTTGGACAGCGTGGTTGAGATCCTGGCAGAGACCAAACCAGACACAATGCAGGCGAGCGGCCTACTCAAGGAAAGGGCCCTGCGTAAATATCTAGGAGATTACACTCTCTTCATGAGCGGTATCTTTCGTTCCTATGTCGAGGGAAAAGGTTTTCTCGACTACTATCTCCAGCAGGGAAGTCGTTCTTATTGGACGGTCTCGGAGTTGGACCTCTCCCTCTACCGCACTGGCTTCATCCTCTTTCAAGAGCTGTCCAAAAAGTTTGAATACTATTCAGGTGCCCTCGACTACATGCGCAAGGCTTATTTCGCCCCGGCACCAACGGAGGATCCCTTTGCCGGTTTCCTGAAGCAGATCGAAGGCTGGATGAAGGTAAACCTAGCAGAAAATTAGCTCACACCGGCCGATTCCCAGATAAACCCATCCCCGCCTTTGACGTTAAAGCTTTGAGACCGTGAAGTATTTTCTCCTTACCGCGCTGTTTGTCTCCCTCTCTTTCCTTTCGTTCCTTGGTTTTCTACTCGTTTTCCTTTCCTCCCCCCCTGTACAGAAGCAAGCAACGGTGGAGGTTAAGGTGGAGCGAGGAGAGTCCTTTTCCTCGGTGGTGCGTAAGCTGAAGGATAAAGGGGTAATCTCCAATGAGAAACTTTTTTCACTTTGGGCTCGACTGTCGGATGTGGACAAGAAGATTCACTGGGGCCTTTACCGGTTCGAGATGCCCCTGCCGCCAAAAGAGATCCTAAATCGGATGGTGCTTGGGAAGGGCGTCTTTCACCGTATAACGATCCCCGAAGGGCTAACGCTAAAAGAGATTGCAGACCATCTGCAAAAAGGGGAAATAGCTAAGAAGGATCAGTTCTTGGCAGAGGCTAACAGCCCAGAACTTCTTTCCCTGCTCGGACTTGATGGTAAGGGGATTGAGGGCTATCTCTTCCCAGAGACCTATTACTTCACGCCCCTTATCACAGAAAGAGAGATTCTCATGACCATGGCGGAGAAGTTTCGTGGGATATTTAGTCCGATGATGGAGCAGCAAGCCAAGGAGATGGGACTCAATCTTCACGAGGTTGTGACCCTGGCCTCATTGATTGAAAAAGAAACTGGCATTGAAGCCGAGCGTCCTCTGGTCTCGGCGGTCTTTCATAATCGGCTGAAGTCCAAGATTCCTCTCCAAAGTGATCCCACTGTGATCTACGGCCTCAAGCACTTCTCGGGAAACCTGAAGCGCAAAGACCTTCGGACCCACAGTCCTTACAACACCTATCTCATTCAAGGGCTCCCTCCTGGACCCATTTGCAATCCAGGCCTCTCCTCGCTTATGGCCACCCTCCACCCAGCCCCAGTACCTTATCTCTACTTTGTCTCTAAAAATGATGGGTCGCATCTCTTTTCCGTGAGCCTCGAGGAGCATAACAAAGCGGTAAAACTCTACCAGAGCGGGAAGCAACGCCTTCCCAGGCGGTAATGGGCATGCCTTTATGGTGGTAGGGTTCGGGACATGTTATATTGGAAAGGTATGGAGAGAAACCGATCGGAAAGAGGCACGGAATTGCCCGAGAAACTGGTGGATCGACTGCGCAGCCATCTTAAGAGGCATGCCCTTTGGGACTCTCTGTTGATTTTCTTCCCCCCTATCCTGGTTTTTTCCTATCTCATGGTTTTTCTTTATCGCTCCCGCTTGATCGCCCAGGAGACTGTCATCTTCGCCAGTGCCACCGCCCTTGGAATCGCTTTACTCATGGGGATTTCGCGCCATCACTCGATGGCGCATTTGGTTCGTCTCGCGGCTCGATTGATCGATGACAGAGTGGAGGGGAAAGATCGCTTTGTCACCTTGGCCACCATCGACCCCTCATTTTACCCTTCTTTTTTGGTTGACCGTTTGCGGCATGAGGCAGCCGGGCTCGGACATCGCCTAGATCTGAAGAGGGACTTCCCCTACCGGGTGAAGCGGTCCTTTCTTGATTCATTGATCGGCTCTCTCGTCATTGTTCTATTGTCTCATCTGTTTTTGCAGATCATTCCGTTTTTTACACCTAAGGCGCCGCCCGCGAATGAGTTGGCGCTCTTGGCCCAAAAGTTGTCTCAGGTACCCCGTTCTTCAGAATTGGCTCGAGGCCTCGAGGCCATGGCAGCTCGGATTCAGGAAAAGGGTCTCAGCAACGCGCAGAAGCGCTCCATGATCCAGGAGATGTTGAATAAGGTAGAGAAACAACTCGCAGCAGAGCGACAGGAGGGGGGAGCCGGGAACGATCTTTCAAAGCAGGCGGCGAATGCCCTGCGAAAATTAGAGAAGGGACTAGAGGGGAGTCAGGAGAAGGGAGAGGGTGGAGGAATAAAGAGCAACCTGCCCCAACAGGGAGAGGGGAAAGGGAAAGAGTCAAGTAAAGGGAGTGGAGGGGAGGGGCAAGGTGAGTCAGCCATATTGGGAAGTAAAGATCTCAAAGGAGAGAAGTCCCCGGCGGGAAACAAGAATGAACCCGGGAAGGGCCAGGGCGAAAGCGATAAAGGTGAAGGGGAAAAAGTCAAAAGAGAAGGAGAAAAGAGGAGAGAAACGGAAGGCATGGCCAAGGGGGAACTAGAGGAAAAGGGTGGCAAGAGCAAGATGAGTGAAGATATCCCCCGAGGGGCACCGCCCGCCGAGCGCTTCCAGCAACCAGGGGAGCAGGGGGAGAAAGGGCTCAAGGGGTCGCGTTTTGTTACCGTGCAGTTGCCCGAAGAAGAAGCGGAGGGCTCAACCGGTAAAGGCGGTTCGGGTAAGAGGAAAGAGCTTCAACCCAAGGTTCCTGTTAGCAATGCCCCTCTACCTCGCTCTGCCGCGCCTGATGCTCCTTCCGAAAAGCAACCTGTTCCCTTAGAATATCGAAGGCTGATTCGTTAGGGAGGAGAGGTGATGGAGCCAGAAAAGTTTAAACAGATCTTTTCGCTTCTGGAGGGGGAAGTCAAAAAGATCATTGTTGGCCACGGGGATGTTATCCGTAAGATTCTCATTGCCTTCTTTGCCGGGGGGCACATGCTCCTTGAGGGGGTGCCAGGTTTAGGCAAAACCCTGCTCATCAAGTCCTTGAGCCGTGCCCTGGGACTCTCTTTCAAGCGAGTTCAATTCACGCCAGATCTCATGCCCGCGGATATTACCGGGACTCAAGTGCTCGCTGAAAGCGATGGGCGCAGAGATTTCCAGTTTAAGAAGGGGCCGATTTTTGCCCAGGTTGTCCTTGCGGATGAGATCAACCGGGCTACCCCAAAAACCCAGTCGGCCGTTCTAGAGGCGATGGAGGAGCGGCAGGTGACGGTCTTTGGGGAGACCTATCCGTTGGAGTCTCCTTTTATGGTGCTTGCGACCCAGAACCCGATTGAACTCGAGGGAACCTATCCTCTCCCGGAGGCTCAGCTCGATCGCTTCTTCTTCAAACTCCTGGTTTCTCCCCCTTCACCCGAGGAGCTAAGCGAGATCTTACATCGTACTACAGGGGAGACGATTAAGGAGGCAGCGCAGGTCCTTTCAGGCGATGGCGCGGGAATCGTTGCTCAGATGCAACTCCTGCTACGCCAGGTGATCATGGCTCCACCCCTTGAAGGCTACGTGGTGCGCTTGGTCCACGCCACTCAACCGCCAGGCCAGAAGGGGAACGCCGCTGTCTCTGAGGTCAAGGAATACCTCCGCTTTGGTGCGAGCCCGCGTGGGGCCCAGGCCATCATCCTAGGAGCCAAGGGAAATGCATTGGCCGAGGGCAGGGTTCATGTGAGCTATGAAGACATCGAGGCAGTAATCTATCCTTCGTTACGTCACCGTCTGATTCTCAATTTTCAGGCCGAGGCAGAAAATGTCGCCCCAGACCAAATCCTGTCAGCGCTGGTAAAAAAGGTACCGCGGGACTAGGTGCCATGCTACCTGCGCCTTTTACGTCTGAGTTTCTGAGTCGTCTAGAGTGTCTCAGGCTCCGCACGCGCAAGGAGTTTCTCGGCAGCCGCCCGGGCAGTTACTCCTCTCCGCGCCGAGGGACCAGTCTGGAATTCGCCGATTACCGAAGGTACTCTCCGGGGGACGACATCCGCTATCTTGATTGGGGGATTTTTGCCCGCAGTGACCGCCTCTATGTGAAGCTCTTCCACGAAGAAGTGGACCTCTTTGTCTACCTCTTTATTGACGCTAGCGGCTCGATGGCCTTCCCTTCTCCCAAGGAGAAATTCTCTCCAGCCTGTCAGGTTGCCCTGGCCCTTGCCTACGTGGTCTTGGCCAACCACGACCACGTAAAGCTCCATCTCCTGGAAGGAACTTCCGCTCCTTCAGCCTCCCCCTTTTACCGTGGGCGCCATCGGATCATGGACTGCATCGATTTTGTCTCTACCCCTTCCCCTGCAGGGCCGGTGGAACTGGCCCTGGCCTTGGGAGAGCACTTGAAGCGGATCCGCCGCCCGGGCAAGGCGATTCTCCTCTCCGATTTTCTCATGCCCATCTCTTCCTACCAGCAAGGGCTGAATCTGCTCCGTGCCTTTAACCTCGATATCTCTGTAATCCAGGTTCTGGCCCGACAAGAGGTCGACCCGCCTTTTCCTCGTGGGGGCCTAGCGCTAGTGGATAGCGAGAGCCACGCAGAGCTAAGGCTCCAATGGAGCGGGAATCTCCGCAGAGAGTACCAGGAGAGTCTGCAGCGCCATAACCTCCAGCTCAAGAGTTTCTGTCATCAGAGCGGAATCCATTACTCCCTTTTTGTGACGGACCAGGAATTAAGCGAGTTTGTCCTCGAGACTCTACCCGCTATAGGTCTTTTCAAGTAGCCGCTATGGAATTCCTAAATCCGGCAGCGCTGTACGCCCTTTTTCTTCTCCCGCTTCTCCTTATCCCTTATCTCATCAGGGGGAGGCGCCGTCTCGTTTTCTCAAGCCTGCTTCTCTTCAAGGAGTTTTCTCCCCGCTCTGGAGGACGGCCGTGGGGATGGCTACATCTTCCTCCTATTTTCTTTCTACAACTCCTCCTCCTTTTACTGTTGATACTGGCTCTGGGCGAGCCGGTCTTCTCAGTTCGCCCTTTAAACATCGCCATTGTCCTGGATAACTCTGCAAGCATGCAGGCCCTTGAGGGACGGAGGAGTCGCTTTGCAATAGCCTTGGATGAAGCGCGCGATCTGCTGCAGGGCTTTTCGCCCAGGGCTCGGGTCGATCTCTACCTTACCGTTCCAAGGCTCGAACGGATCGGAGGAGACGCCTTGGCGCCCGGCAAGGTGTTAGGCCTTATCGGCACTCTTGCTCCTTATGACCTGGGGGAACCTCCTAGCGGATACGGAGAGGGGCTTTTCCGGTTGGCAAAGGAGAAAAAATACGAGCGCATCTTTTTCTTAACCGATCACCCGTCCCAAGGCCAGGGTGGCGCAATCAGGGTCATTACAGTAGGACAACCCAAAGAAAATCTCGCCATCACCTCTTTCCATCTTGCCCGCCCCTCCTTTACCTCATCCCAGTTGGAGGCCAAGGTCGAAGTCACTAGCTTCTCCTCAAAGGAAGAAAGGGTCAAGCTATCATTAAAAGGTGGTGGAAAAGTCCTCTCTACTCGCACGTATACCCTAGCGCCACGTAAGATCACTGCAGCATCTTTCGAGGGCTTTCCCACCCACTCCACCTATGAGGCCGAGCTTGAGTTGAGCGATGGATTACCTCTCGATAATCGCCGCTTTGCTGTTCTGCCGACGTCGAGGGAACTGGAGATCCTCGGGATTTCCCCCCGGCCTGAAGAACTTTATAGCCTCCGTTTAATCCCGGGCCTCAGCTTGAAGGTGATCTCACCTGGAGCCTACGAGAAAAGCCAAGCTGAGGGACATGCCCTGGAGATATTTCATTTTTCTGCGCCGGCTCTCTTGCCGCAAAAACATGCCCTCTTGGTTCTCCCGCCTAAGGAAAATCCCTTGGTTGCTGTAGGAGGGGTTTTGTCTCGACCTGTCATCTCAAGCTGGAGTGAACCCCATCCCTTAACCCGTTACGTTAACTTTGCTCTTTTCCATCCCGCTTATGCCCGTTCATTGAAACCTCTCTCCTTTGGAGATCCTATTATAGAAAGCCCTGAGGGACCGTTGGTAATCGGTATTGAGGATAAGGGGTTTCGCTATCTGATCCTCGGCTTTGACCCATTCCCATACCTTGGGAAGGAAAATCTTCCGGTCTCAATCTTTACTTTGAATCTCCTAGGGTGGTTTTACGAAGGGCTGCGTGGCTCCAGCACGGCCACGGGCGAGCCGCTTAGGCTGCATGGCCGCCAAGAAGACGCCATAGTGGTGACCCCGAAAGCGGAGAAGTTTCCGATCAAGGGTGGCTCAAGTCTCTTTTCCCAGACTTTTTTTCAAGGTCTCTATCAGGTGGATGCGGGTAAGGAGAAAGAGCCCAGAGCGGTGAATCTCCAGGATGTGAGAGAATCCGATCTCAGCAATCCTGCGCCCATCAACCTGAGAGAAGAGTCCGGGGCATCGGGGAGTCGCTCTTTCTTCTTCTCTCTATGGCCTTATCTTCTCTTGCTCTCCATCTTGCTTCTCTTGCTGGAGTGGTTCCTGAATCCGCCCTTAACTCAGCCAGGTTATAAGACGAATTATGACGGGGAGCGGCGCACGGCATGACACCTTTTCTCTCTCAGTTCCAATTTACCCAACCTCTTTTCCTCTTGTTTCTCTTCCTCTTGCCCTTTCTTTGGCTCCGGTTGCGTGGGCGTTCTTTAGCAGTGATCCTGTGGCGCTCTGTGATCCTGCTGCTGTTAGTCCTCATACTGGCAGATCCGCAGCAGGTCGGCGAGGAAACGAAAAAAGGCGAGCGCATCTTCGCCTTCGATCTCTCCCGCAGCGTTCCCGAAGGGATGAGGCTCTGGATGGCTAGGCAAGGCCTCGCTCCTCAGCCTGGCGACCGTACCTTCGTTTTCGGCGGTGAGGTCGAGGAGGTAACGGACTGGGCCCGGTGGGTGCGAGGGGAAGTGTCGAGCGCACCCATCAAGCCTGAGCAGACCAACCTGGAAGCTCTCTTTGCCGCCCTCTTGCGTCTTCCCCCAGGCCCGAGGACCGTTTTTCTCTTCACGGATGGTTGGGAGACTCAAGGCGCGGTGGAGCGTTTGCTTTCTTCCCTTGCGCTCTCTGGCATCAAGGTTTTTCCCCTGTTGCCACCCGAGGGAGCTGGGGTAGCCAATGTGACGGTCAAAAAAGTCCTTGCACCGCACCAGGCCACAAGCGGAGAGGGAATTAACCTGAAGGTCGCAGTGCAGAACCACAATGCCAAAGAGGTCGAAGGGATCCTTACATTAAGGCGCAATGGCCAGCCGTTTAAGACCGAGGCGATAAAAATTAAGCCGGGAAGCCATCTCCTCACCTATCAGACCACTCCCCCCGAGGGGTCTATAGCCTCTTTCAGCGCCAGTTTTGTCTCGCGGTCTCCCAAATCAGACATCTTCACCCTGGACAACGAGTCTACCTCTTGGGTGGCGGTGCAAGCCAAGGAAAAGATCCTCCTGCTTAATGGCCGCAGCGGTGAAGGAAGGTACTTAGAAGAGATCCTCAAGCGGCGCGGCTTTGAGGTCACGTCGCATACTCTCAATACGTCACCCCCCTCTCCAGCAGGCTACGGCGTCGTCATCTTTAACAATGTCGAGAGAGAAAAATTCTCCCCCGACTATCTGGCAGGGATAGAACGGCACGTTGCCGCGGGAAATGCCTTTATCATGTTGGGAGGTGAGGGGAGTTTCGGTCCTGGTGGCTATCGCCAGACGCCGATTGAGACCTTGTTGCCCGTGGAAATCAAAGAGCCTAAGAAAGAGGAGAAGAATCGGGCTGTAGTTCTCGTCATCGACAAATCCGGGAGCATGCGTGAAGAAGATAGGCTTCTCTATGCCAAAGAGGCAGCAAAGGCAGTCGTGAGTCAACTCAAGAATCAAGACCTTCTGGGGGTGGTGGGCTTTGATATCGAGCCCTTTGTTGTCGTCTCATTGGCTTCTGTGGAAACGATTCGCGGGACCTTTAACTCACAAATCGACCGTTTGAAAGCTGGTGGCAGGACCTATCTTTATCCCGCCATTGTGGAGGCAAAACGCCAGCTCGAGAGACAAACCGCGGCCCAGAAGCATGTGATTATCCTAAGTGATGGAGAGACCGGCGGCAGCGGAAGCGATTACATAGATCTGGTTGCCGTCATGAAAAAGGATCTCAAGATAACTATCTCCACCGTGGCCATTGGAGACCAGGCCAATATTCCTCTGATGAAGCGGATCGCCCAATATGGTGCAGGGTTTTTCCACCACACTTATGATCCTACGACGCTGCCTCAGATCGTCTTGCAGCAGATGCGTGAAAAACCCGAGGAAGGACCTCTCGTGGAGAGAGATTTCATTCCCGTGTCCGTGAGAGGTTCCGAGCTTCTTGCCGGATTCCCTGAGAAGTCTTATCCACCCTTAAAGGGTTATATAGAAACAGAGATAAAGAGAGGGGCGCATCTGGATATGATCATTCCGAGAGAGGAAAAGAGATCCCCCCTCTTGGCCTCTTGGAACTACGGGAAGGGCAAAGCAGTCGCCTTTACTACGGATCTGCACGGACGTTGGACCAGGGAGTGGGTTCGATGGGAAGCGCTGGAAAGATTTTGGGGTAAGATCTTTGAGTGGCTGCGTCCGGCCCCAGCCAAGGAAACTTTACCGCCTCATGAGGTACGGATCAATCTCCTGGGTGATCGGCCGGTATTAGACCTCTATCTCTATGAGGAGCCAAGCAACGGCAGTCTTTTCCGCTATTCCTTCAGCGGTAAGGAGACCAGGGGAGAAGGGTTATTGACAAGGTTAGCCCCAGGTCATTATCAAACTGGGCTCCCCATTTCTGCGCCTGGCGACTATCGCATTGGGCTCGTCGAAGAGCGGCGCGGACAGAAGCTCTCCTATCCACCGCTGGGCTATACGCTAGCCTTCAACCCCAGGACCGAAATTCCGAAGAGCGAATATAATATCCCTTTATTGGAACAACTCGCCCGATCCACCGGTGGCGAGATCAATCCCAAAGAAGAGGAAAAGCTAAAGACCCAGGAGGTCCTCCGCACCTTCAAGCCCTTTCGGGCTCCTCTTATTTTCCTTGCCCTAATTCTCTTCCTGCTAGAGATTATCTTTAGGAGGTTTTTCCAGCACTTATAGCTCGAATAGCTATTTCGCGGCTTTTTTTGTTTGACATCTTGAATAAAAAAGGTTAAACGGTGAAAAATTTTTTGCACAAAACTCTAGATGGCTAAAATCGTCAATAAATACATATCTTTTAAGGGGCCTCTCGCTTTTCCCTTGGGGTTCTTTTTTCTACTCCTATGGCCAGGGATTCCGATCCTAGCATTAGGTGACACACACTTGGAGGTGCTCAAAGAATCGACTTCTTTAGAAGAAGCAGTGAGGATGGTAAGAAACCCCAATCCCCGCGATCTCCCCTTACCCCAGAAAACACTCCCCCCTCTTGAAGTGCATGAGAGTTTGGAGCGTGTAACGCATCGGACCCGAACAGGTGAGACCCTCGCAAAACTCCTCAGCCAGTTAGGGTTATCTAAGGAGCAAAGGAAACCGTGGCTTCGTTCCATTCAAAGACACCACCCTATAAACGGACTCCAGCCAGGAAAAGAGCTGCATTTTTACTTCACCAAGAACGCTATTCTGTCGGGGAAAAAGGGGAAAGGGGATCTTAAAGCCCTGGAGATCGAACTTAGCGAAGACTCGATCCTAACGTGGGAAAGGGGAGATAAAAGGATAGTATTCAGTAGGCGGGAAAGGCCCTATGATGTTGAGTTCAAAACCATAGGGGGTGTGGTGGAAAGGTCGCTCTTCGAGGACGGACTCCGGGTCGGCCTGAATCCGACCCTCCTTTCCCAGTTGGCGGATATTTTTGCTTGGGAGATCGATTTTGATAAGGAGATCAAGAGGGGGGATACGTTTAAGCTCCTCTACGAAGAGCGGTCCCGTAAAGAGAGACAAGATAAAGCTTCGTATCGGATATTGGCCGCGGAGCTGATAAGTTCAGGACAGAAATACCTTGCTCTGTACTTTGAAAAGGAGAGGGGGAAAGGGACCTATTATGATCTTGATGGGAGGTCCCTGGCCCGCGCCTTCCTTCGTTTTCCCCTCGAATTCACCAGCATCACCTCTCCCTTTTCCCATTCCCGCTTCCACCCTCTGTTAAAAATGGACCGTCCCCACTACGGCGTGGACTTCGCCGCAAGGCGGGGAACTCCGGTCCGGGCGGTCGGCGACGGTAAGATCGACAATGCGGGTTGGGCTAAAGGTGGTTATGGCAGGGTGATCGAGATTCAGCATGACTCTGTCTTTAGTTCTCTCTATGCCCATCTACAAGGGTTCGCGCAGGGGATCAGAAAAGGAATAACCGTAAAGAAGGGGCAGATTATTGGCTATGTTGGGTCATCGGGCAGAACCACCGGGCCCCACCTCCACTTCGAGCTTTACAGGGATCAACAATTCGTGGACCCATTAAGGTTTCAATTCCCGCCCGAAGATAAGATTGAGCCAGCACTTCGGAAGATTTTCGACAGCTCCAAGCTGTTCCTCCTTACAGCACTGGCCTCCACCCCCCACTCTTAGGCAGACAGAGACAGAGATTTGTGACAGAGAAAATAGATCTTGGTCTCTGTCCCTGTCTCTTTCTCTGTCTTTAGTTATGGGCCTTTATCAACGGGCTGCAATTCTATTCTTTGTCACGGGCGCTGGCACGG
This sequence comes from Deltaproteobacteria bacterium, assembly GCA_023250515.1. Classification (GTDB taxonomy): domain Bacteria; phylum Desulfobacterota; class Binatia; order UBA9968; family UBA9968; genus JAHFAO01. Next base: position 4,247 of record JAHFAO010000049.1, on the reverse strand, counting down.
GATATCTCCCCTGGTTTCCCGGAACCGCGGGGACCCTTCTTGCCCTTCCCCTTTCCCTTGCCTTAAACCGTCTGGCCACCGCCTCATTGCCTCTTTCTCTGCTCACTCTCATTGCGTTCATTTTGATCGCTACGTGGTTCTGTGAAAGGGGGGAAGAGATCTTTCATCAAAAGGACTGTCGAAAAATCGTCATTGATGAGGTCGCAGGCTTCTTGTTGGCCAACTTTCTTTCCCCTCCAGAGGTTAAGCCATTTGCTGCGGCTTTCCTTCTGTTTCGGTTTTTCGATATCATGAAAGTGTTCCCCGCTAGCCGGGCGGAACAAATCCAGGGAGGTGTCGGCGTGATCCTAGACGACCTGGTTGCTGGCCTTTACACCTTTTTAATCCTTCGCCTCCTCTACTTTTGGAGCTTCTTATGATGGAAAAGGCAGTGATACTAAGTACCGGCGACGAGCTCATTACGGGAAGGGTGGTAGATACGAACTCCTCCTATATTGCCGACAAGCTCTGTTCTTTGGGGCTCGAGGTAGTAGCCATCTTTAAGGTCGGAGATACAAAGGAGAGACTTCTCTGGGCGCTTCAACGTGGGGTGGAGCTTGGAGATCTCATCATCGGTACCGGCGGCCTGGGACCCACTGCCGATGATCTTACAACCGAGGTGGTAGCAGAATTCGTGGGGCAGGCTCTTTTCCTTCAAGGGGCCGCTATTATCACTAACCCTGTGGGGACCGCTCCGGGCTTTCGCATCTCTGTGGGGCAAGGAAAGATGCTCCTGTGGCTCTCTGGCGCACCCAGAGAGATGGAGGCGATGCTAAAGGAAAGCGTGCTGCCATGGGTTGAACAGGAGAGAAAAGCAGGGGGTGAAATATCAACCTGCACTTTTAAAATCTATGGCTTGACGGAGTCTAGGCTAGATGACATATTGAAGCCCATCTCAGTTACCGAAGGCGCAAGGCTCTCTTTTCGCGCCCATTATCCGGATCTCTCTCTGCGTTTAACGGTCAGGGGGGGTCAGGGGAGAGAAAAAAATTTTAAGGAATTAAGAGCGCAGATTCAAAACTTAATCAAGCCCTATATTTATGGCGAAGGGGAAGAGACCTTAGAGGAGATCATCGGAAAGCTGCTCCTGGAAAAAGGCTGGACTTTGGCCCTTGCCGAGTCCTGCACAGGAGGCTACATCAGCCATCGGATTACTCGCGTCGCGGGAAGTTCGACTTACTTTAAAAACTCAGCGGTTACTTATTCCAATGAATCAAAGATCCGTTTCTTGGGGGTTAAAAGAGCTACTTTGGAACAGTATGGGGCAGTAAGCCAGGAAACAGCACTGGAGATGGCCGAGGGTATCAGACGGGCAGCAGAAGCTAACATCGGTCTTAGCGTCAATGGAATTGCCGGGCCCTCAGGCGGAAGTCCGGAAACACCGGTGGGGACAGTCTGGGTTGGACTAGCCAACGATGCGCAGAGTGATGCCCGCCTTTTCCGTTTTCAAGGTGATCGGGAGCGTATTATTCTCGGTGCCTCGCAGGCTGCCCTCAATTGGTTAAGAACGACCCTCCTTTCAGATCAGAATAGCAGCGATGCGAGATAGTTGTTCGTATACTCGGCCAATCCAACCAATAACCAATAACGAGTAACGAATAACGAAAATGATTCGTGCCTTTGTTGGAGTCCAGATCGATCCAAACGTGGTCCAGAAGATCTCCGAGGTTCAATCCCAACTTAAGCGGAGCCTTATGGGAATCCGATGGGTCGGGCGAGAAAATCTCCATTTTACCCTGAAGTTTCTCGGAGCGGTCAAAGAAGAGAAGGTTGCGCCGATCGCGAACGGACTAGAACAGGCCGTACGGGCCATTCCACGCTTTTCCATTATTGGTAGAGGGGTAGGGGTGTTTCCTGATATAAGGAGGGCCAGGGTTCTATGGGTGGGTTTAGAGGGAAAGACTCTATGCTCTCTGGCCATGGAGGTGGAGACGGCCCTCGAACCGATTGGCTTTGCGCGTGAGAGAAGAGATTTCAGACCTCATCTCACCATTGGGCGCTGGCGCGATTTTTCAACTCAATCGGAGAAGCTCAAACAGGAGATTGAACGCTGGAAAGACTATGATTTTGGGGAATCCTGGGTCGAGGAAGTAGTGTTTTTCCAAAGTGTCCTCAAGCCTGAAGGGGCCGTATATTCTCCCTTGCACGTCATATCTCTGATGGAGCAGTGAAATGCAAACTGAAAAATGCAAAATTAGAATCCAGAAGCCAGGAGTTCATTTGGACTTCTGACTACTGAATTCTTGAAATTAAACTTTTGAATTTTGCAATTTGCAATCTGCACTTTGTAATGTACTGTTTGTTTCATAGTGTCCGAGGAGGAATGCCATGGATGTGAATCGAGAGAAGGCCATTGATCTTGCGGTAAGCCAAATCGAGAGACAATTCGGTAAAGGGGCGATTATGAGGTTGGGAGAGGGAGGCCTGATCAAAGACATCCCCGTGATCTCTACTGGCTCCCTTGGCCTCGACATCGCTTTGGGGATAGGGGGGGTGCCACGCGGCCGGGTTATTGAGATCTACGGCCCCGAGGCCTCGGGAAAAACCACCCTGGCCCTCCACATCGTCGCTGAGGCCCAGAAGCAAGGAGGGATGGGCGCCTTCATCGACGCCGAACATGCGCTCGATCTTGCCTATGCCAAAAAACTGGGAGTGAAGACGGACGATCTCCTGATCTCTCAACCCGATCACGGAGAGCAGGCTCTAGAGATCGCCGAGACCTTAGTCCGTAGCGGAGCCATTGATGTTTTGGTCATCGACTCGGTGGCCGCACTGGTGCCGAAGGCGGAAATCGAGGGAGAGATGGGAGACGCCCATATGGGGCTTCAGGCCCGCCTCATGTCCCAGGCCCTGCGCAAACTCACCGCGACCATCGCACGCTCTCAAACCATAGTGGCATTCATTAACCAGATCCGGATGAGGATCGGAGTAATGTTCGGCAATCCTGAGACCACTACCGGAGGCAATGCGCTCAAGTTCTATGCTTCTCTGCGCATGGATATCCGGCGCACAGGCGCTCTCAAGGAAGGGGATACGGTCATCGGCGGCCGCACACGAGTAAAAGTGGTTAAAAACAAACTTGCCCCACCCTTCAAGGAAGCGGAGTTCGATATCCTCTACGGCACGGGCATCTCGCGCGAGGGAGAGGTAATCGATCTGGGAAGTGAGATGGGGATCCTGGAAAAAAGCGGCGCTTGGTATTCCTATAATGGGGAGAGGATCGGTCAGGGCCGGGAGAGCGCCAAGGAATTCCTGAGAGAACACTCGGAAACCGCTAAGGATCTGAGCGGCAGGATTTTGGAAAAGGTAGGGCTTAAGCGGATCAGCACGGAACCTCCGCCACAGGAAAAGAGGGAGAAGAGCAGAGGAAGGTGAGAGGTGGATCTCAAGAGGAAGCACTAAAGCGCGCTCTTAAGTTCCTCGGGTATCGCGCCCGAAGTGAAGCAGAGGTTCGGACCAAGCTGACTCAATTGGGATTTGCCAATAAAATTACCGAAGCCACTCTCGCAAAACTCCGTTCGTTGAATTTCCTAAGCGATGAAACCTTTGCCCGAAGCTGGGCCTTGGGAAGAGTAGAGGGCCGGGGGTATGGACCCTTGCGTATTGGAAGGGAGCTCAGCCAGAAAGGAATCGCCAAATCCCTAATCGTGCAGATTCTACGTGAGAGCTTCAATGAGGAAGAGGTAAAAGAGAGGGCCAAAAAGCTTTTGGAAAAAAGATTTAAGGGTAAGGATCTAGGGGATAGAAAGATCCTGCATCGTGCTGTAAACTTTCTCCAGCGCCGCGGCTACCGCGATTCCGTGATCGCAGAAGTCTTAGGACAACCCCTTGGGGATGACTAGAAAATCGATGCTAACTGGAAACGAAATCCGAAAGTCCTTCTTGGACTATTTTGTTAAGCAGGGCCATACCGTGGTGAAAAGCTCCTCTCTGGTTCCGGAAAAGGATCCAACGCTGCTCTTCACCAACGCCGGCATGGTGCAGTTCAAGAGTGTATTTCTCGGCATAGAACGGCTTCCCTACGTGCGCGCTACGAGTTCGCAAAAGTGTCTCCGCATCAGCGGTAAACATAACGACCTGGAAGCTGTAGGACGTGACACCTACCACCACACCTTCTTTGAGATGCTGGGGAATTGGTCCTTCGGCGATTACTACAAGGCGGAAGCAATCGCCTGGGCGTGGGAGCTGCTAACCCGGGAGTGGGGACT
>JAHFAO010000317.1 GCA_023250515.1 Deltaproteobacteria bacterium | reverse complement strand
GGGGCCGCGACCCATGTAGTCGATCTCAAACCGTACCATTGCCTCACTAATCTCGGCTTCCATTTCACCCTTTGTCTTCATGCCAGCTCGTCCCTACTTTTTCTCCCAGGATTGAAACGACTAGCCATGGCAATTTTTTCAAAGCCAAAAAAAGAGGTGGCTCCGGATTGTGCCGGAAAGCCACCTCTGAATCGACAAAAAGAAAGAAAAGCTATGCAGCCGCCCCCACCTTTACCCGCCACTTATCAAACTTACTTTCGAGCTTGGTCAGCAACTCCATGGAGATCATCCCGGTGATAGCGAAAATCAAGACGCCGACAAAGACCTTATCTGTCTGGAAGGTCGCGCCGGCAACCGTGATCATGAAACCGATCCCGGCGGTTGCCGCATAGAGCTCTCCGACCATGACACCGATCAGGGCTCTCCCGACACCTAGCCTCAGGCCGGTAAGGATAAAAGGCACAGTAGAGGGGAGCACCACAGCCTTAAAGATCTGCCACTCCGAAGCGCCAAAGCTCCTGGCCGCGTTAAGCAAGTTGGCGGGAGTGGTTTTGACCCCGTCGCGCGTATTGATCAATATGGGGAAGACCGCGCCGAGAAAGATAATGCCGACTTTGGACAGAATGCCGATCCCTAACCAGATGATGACCAGGGGCAGAAGGGCGACGCGCGGGGTGGCATTCATGGCGTTGATGAAGGGGTCAAAGAGGTAGGCCATCTTTTTATACCACCCGACTGCTATGCCAAAGGGGACGGCGAAGATAACGGAAAGGAAATATCCCCAGCCGAATTCGATCCCGCTGACTCTGAGATCGTTCCAGATCTCCCCCGATGCGAATAGCCCTACAGCAGCCTTCCAGATGAACGAGGGGGCGCTCATAAACATGGGGTTGACGAACTGGAATATCCCTCCGACTAGTTCCCAGATGCTGAGAAAAACAGCAACAGAGGCGATTCCTAAAATCTTCTTTTCCTGGTTGAGATAAAACTTATAGAGCCAGGAAGCCTCGGCTACCCTAACGTCCAGTAACAACTCTTCACCCGTCATATTTTGATCAGCCATAGCGTGCCCTCCCGTAAAAAGCCCCAACAGGTATATTCTGCTCCTCTCGTAACAAAAGGGTGGTGAAATGTCAATAACTATCTCGAGTAGCCACGATCGTCCCTTGTGGGGCATAAAGAACCTTCCACTTTTGAGCACCGAAAAGCCGGCCGGAGATTCTGAATCGCGGCGGTCAACCCAAACGCCAATCGACCCTTTGGGTTGCAGCCAAAGAGCGCAATAAATCTCCTCAAGAATCGATCATTTTTTGCTTTACTTTTAGCGCCGTTTTAGGTAGAATAAGCCAGGTTTTGAAATCATTCTAACCCCTAGACTTTGCAGGGGAATTCTTTAACTCATCCTAAAGTAAAGCATGGCTTCAAACAAAACTCCCGCTCAATCCGAATACAAAGCTGACAACATCAAAGTCCTCGAGGGTCTCGACGCGGTGAGAAAAAGACCCGGTATGTACATCGGGGACACCGCGGAGAGAGGACTGCACCACCTAGTCTACGAGGTTGTGGATAACTCCATCGACGAAGCACTGGCCGGATTCTGCGATCAGATCGAAGTCAAGATCCACATCGACAACAGCGTGACCGTTATCGACAACGGCCGGGGCATTCCGGTCGATATGCACCCCACGGAGAAGAAATCCGCCGCTGAGGTCGTGCTGACCAAACTCCATGCCGGAGGAAAATTTGACAAGGTTTCGTATAAAGTCTCTGGCGGACTTCACGGAGTCGGGCTCTCCGTGGTCAACGCGTTGGCTGAGTCGCTAGAGGTTGAGATCAAGCGCGACGGCAAGGTCTACCAGCAACGGTACAAGCGCGGGGTGCCGCACGGAGCGCTGAAAGAGGTAGGCAGGTCCAAAGAGAGAGGGACGCGCGTCACCTTCCGGCCCGATCCGCAAGTCTTTGAATCCCTCGATTTGAGTTTTGACCTTCTTTCCCAAAGGCTGCGGGAACTGGCCTTCCTGAACAAGGGAGTGCGCATCACCATCGAGGACGAGAGGAGCCAGAAGAAGCATGAACTCCTCTACAAAGGAGGGATCGTCTCTTTCGTCGAGCACCTCAATCGCGCCAAAACGGCGATTCACTCTCACGTCATCTACCTCGAGGGAGAAAAAGAGGGAGTCGACATCGAGATCGCCATGCAGTGGAATGACGGCTACACGGAGAATACCTTCGCCTTCGCCAACGCCATCAACACTATCGAAGGGGGCACCCACCTGATCGGATTCAAATCCGCGCTGACGCGGACG
>JAHFAO010000048.1:16857-19305 GCA_023250515.1 Deltaproteobacteria bacterium | reverse complement strand
TTATTGCGCGCGAGTCTCCGAGCTACTCCGTCCGGGCGGTCTCCTAATCGGTTTCTTCTTCTATGACGCGAGCGAGGGTGGACCACCCTTCGGTTTAGGCCAAGGAGAACTTGACGATCTTCTGAAAGGGCGGTTCGTGCTGGCCGCGGAGGAACAGCCGTGCAGCTCAGTTCCGGTGTTTGCCGGTAGGGAACGATGGCAGACGTGGCGACGCCTAGAGACATGAGGGATGACCATGTTGTTTCGTGAACTTAACCGCGGCAAATGTAAAACCTACCTCATCGCCTGTGAGAACACCCACAAGGCTGCCTTGATTGATCCTGTCAGGGAAAAGGTCGATCGTTATCTTGCAACACTTGCCTACTATGGCTGTAGACTCGACGCCGTCATCGACACCCACACACACGCCGACCACCGCACCGCCAGCTTCGAGCTCAATGGCCTGACAGGCGCCAAAGTAATCATGCACCGCCGGGCACCTGCTCCCCACGTAGACGTCCACGTTGAGGACGGGCAGCGGCATACCATCGGAGATGTTGATCTGCAAGTACTTTATACGCCAGGTCATACGCCCGACAGCATGAGTCTCTACACAGGAGACCGCGTATTAACAGGCGATACCCTCCTCATCCGGGGCACTGGTCGGTCTGATTTTGCCGGTGGGGACCCCGGGGAACAGTTTGACTCGATCACGCAGAAGCTCTTTTGCTTGCCGGATGAGACTCTGGTCTTTCCTGCCCATGACTACCGAGGCAACACCTACTCCATCCTCGGCGAGGAGAAGCGTTTCAATCCGCGTGTTTCAGGCCGGACACGCGAAGAGTACATCGAGCTCATGAACAATCTGGGTCTCCCTCTCCCAGACAAAATTCAGGAGGTACTCCAGCCCAACCAATCTGCCCTGGATGACGACCGAATCGCCTTCCCCACCTTGGCCAAGTTAAACCAGGTCCGCCAGATTACCCCTAAGGAGGTGCAAGCCCTTTTGAGTGCTTCGCCACCTCCTTTACTTCTCGATGTGCGCGAACCGGAAGAATACGAGGGCGAACTCGGACATATTCCTGGAAGCCTGCTCATCCCCCTTAAAGACCTCCCCGCACGGGCCGCGGAGCTAGAGAAATGCAAGGAGAGACACATCATCGCCATCTGCCGAGCCGGGGTGCGCAGCACCACTGCGGCGGCGCTCCTTACTGGACTCGGCTTCGAGCAGGTCTCGAACCTCAAGGGCGGAATGCTGGATTGGAACGATCAGGATCTGCCAGTCGAACGGGGCAAGCTAACGGCGTAATGTTGCCCAGGAGTCCAGGCAAGAAAAAGACTCTGGATTCCCGTTTTCACGGGAATGACGGAAAAGTACAACCTGGCTTTTTGAGTTTAGTTCGAGCCGATCTCTTCCGTTCAGCTTTCCTTGAACAGCTTCGCGTACTGCTCCAGCGTCGCAGGAGAAACGCCCGCCACCTTGAGGTTTTCTTCCACATGGGAAATCTGTTTCATTCCTACCAAAGCCACAGTCACTCCAGGAGTGGAGCGGACGAACTGAAGCGACCGTTGGGCATCTGTCTCCAAGCCGTTAAAGACCTCGCCAACGATGGGTGGCAAATTCTGTGACAGTTGACCCTGGAGGATGGAGGCGCTGCACATAATCGTGATGCCAAGCCGTTGTGCGGCTTCTAGGGTAGATAACTGCTCGCCATCGATCTCCTGGTTTCTCTTTGTCAGGGCCTCTGGCATAGCCAGATTCAATGGGAGCTGAATCGCTCCAAAGTGGTGCTTTTCCCCTCCTGCCTTCTTGGCTATCTCGACCACCTGGGCTAGAGAGAGGTAATCCTTGGCCTTAGGATCATTGCGGTAGCCGTTCCAGGTTGCAGTTCCATACAACCGGATCTTCCCTGCCGAGGCAGCACCCTCCAGGGCTTCGAAGGCTTTGAGGAGGCGGTTGTTGAACTCGTCACGGGAGGCTTCCGCGAGCTGGGTTTCAGGGTTGTGGACGTAATAGATGTCGATACATTCGACATCCAGGTTTTTGAGACTGCAGTCTAGCTGGTTGAGGAGATAACTCGGAGTCATGCAGTGACAGCCTGCAGCAACGTCCGAGAAGTTTGCGATTCCCGGTTTGACAAAAGTATCATCAAAATAGCTGCGGATGTCTTTGGGTGGCGAGCTATCGAAGGGGAGAAAGCCCCCTTTGGTTGCTATAACGATCTCGCTCCGTCCTATTTCCTTGGTTGCCAATTTTTTTAAGGCCGCTCCGATGGAGCGCTCGCTTCTCTGAAAACGGTAGTTGATGGCACTGTCGATGACGTTACTCCCTAGCTCGACCGTGCGAACCACCGTCTGCTGATAGAGCTCATCGGTCGCAGGGTTGTGATCGCCAAGGTAGGTTCCGATACCAATCGAGGAGAGCCATACGCCATGGCGTTCTCGGAAATGATCGTTTGGGATCCTACC
>JAHFAO010000048.1:0-16757 GCA_023250515.1 Deltaproteobacteria bacterium | reverse complement strand
TTGTCCAACTCACCTATCTGTCGGGTAATCCAATCACTGTGGGGAAAATCACGAAGGAATTTTCTGCTGCCCTGGTAAAACATGTAGGAGCCGATCCAGACGCGCAGGATAACTAGGGGCCACAGAGAAGTTTTCTCACCTAGATTAAGACCCATAAAGGTTTTCCTCCCTTCCTAGAATTGGTCTTTCAGCTCACGCACCTTGGCGAACACCGAGACGGGATCTGAGCCCAGATTTGGAAATCTGCTTTTTAGATTCTCGTGGATTTCTTTGCTTTCCCAGCGTAGGAACGGATTGGTCTCCCTCTCCTCTGCCATCGTTGAAGGGACCGTAGAGATGTTTTTTGCTTTCAGCGAGCGCACGCTCTGCAACTTGTCGGTAATTTTTTTGTTATTCGGTTCTACGGTCATAGCGAATTGAAGGTTTTTCTCCGTGTATTCGTGGCCACAGTAGACCAGGGTATCGGCGGGAAGCTGCTGGAGCTTGTTCAGGGAGCTGTGCATCTGTTCGGCTGTGCCTTCAAAGAGGCGGCCACATCCTGCTACGAAAAGCGTATCGCCGCAAAAGAGTTTGTTCTCGAACAGATAAGCGATATGACCCTTTGTGTGCCCCGGGATGAAAAGAATCCTGCCCTTGAGTTCGCCTATTCTGATCTCATCTCCCTCGTCAAGGGGATGGGTTAAGCCTGGGATGCGATATTCATCGTTCTTGTGGCCGTAAACTTGAAGAGGCAGGCTTTCGAGCAGGCCTGAATTGCCGCCGGTATGGTCCCGATGGTGGTGGGTATTGAGGATGGCCTTGAGTGTGACTTTTTCTTTCTCGACTTGGCGCAAAACCGGTTCTGCCTCAGAGGGATCGACGATTGCCGCCTCATTGGTTTTCTCACAAACGATCAGGTAGCCATAGTTGTCACGTAAAAGTGGGATCTGAATTACTTTCATGGTTAGGTCTTATAGCAGATAATGGAAAAGAACAGCAACTTGACCCCGATCCAAACCTCGATGCGAGAAATATCGAAGTTAGTCCCACATCCCTTAGAAATCTCTTGCCAGGGTTTGGATCGGGGTTGACCCTTCAAGGGGTTTTCGAATAAAGTCGACTCATGCTTCAGGTCGGTGTCGGCCAGTCGTCGAATCATGTCACTGAGCGTGCTGCAGAGGAAGCGACGACTCGGGCTATGACGCGAGCTGGAGGCGGCCAAGCCGATCTAGTTCTGGTCTTTTTCACAGTCGATCATCTACCTGGTTACGAGAAACTCATCGGCGCGGTTCGTCGTATAACCCAGACAGACCAGATCCTGGGCTGCAGCGGAACCGGGGTGCTCACCGGAGAAGGGGAGATCGAGGGCAGTCCAGGGATAGCTGTTTTGGTTCTCGCTTCGGATCATATTAAAAGCCATCCTTTTCTTTTTCATCCTTTGCGTGATCGTGACCAAGAGATAGGGTTTGAGGTTGCCCAAGCGATCGGGGCTCAGTCAGGGAAGGAATCCCTGCTGGTGCTGTTGCCAGATGCTTATAACAGCCAGCCGCGCCGCCTGTTTCAGGGGATCGAAGAACAGCTCGGATTTCTCTCCGTGGTCGGGGCGGGTTGCTCGGAGAACGGGACTCATGGGAAGACCTATCAGCTCTATGGCGAAAGAATAACCACGAATGCCCTCTCCGGGCTGTTGCTTACGGGGTCTTTTGAGAGCTCGATTGGCATTACGCAAGGATGTCAGCCGGTCACCGAGCCCATGGTCATTACCAAGGCCCAGGGAAATCTTATTTTTGAGATTAACCACCGGCCCGCCTTTGAGACCTTTGCCAAGGTCATCAAGGGCCCTTTCCTTGATGACTTGCGCCGCGCCCTGGCCTTTGTTTTTGCCGGTCTCCCGTCGGACCCGCATCAAAACAGCGTGGCTCCGGGGCAATACCTGGTGCGAAACATAGTGGGACTTGATCCGCAAAAGGGGATCCTCGCAGTTGCCGAAGAGGTGTTTGAGGGAGAGCAAATGGTCTTTACCCTCCGCGATGCGCAGAGGGCGCGGGAAGACTTGAGCCAGATGCTGGAGAGACAGTCAAGGAATCTCGGCGGTAAGTCTCCGCAGTTAGGGCTTTACTTCAACTGCTGCGCACGGGGGACTTCGCTCTATGGGATTCCAGGCATCGATACTGCGTATATCCGCCAATCTCTCGGGGATTTTCCCCTGATCGGCTTCTTCGGCAATTTTGAGCTAGGCCCTCTAGGTCGGAAGAATCGTCTCTTGGCCTATACGGGGGTGTTGGCGCTCATAACGGAAAAATAGATGAGAGACAGAGACAGTGACAGAGATTAGGCGCGGCCGATACGTTTCCGTTTATTCGCTATATAGTCCACCACGATGTAGTTCCCGATTTGGTCGGGTGAGGTGTAGAAGACGCGGCCCGTGTTGAGCCGGGAGACTTGGTCGATAAAACCCCGGCGATAGAAGTCCGTCCCGAGCATAAAGGTATTGATTTTGATCCCGCTCTGAGTACAGCGCCTTACCTCTTTCAGGGTCTCATGAACGATCCGCTCGTGCAGCAGGGCAGAACCCCATCCGCTATGCAGTCGGCCGCCACGGTCCAAAGTGGCGGCGGTCGGCTCACCGTCGGTAATGAGGATGATCTGTCTGTTGGCTGCCCTCTGCGATCCCAGGAGCTGGCGCGAGAATCGAAGCGCCTCTTTGATATCCGTGCCGTGCTCCATAAAGTAGGTGATCGCCACAATGGAGGGGAGGTCCTCGGCTCGTATGATCTTGGCATTGGAGCGGAAGGCGACCAGGTGCAGGACATCTTGGGGGTACTTGGTCTCTATCAGGCGATGGAGGGCAAGGGCCACCTTCTTTCCAGCGTGGAGGGCGTCGTTCATGAGCATGGAGTAGCTAACATCGATGAGCAGGACGGTCTCGCATTCTGTTGAGAATTCTTGGCGGTGAACGGAAAAATCCCTGGGCCCAATTTTCAGCGGCACCCCCTGGTTTCCCCCTTCCATCGCATTCAGCAAGGTCTCGCGGATGTTGATGTTGAGCGGGTCTCCGTATTCATATTTTTTGGTTTCTTCCAGCCTGTCCCCTTGCAGCCCCCTGAGAGAGGTCGTGTGCTCCCCCCAACGATTTCTGTTAAGCATCTGAAAGATCTCTCTTAAGGCCTTGTCCCCGATCTTTCTCATTCCCTTTGGGCTGAGTTTGAGACCCTGTGCTGTTCGGACCAGGTAGCCCTCCTCTTCCAGCATTTGCTCTATCCCTTTCAGGTATTTGAGTTGCTCGTAGGCTTCCTCTCCCAGCAGTTCGCGGATCTCCTCCAGATCGAGATCGGAAGGATCCCCGATCCCTCTATGCCCCCAGCGAAGAAACTGTTCTAGACGTCTCAATTGACCCAGGATCTGGCCGGCCTCTCCCATGCCCATTCTCTGCGACCCTCGGAAAGGATATTGATTCAGGAGCTCTTCCAAGCGTTCCATTTGACTCAAGGCCTCGCTCAATTGGTTCAGTTGTTCCTGAGTCAGAGAATCCAGATTGTCCAAAAGGTTGTCCAGATCCTCAACGGCCGCATCCAGCATGTTGGGCAAGTTTTTAAGGAAGTTCTCGTCCTCCAGGAGGCGATTCATGCGATCCAGCATCTCCATGAGACCTTGATAGCCCTGGCCCGTGAGATCCTGAGGACGCTGCGTGCGGCGTCTCGATATCTGGTCCTTCAATCGATCCCTCAGTTGTTGATAACGCTCGTGGGCTTCACGCATCCTGCGGGCCATCTCGTCCATGTCGTTGGCGTAGCGGCCGGAGAGACGCTCCATGAAATTGCTCATCTTCTCGTGATAGGCCTCGAGCTTCTCTGACAGGCTGTTCAATTTTTCGCTCAGGGCTTTAGCCTCTTCAGGCGAAAGCTTGAACGAGTTTGGAGAATATTTTTCCAAAATCTCTTTCTTTTTCTCCTCTGCCTCCCTTAGGAAATCCCTCATCCCCTTGACGGAGCGGAGGCCGTCTTCAGAGACCAACCCTCGACGCATTAAATCCCTTAGGGCTTTACGCACCCCTTCCTCTTCTAAAAAGCTATCCGAGAGATGTTTAAGTAAGTCCTCAGAAGTTGGAAAGAGGACTTCCTGTGTGCCGTCCCATTGGGTGTAACGGTGGACTCTCATTAGGGGCTCACTATAGCGCAGTTTAAAAAAGAAGGAAACCTCTATACAGTTGAGATAGAGGCATTACTCCACTACCCCAATACTCCGTTACTCCAGACCATGGGGTGGTGGAGTATTGGTCTATACATGGAACCTGAAGCGGATAATATCCCCGTCCTGGACGATGTATTCCTTTCCCTCCAATCTCAATTTTCCTGCCTCCCTACACTTTGCCTCGCTTCCGTATTGCACAAAATCGTTGTAATGAACAACCTCCGCTCGGATGAAGCCGCGCTCCATATCGCTATGGACCTTTCCCGCTGCCTTAAGGGCAGAGGTTCCTCTCCTTATGCTCCAAGCCCGGACCTCGGATTCATTGTGGGTAAGAAAGCTGATTAATTCCAGGAGAGCATAACAGGAACGGATAAAGCGGTCCCGGGCAGATTCATTGATGCCCAATTCTTTTAGAAACTCTAGGCGATCGTCTTCCGGCAGATCACCCACCTCCATTTCCACCTTGCCGCAGAAGGGAGCTGCCTCAATCCGCTCCTTTGCCAAATAATCGATAAGCTCTCTTGACAGGGGTTTCCCGATATCCCCTTCTCCTAGGTTGAGCAGGATTAAGAGAGGCTTTTGGCTTAGGAAGCCAAAACCCGATAGCATTCTTCCCTCTTCTTCGCTGAAAGAGAGAAGGCGCAGCGGTTGTTCGCCCTCTATAAAGGCCTTACATCGCTCGATGAGCTCTTTTTCATGCCCCCGACCTTTTTCCTTTTTTAGTCGATTCAGACGGTTCTCTATGACGGCTAGATCTGTAAGCTTTAGCTCTGCTTCGAAGTCGCGGATCTCCTTTAGGGGAGAAAAAGGTGTTTGGGAGAACGGGTCGGCAAAGCACCTAACGACCTGAGCTAAGGCATCTGCCTCCTTTATCTGATTAATCTTATTAAGGTCCAGCGCCCTTTCGTTATCGCCAGGGGCAAGGTCCATAAAGATGATTTCTACGTGGGTGATTTTCTTCAGCTTGAGCATCGCGCCTATGGTTTCCAGCCGCTTATCTGGCACCTTGATCACTCCGAGGTGAGGCTTGCCTTCATCTGCATGTGGCCCGGTCTGGGCCTTCAGGCCGGTCAAGGCGTTAAAAATGGTGGTTTTGCCTGAGCCTGGGAAACCAACGATACCTATCTTCATTTAAACCCCCAACCCGATTATAAGACATACCCCACAGCCGGTTAAAGAGATCAAGAGTTACAGGGTTTAAGGCTTCAAAGGCAATTCCAAAACCCTTTATCCCTTCAACCCTTCCACCGGGGAGGCTTTGGAGGAGAAGGGGTGAAGGCAGGAGTGGCCGAAAAATCGAGAATGAGTTATGAATATAAACGAAACTCAATTGGACAGAAAGGGGTTGAGTCATGAAGGTTACTGTGGAAAGGTCGAAATGCGAGGGCTATGGCAAATGCGTTGAGGCAGCGCCAAAGGTTTTTAAACTGGATGAGAAGTTTATTTCAGTGGTGATCGACGCCAAAGGTGACACCGATCAGAAGATCCTGCTGGCAGCCAAGATCTGTCCTACCAAGGCGATTATCCTGGAGGAAGAAGAGACCAGGAAGAGGATTTTTCCCATACCTTGAAAAGATTCCGCCATGGTCTCGGCCCAGTATGTCATTATAGGCGCGGGGTTCGCCGGTGCAGCCACGGCTTATCACCTAACGCGCCGTGGTGTCAGGGACATCGTAATCCTGGAACAGGAAGGCATGGCCGGTATCCATTCCTCCGGGCGCAACGCGTCGATGGTGAGGCAGGTAGTGCCGGAACCTGCGATCATGCAGTTGGCGAAAGAAGGGGCAGAATTTTTGCGTAACGTTCCCCCTGATTGGCCAGTCGCTGTTAGCTTTGAGCGGAACGGTTCCCTCCTGTTGGGCAGCGGAGAGGGATGGGAAAAACTATGTCGCGACGCCGAGATGGGGCGGGAAGGCGGAATAGAAGCGGAGGTTTGGTCGCCGGCAAAGGCCAGGGAACGTGTTTCGATTCTCAAGAACGCAACTTTCGACGGGGCGATATGGTGTCCGACAGACGGAGTAGTGGACGTTCATGCGCTTCTCTCAGGTTATCTTAGGATGGCTGGGTCCTTGGGGGCGCAGGTACACTACGGCTCTCTCGTGCGAGGGTTTGAGGTCAAGGGAAACCGCATCGCCGGAGTCGTGACTGAAAAGGGGTTTCTCGAAGCGGGCACAGTTATCAATGCCGCTGGCCCTTGGGGCAGAGCTATTGGAGCATTGGCGGGCGCTGTGGATGTTCCGCTCCGTCCTTGCCGGCGACATCTATTCTTCACCGCTCCTCTGCCGTGGGTGGATCGCAAATGGCCGTTTGTCTGGCACACTAGTCATGATATGTATTTCAGGCCTGAGGCTGGTGGGCTGCTCCTCTGCCCTTGCGATCAGGATGAGATGCCGCCTGGTATTCCTCCCACGGATGTTGCCGTTCTGGAACTTTTGGCTGACAAAATCAGGCACTTTTTTCCTGAGTTCGGCGACGTTGCTATCAAGAGTAGCCTGGCTGGGTTGAGGACCCTGGTGCCCGATGGCCGCTTTGTCATTGGGTGGGATCCTAATGTCAAGGGTTTCTTCTGGGTTGCTGGCCTTGGCGGACACGGGGTCACAACTAGTTCTCCTGTTGGCGCCCTGGCTGCAAGCCTGATCCTTGGAGAGAGAAGCGGTGCAGGGGAATTCTCCCCCGCGAGGTTTGTGGTATAGGGAGAGGCATCGATCGGATCCAGCTATTCAAATCCTTTTTGAAGGGGGGCAGTAGCTATGAAGATTCAGTTGGGTGAGAAAATGTCGGCCAATGAGGCGAAAAGATTCGTGGATGAGTGGAGGCGCCGGTGATCCCTATGACGGGGTGCTCCTGCGGTATGTGAATCCCTTGACCGGTGGATGGGCCCTTCCTACCATGTCCTGCGAGGTCCAGATGCTTAGAGCAGGAGAGAAGACCGGCTCGCATCGTCATACAAGTTCACGAAACTGAAGAGGCGATTCTTTTCTCCCTGAATGATCGGCCTATCCTGGACTCTCTCAATCTCTATCGGGAAGGGGGCCAGTGAGCCGCTGAAGGCCCTTTGTTAACGAACCGAAATGAATTTAGCCAAAGAGGCCGCTTACTGCGACAAGACTCCCTATGAGTTGTGGCAGGAGAGCGAAGGGCTGCCTGTGGTGCGTGGCCATTTTGTGGAGGATCTGCGCACTCTCTCGTTGGCTCCTTGGAAGCGCAAGGGAGTTACTGGCGCTTTCATCAACCTGCGAGGTTCCGGACGCACCTGCGATGCCTACGTCTGTGAGATCCCACCCAAGGGTCAGACTCAGCCACAACGCCACCTCTTTGAGGAGCTGATCTATATTCTCAAGGGCCGGGGCGCCACCACGGTGTGGAATGAGGGCGGCCCCAAGCAAACCTTCGAGTGGCAAGAGGGCAGTCTCTTTTCACCTCCGCTCAATTCCTGGCACCAGTATTTCAATGTGCAAGGAGATGCCCCGGCGCGATACGTCGCTCTCACCGATGCCCCGCAGATGATCAACCGCTTTCGTAATCTGGACTTTGTCTTCCGCAACCCCGTTTCCTTTAACGACAGATTCAGTGGCGAGAAGGGATACTTCAGCGCACAAGGAAAAGAAATTGCAAGCCATCGGACCTGGGAGTCCAATTTCATTTCCGATATTCCGGGCTTCCGGCTGAATGACCGGAGCCCACGCGGCAAAGGGGCTACCGGCATCCGGCTTCATCTTGCCGCCAATACGATGAGCGCTCACATCGAGGAATATCCTGTCGGTACCTATCCGAGGGGACACCGGCATGGACCGGGGGCTCACATCCTTATCCTCTCAGGCGAGGGATACTCTTTCTTTTGGGAAGAGGGACAACCTCGTATGCGCATTGACTGGCGCCCGGGGAGCCTCTTTGTGCCGCCCGCTAACTGGTTTCACCAGCATTTTAATCCAGGGAAAGAGCCTGCACGATACATCGCTCTTAAGCCCTGGGGCTTTACCTACCAGGTGGAAGATCTTTCCAAAACCGACCAGGACGTCAAATCCGGCGGCACTCAAATAGACTACAAAGACCAAGATCCGGAGATCCATGCAACCTTTGTCGCCGAGTGTCAGAAGAGAGGGACAGAGGTGCGCATGACAATTTGAAATTCCCCCTCACCTTCCCTCTCCCCCTTCGAGGAGACTGTGTTACAATGTCATTCTGCGGCGTCAGCCGAAGAATCTCTGCGACCCTATTGATTCTATGAGATTCTTCACGGAGTTTACCCTGAGACTCTTCACTGCGTTCAGAGTGACAACCGAAGGGTTCAAGAATGACAGACCCGTCATCCCCATTATTACGACACAGTCTCCTTCGAGGGGGAGAGGAATTTAGAAGTTAAAAGGGTGTCAGGAACCAATCGGCGTCATCGTGGACGGCGAGCTCTACGGTGGTCCTGGAAACAGCCAAGGCCCTAGGCATTACAGAGGAGGAGATTTTTCTCTTTCCCATGTTGGCCGAGTTTCGTGCTAAAATAGATTTTAAGAGGGCTATCCTTTGGGAAGGGACTGTAGCCGAGTTTTACTCGGCCGGCGCGACGGAAGAACAAACCGGATATTGGTCTGCCGAATTCTTTAAGGCCCTGACGACTCATTACGGGCTAACGGCGGAGCAGGCGATCTATTTTTCCACCCGTGAAGAGGCTGACCTTAGAGAACACGAGGGGGGGAGTCATGGGGCACGGGAGCTTTAGGAGGATGGTTTTGCAGAGACTGCTTGAGGACGGGATGGCGGAGGTAAGGCCCGGTTATACTTTGGAGTATTGTGGTATGACGGCCGTGGAGCTACACGGGGCGATCCTCCAAGCTGTGCTAAACACTTCAGGAGGCGAAGCGAGGTGAGGGAAATGGGGCAGGAAATAAAAGGGTTTACGCTTGTCGAATTGCTCGTTGTGGTCGCTATTATCGGTATTCTGACCGCAATTGCCGTTCCTCAATTCATGGCTTATAAACAAAGAGCGGTGGATCAGCACATGGTAAGAGATCTCGAAAATGCTGCTGTTGCTATGGAAGCCTATTATGCGGACACGTACACTTACACCTCCGCTGTAACTGACCTTACAGTCGTAGGGTTGCAGCAAACCCCAGGGGTGACGCTCACCATTACCGTTTCGGGAACCACCTATACCATGACCGCCAGTGAGACAGGCGGAACCAAGGCTAGTTACTCCTATAACAGCGCTACTGGCACCATTCAGTGAAATATAATGATTAAAGTTGCCTGCTCTAATGCACCTTAAAGATTTCCCGAAAGAGCTTCACATAGCGGTTGTAGTCTTTAACCAGACTCAGATCGCTGGGCAGGATAGGAATTCCCTTGGTCAATGAAAGGGGAGCTATCTTATCTGGGAGTTCTGAGAAGAAATGTTTGCCCGGTAACATACTTTGCCGGCTCTGAAATGAGATAGCGGATCAGGCCGACGATTTCCTCTTTCTTAGTCAACCCGCCCATGAGAGGCGGAATGGCTTCTCGTCTTTTCCATTCCTCTGCCGAGGAGCCGGCCCTGGCCATTGGGGTATCCGTAGCCCCGGGGGCAATGGCGTTGACTAAAACGTTATAGGGTGCCAGCTCCTGTGCTAGGGATTTGGTGAAGGCTATGACCCCTGCCTTGGAGGCTGCATAGTGAGCAGCCCGTGGCTGTCCCGCAACGCCTCGGCCCGAGGCGACATTTATAATGCGCCCCTCTTTCCTTTGAACCATGTGGCGGGCGACGGCCTGGGAGCAGAGAAAGGTCCCCTTCAAGTTGATTCGAAGAACCCTATCCCACTCCTCCTCGGGCATTTCTTCCACCGGGAAGCGGGACATCACGCCTGCCCCGTTGATCAAGAAATCGATTTGAGGATAGCGTTCCAGGCTCTTTTGCACCATGTCGCTGACACTCGCCTTGTCTCCCACATCCACTTTCTGGACGGTAGCTTCTCCACCTTCTTTACGGATCTCGTCAGCCAGTGCTCTGCCCGCCTCCTCTACAAAGTCAGCGATGATCACCTTTAGCCCATCTTGTGCCAGAGCGCGGCAGATCGCCGATCCGATGCCTCCCGCGCCTCCGGTAACGATCACCACTTGTGCCATAGGGTTTCTCCTCTCCTTTTTTAATGGGATATCTACCTCAATAGCAGCGCTCTTACAAGAAGGGAGTCGTAATGGGAGGTTGCGTAGCCACCGACCAGCGCTTTTGGTAAATTATTCAAATGACCCCAGCCAATGAGAACTCTGACTCAAAAGAGAGCTAGGAAGGAAGTTCAACCAGCTTCTCTGGCATGGACGGTAGAAGGACGAGGGAAGGCCGAGATCCAACGTCGGCTGAAGAAGCGAAAGAGATTTGTCACCAGGCGCCAGGCCATCAAGAGGCAAAGGCCGGTCCAAATTCCTATAAGTCCGAGATCCCATTGTAGCGAGATCCAGGCAACGGGGATAAAAATACCCAAGCCCCCGATCAGCATTGCCCACATTAAATACCGCGTATCGTGGGCACCGATGAGAAAGCCATCCAAAACATAGACAATACCGTTTAGAGGCTGAAATAGGGCGAGGAAGAGGAAAATCCCGCCGCTAAGAGTCCAAACCACCTCAGGGTTCTTCGTGAATAAAACGATCAACGGCTGCTTCATCCAAAGATAGCCGACAGCGAAGATGAGCCCGGCTGTGAGACCGCAGAGAATAAGAATCTTGCCCATCTGATACGCTCTGTCAGCACGATTGCTCCCTAGATATTTCGCTACAAGCGCCTGTCCCGCAACCGCCAGACCATCGATTGCATCGGAGCACAAAAGCCAGAGCTGAAAGGCGATCTCATGGCTGGAGAGTCGGCCTGTACCCATTCGCCCCACGGTCGCTGTGGCAAAGACGAGCGAAAAGCGAAGGGCGCCGGTTCTGATTGCAAGGTCCCGGCCGATAAAAAAAAGGGGGAGGATTCTGCGGCGGGTAAATCTCCAGTGTGTTAAACCATAGTGAGAGGTGTAAGAGGAGAAAAAAAGCAGAGCCAAGCAAATTACCCCTCCGATCACTTGCGCTGACAGGGCAGCAACTGCGGCCCCCTGTAGCCCCATAGCAGGAAAGCCGAACTTTCCATAGATCAAGACATAATCAAGAATCAGGTTTAGGCCGTTGACGACGAAGGCAATGACCATTGGGGTCCGAGTGTTTTGAATGCCGCGCATAAAACCCACAGTGACATAGAAGAAAAAAGTGAATGGTGTCCCAGCGATGCGAATTCGAAAGTAGGTAGTCCCATCGACCAAGACTTCTTCCCCGGCGCCCATCCATGTGTATAGATAAGGGGCAAAGAGGATGCCCAGAGATAAGACAGCCGTCCCCCCGGCGGTGGCGAGAAAAAGCGCGTGCAGGCATACCTCTCCGCATGCCTCTGGTTCGTTTGCCCCGTGGTGGTAGCCAACGAGGGTTGTGGTGCCGAAGATTAAGAAAGTGAAGATCCAGTAAATTCCTCCAATCAGGGCAGAGCTAATGGCCTTGGCGGCTAAAGGCTCCACTCCTAGGCGGCCGATCATTGCGGTATCGGCGAGGCTCAAGATGGGTTCGCTGGCGATGGCCAGCATAGCCGGGATGGCGAGATCGAGGATTTCTCGTGTCTGAGAAGGGGAGGCTGGCGCCTCCCTGTTGTCAGGAATTGCCCCAGCTTCCACTGCGAAATTGGAGTCGGATATTGCCTGAGGCGACCATTCGGTCGAATTTTTTCCTCAGCCAGCGTTTAAAGAGAGTGCGAGTAAATGGGACAAGGAGAAAGAGCGCTATTATGTCCGTAAGGACGCCTGGGGTGAGGAGTAAAACCCCAGCGGCAAAGATGAGTCCCCCATCGACCATCTCCTCCGCGGGGACGATGCCTTGGGAGAGGGTATCAGCTATCTGCCGCATGGTCCTGAGCCCTTCCAAGCGGACCAACGCCGCTCCAAGAAAACCGGTGGCGAGCAAAAGAAAGATCGTATTCAGGGCTCCTAGATAGCTTCCAATCTTGATCAGAAAGTAGAGTTCCATCAGGGGAACGATGGTAAAGAGGAGGAAGAGGCGTGCCAACATAGTGGTCAGCCCCGATCCGAAATCCCGAACATAACTAAATCCCTCCAAAGAACCCTGGAGACATATTGGGAGCCGTGATTCGAGTCTTCCCTCATGGCCGTATCCGGATCGGGGTCAGCCAAGCCTCTGCGCCGCCTCAGAGGCTGTTTTCCAGGGGAATATCTCCGGATGAATGACCTGGGCAAGGATCTCCAGCCCGTCAACCAGTCGAGGGCCGGAGCGGTTGAAGTAAGCGTGGCCATTGACGACAAAAACCCTTTGCAGCTTGACCGCAGGTAATTCGCTCCATGCGGGAAGTCTATCAAGGAGATACACCTCTTTCAGTGTCCGTTCGACGTCAAAGCCGCAGGGCATGAGCACGATAACTTCAGGCGCAAACTCCACAACCTTATTCCAGTCGATCTTCATGGAGGGCTCCCCCTTTTTCGCCAACCCCTCCCTCCCTCCAGCCAACTCCACCATTTCAGGCACCCAGTGACCGGCGCTGTAGATCGGATCCAACCATTCCAAACAGGCGACTCGGGGCCGAAGGTCAGAGCTTGACGCCTTTTCTCTGACTCGATCTATTCGCTCCCTGAGACTGTGCACAAGTGCGTCAGCCTCTCTCTCCTTTCCTGTGACTTGCCCCACACGCTCGATGTCTCGGAGTACATCGGAGAGAAGGCCAGGGTTTAGAGAGATGATCTTTGGTCTTTGGGAAAAAGATTGGGTGGCTTCAACCACCTCCTCGTAATCAACCGCGCAGACATCGCACAGTTCCTGGGTCAGTATCAAGTCCGGGTTGGCTTCTTTAAAACGGGGAAGGTCGATCGTGTAGATGCTCTTTTTCGCTTGCAAACGTTCGCTGACGATTTTGTCGATTTGGCCGCTGCTGCTTTTATGAGAATCGATGATGCTCTTTACGACTACCTGCCTGCTTTTAGCCTCTGGAGGGTAGTCGCACTCATGGGTAACAGCCACTACGTGGTCCCCCAATCCCAGGGCAAACGCAATTTCCGTGGCGCTGGGAAGCAAGGAACAGATGCGCATAGAGGAATATTTAACGTAAAAGATAGAATTTTGCTAGTCTCCTTATTGTCATCTTTATTTTTGCAGGTTAGTGGACGGTGCGTGGCGGCGGGCCGGAATCTGGCTCGGAGGGTCCTGCGCCGAGGTGAAGGAGGTCCAGCAGCACCGTCTCTCGATCTCTGAGAGAAGACGCCTCCAGCAACGCTTGCTTCTCTGCAGGATGGAAAGGAAGGGACATTGCCAGTATGTTTACAAGTTCGATATCGGTGAACTGTTCGACCTGATCCAACTGTACATTTAGCCCCTGCGTTTTCGCGTATCCTTCGAGAGCCCGGGTGAGCGCGTCGCGTTCACATTTCCAGCCCTTCTCCGAGGACGAATCGGGAAAATCGTTGTAGTTAGCCTTCACCCTGCGATAGCCCCGGCGAAGAGCCAGCTCGTCCTCCAAGCGGAATCGATTCAACCCTCTCAATTGAATCACGTAGCGGCCATCCGGCAGTTTTTCCCATCGCTCGATGTAACCGGCGCAGCCTATCTTGTACAGTTCAGGCGTCTCCTTTTCTGCTCCGGGTAAAGGCCGGTTGTCCTGCTGAGGGCTGACGGGTTGAATCATACCGAAGACTCCGTCCCCGTCGAGTGCGTCGTCGACCATATTGCGATACCGCGGCTCGAAGATATGCAGTGGAAGGATCATTTCAGGTAGGAGCAAGACGCCCGTCAAGGGGAAGACCGGTAATATTTCAGGCAGGGATTTTGGCGGGCTGCTTACGTTTACCATGTTTTTGCTAGCTGTGTTATAGGTTAAAGCGCTTGAACGGTCAAGCGTTTCAAGGGAGCTACTAAGATCCGCGAATCATGGAAATACAAGCTGAAAGCGAAGGAAAGATGACTAGTGCCGATGCCAAGGCTTTCGTGGATGAGTTTTATAAGATGGTCGCAAAGCGGTGGCAGGAGAGAGTCACAGACTCTCCTTTCATGCGAAAGCTGAGATCCGGGACTCTTTCTCAAAAGGCGCTCCAGCTCTTTTTTAGAAACTGGGGTTCCTTCACGATAGAGATCAACACCCTTGAGGCCGCCTCGTATCACAAGCACATAGCTTTTTTTAGAAAGCACCGTGATCTGATGGGGTTGATGGCGCAGAAGCTGGCCGATGAGCTGATTCATCCCAAGCCACCAGGGCATATTCATGTGGTGTTGGAAACGGCTAAGGCCTTAGGCATCACAGAGAACGAGATCTTTCTCTCTCCCATGTTGGCTGAGTTCCGCGCCCATATTGATTTTAAGAGGGCGCTCGTCTGGGAAGGGACCGTGGCAGAATTTTACGCGGCTGGAGCGACGGAAGAGCAGTTCGGATACTGGTCAGCAGAGTTCTTTAAGGCTTTAACGACTCATTACGGGCTGACACCGGAGCAGGCGATCTATTTCTCTACCCACGAGGAGGCTGATTTGAGGGAGCATGAGGGAGGAGTGATGGGGCACGGAAGCTTCAGGCGCATGGTTTTGCAGCGGTTGCTTGAAGACGGGATGGCGGAGGTAAGGCCAGGCTACAGTTTGGAGTACTGCGGTATGACCTCCGTGGATCTTTATGCCGTCATGCTGGATGCCGTCATGAAGGCAGCGGAAAGAGGGGAGTTTTAGGTTAACTTAACTGCCTTCCTTTATCTCTCAACTGACTCACCCAGATGGATTCCTCATGAGAAAGACTCATTCGCTCTCATCTCTCAAGGTGCTGTTTGCTCAAGGGTCTGTCTCGGCTTGCATGGATGTACTGCCCTGAAGCCTTGGCAGCACCGCTGAAGTCAGACAGCACCACCCCAGAAGGTGTCTGCACAGACCTCTATCCCTGTCCAAGACCCTTATACGTACCTGACTCCTTGCTCCAATCGCAGCCGCCTTTGCGCTTTACAATCCCCATAGCAAGCAGTAAATTCCAGCTCAGCGGTTTAGTCCAACACGTTTTATCCCCAATGCCGCGCAACGGATTCTGTCCGAACTCCGTTGCTTCCAGGCATTAGGGATAAAACGCTATACGTTAGCGGTCTGGTATTAATCGACCACCCGTGCTAATTTGTTGACATCACTATAAGACGGAGTAACGCCATGGAACACAAGTTAACAATGGTGTACTGGAGGGGGGAGAAGTTCTGGCTTGGCAAGTTGATGGAGCATCCCGAAATCATGACCCAAGGAGAAACCGTGGAGGAGCTGGAAGAAAACATCAAAGATGCCTACCGCTCCATGGTGATGGATGATGTGCCCGAGAACTTCCAAGTCAAAGAAATCATGGTGTGAAACGCTCAGAACTTATCCGTGAGTTACTGCGTCATGGATGTGTTCTGCTTCGTCCTGGTGGACGCCACGACATTTACCTCAATCCTTCTACCGGACAAAAACAACCTGTACCCCGCCATACGGAAATCGACAACGCTTTGGCCAAGCACATTAAGAAGTACCTTGGGATAAAGGAATAGAGTATTTACCGCTAACCAGTCGCTTGAGCGCATCGGCGAACAGCCTGTGCTGATGGAACGGACAGAGAGTTTTCAATCTGGGTCGCCAGATCAAGCAACAGTGCCTTCCACTCGCCTCGCACTCAGCTTTTTGCGTTAGTGCGCCAAGCGAAGCTTGGCGCTTCTTGCAGGGTGAAAGTCCCTGCTGAGTAAGGTCTAGCCAACTACTCAAAGATGTGAGAGGGGTCGAACCTTTACTTGTGATGTTCAGTCCGGCCGATGGATTGGGTTTCACGCCTTCTTTCGCTGTGAGCGGGATATACTGACATAGGCCCGAAAGCTACTGACTAATATACTCAATAGTAGGGCGCGTTGACTTTTAGGGCGAACGAGGCGTACTCGAAAGGAGACGTCACATGAAGGTATGTTTCATGGCTTTAGTGCTTGGAACTGTCATTGCCGCGTTCTCCTCCTTGGCCTATGCCCAACGAGCAGTGATTCTTGTTCGCCACGCTGAAAGGCTCGACTGGTCAGAAGACTCGCCGTTGTCGAAAGCCGGGGAGGCGCGCGCTCAGCTATTGGCCAGCCTGCTGAAGGACGCAGGTGTCACTGCGATCTACACCAGCCAATTCCAGCGCACGATGAAGACGGCGGAACCGCTTTCTCGCGCTCTGAAAATAAAGTCTGTCAATATTCCTGCTGCTGACCGTCTGGGACTTTTCAGTCGCATCCAGGCTGAAAATCGTGATGGTATCGTCTTGATCGTCGGGCACGACAGCTCAGTACCAGCAATGCTGAAATTGTTTGGTCATCCCGAGGACATTACGATTTCGCCGAATGAATACGACAATTTGTTCGTCTTGGTACCGAAGGGCACCAGCCCGCCAACGGTGCTGCGCCTGCGGTACTAAATGAAGAGGCCATCATGAGGTACCAAATCGTCTTATCCGCTAGACATTCGGCGACGCTGGTATCCGATGCCGGAGCAACATTTCGTGGTTCGCAATGCCGCGACGGCAGCGGGGGGGGACTGGCTGAGCTAGGGTATTGGTGAAGTTGCCGATGAACCGGAAT
>JAHFAO010000047.1:15435-19362 GCA_023250515.1 Deltaproteobacteria bacterium | reverse complement strand
ATTCCGTATCCTTCGATCTTCAGGACCTCAAAGCCTGAGGCGTCGAGGAATTTCTTCATCCTTTGGTTTAACTCTTCTTCGTGAGGTGTTGCCACTGCTACTTTTTTGATTCCCAGGGTTTTGAGCGCTTCCATTTCACCCGTAATCCCAGCCGCTACGGGAACCCCAACTTTCTCCGTCAATTTTTTCCCCATGGCGATATCGCTGCCGTAGCCCATCTTGGTAAAGAGAGGGGAGCCGCCGAGAATAATGACGTCACAGTTGTTTTCAGCAAGGTCCACTGTAGCGTCCTCGATGCGCTGAAGCTGTCTGTCAAAATCGGCGTCTACGAGCTGCCGGATGGTTCCGGTGCTGTTCAGCATCATAAAACCTTCCGGAAACATCTTATAAAATTCGTAAACGAGCGTATCACCACGAGATGGGGCTACATGTCCTACCCGAGCGCGCCAACCGTACATACTCCAGCCTCCTTAGCGAACATAGTTAAACAGTTCGTTGAAATTCCGGATCCTTTTGACCCGGGGGTGAGTGAAGGATTGATTGTAGAGACGATGGGGCATGAATACTCTGGCCTGGGTATTCTCTGCTACATCCTGGCAGTTTTCATGCCGATCATCTACGAACAAGCCGACGCCTAAGTCCTGGACCAGCCGCGCCTTAGGTTCCTGAGTGAAATGAACGATTGGCTTGCTGATCCCATGCAACTTTAGCCAATCGCCTGTGACCTGGTGGATGCTGTAAGTGTCGCGCTCATAACGGTGCGTCAAAAAGACTAACTTGCCCTGGCTGCTTAACTGTTCCAATTCTTGCCACTCTTTCGGAGAGATAAGCGATCTGAGATCGCGCCAAAAGGCGGGATCGTAGGAGACCTCCTCCATACAACCCCACACTGCTTTCTCTGTTAAATGAGGATGCTCCTTGAAGCTTAGATCTGTAATGGATTCAATGGCTATGGGTCCATTGTCGATCTTTTTCTCCACGAAACGCAGGAAAGGGGAGAGGAAATCGGCCACCACCCCGTCGATATCCAATCCGACAATCATCGTGTCTCAATTTAAGGTAAACGTGCACGAACGTCAACTAATCACCCTCACCCTTCCCTCTCCCACGGGAGAGGGAAATGCATCCTAGGAAAAGAAGTTGAGCTCCATAGCTAAAAAGATCATTGAACAGGAAGAGGCAAAATGCCGGGGTTGTTTAAAATGGATTAATCATGATATCTGATCAATGTATTTAACAGATGAAAGGAGAAGGCGATGCTCACAAAAGACGATATCAAAGGTCTAGCTGTAATGATCCCCACGCCCACCAAGGAAGGGGCTGAGGGATGGGACGTCCCGGACTCAGTGGATCTCGATGAGACGGCACGGATGACCGAAAACTATGTTCGAGCAGGTATTGGCGTTATCGCCGCATGTGGCACGACGGGTGAATGCGCTGCCCTGCTGTGGGAAGAAAAGAAGGCCTTTATCGATACCATCGTTCAGGTTAACCGAAAGCGGATCCCCGTCTTTGCAGGGGCCACGGGGCTGGGCACAAAGGAAACTATCAGGCAGATGCGCGGCCTGAAGGACGTGGGTGCTGATGGGGCATTTGTGGGCCTTCCTCTCTGGCAAACGCCGACTATCGAGAACTCGACCCAGTTCTACGCTGACCTGGGCGAAGCCGTGCCGGACATGCCTATTCTGATTTATGCGAATGCTAGGTTCTTCAAATCTGAATTTCCCACGATTTTTTGGGAGAGAGTGGCAAAGAAGGCGCGAACCGTTGTCGTGACCAAGATGTCTTACAGCCATGCTAATTTACTTGACGATCTGAGGGTTGCAGGACATCAGATCAACTTTATGCCTGGTGAAAGTTCGATTTACCCTGCCTATAAGATGGCTCGCCGTAGGGTAACAGCGATCTGGTCATCGGGAATGGCCGGCATGGGGCCGGAGCCGGTGGTTGCCTTGGCGGACGCTATCCTCAAGGATGACGAGAAGAGGGTTGACGAGATCTGGGAGGATATTCGTTCGATTCCCGCGGGCGCTCCGCCTGGAGAGTTCGTTACAGGATTTGCAAAATATAACGCCCAGATCAACAAGTACCTGACCAATACCGCCGGATACATCAAAGGAGGCCCGTGCAGAGCGCCTTATCGCATCAGCGACCTGCCTGAGAGTTGGAAGAGACAAGCAGATCTTCGCGCCAAGGCCTGGACTGAGCTTAGGAAGAAATATATAAGGGCTCCAGGACTCTAGCGTTTACCCCGTACCACAGAGCCCCGCGTGTGAGTGCGAGATGTGTTCTGAACTTCCTCGATTGGCAGCGCCCCAAAGCCACGGACGTAAGTCGTGGTACGGGGTTTACCATCCCGACTGGCCGCAGTGGCGCGCAAAGGCTTGGACAGGCCGAAAGGCGAGGAAATACTTCTATGGCCCGTAGCTATCGGATCCCTAGTATAACCCTTTTCTTACTTCTGGCTGTTCCTCATTTTGCCTTGGCTCAGGGGAAGCCTGAGAAAGAGCGCATCCGGATTGGTTATTCTTCCCGCGCGATAGTGCATACGATCCCTTACGTGACCACCGGGGCAGGTTTTTTCCGGGAGGAAGGGATTCAGGTGGAGGTCGTGCAGACTACCGGTCCTTTGGCTCCCCTGGCCCTCATCTCCGGCGACGTGGATTTTTCCAATATGTCCGGCCTTCTCCTCATCTCGGCCTCGGTTCAGTATCCGGATCTGGTTATGCTCGGAGGATTCACTCGTTACATCGCCCAGTCCCTACTCTCCCGCCCCGAAATCCCTGCTGCCAAAGAGCTGCGGGGAAAGATCGTCGGCGTTCAGCGTCCAGGTGATGCCATTGAGAGAAATGCCCGATTTGCGCTGCGCCACTTGGGTCTGAATCCAGACAAAGACGTTAAGCTCGTCTATCTTGGAAGTACTGAGGTGATGTGGCCAGCGCTTGAGTCAGGCAAAGTGGATGCGACCATGCTCTCCCCACCCACTTCCGTCCTTGCCCGCAGGGCAAGAATGAATGTACTCGTGAACCTCTCCGACCTAAAGCTCGAGTATCAGGGTTCCGTAGTGGCCACCCGCCGTTCGTTTATAAGGGATCACCCCAATCTTACCCAGCGTGTAGTTCGTGCATTGGTCCGGGGGCTTTATTTTTTCAAGACCCGGCGGGAGGACACGCTCCAAATTCTCTCCAAATTCTTTGTCACCAAGGACCGCGAGGCGCTAGAAGAGACTTGGAAGTATAACGCGGACATGCCTGCCAAGCCATATGCAGTAGACACTGCCGTGCAGGCAGTCTTAGACCACTTGGCAGAACGAGACCCGCGCTATGCCCAGCGAAAGCCGGCCGATTTTATCGAGCCCGGGCCTCTCTCTGAACTCGACCGCAGTGGTTATATCGACCGTCTTTACGGGAAACACTAGCACCCTCCCGGCCTGAATTTCCTACTCAGATTCCTTAGTCAGAAGCGGAGGGCACCTGCCCCTCAGCGGGAGCCGATGGGCCTCTGCTTCTCTGCCCCTAACTACTTAACCTAATCTGCCGCTCCCCTCTGAGTTAGTTTAGTGTCGGACGTCTCCCTTGCTTCGGAACAGGTTCCCTCCGCCTGGGGTTTTGTAGGGTCTCCGAGGGGAGGGGAAGCCTGAAGGCCTGAGGCACAGGAGCGAGGAGGGTGGAGCAGGCCCTGACATAGGGAGAAACCACCCCAGGGGAGGACGGTGTGGAGGCCCTCAAGGCACAGGCCTATTGACTCAGGCCGGAAGGCTTTCCTCCCGAGGAAAGACCACACTTTTTGACGGAGAGCCACTCAGGACTTGACAGCCCTGTGTATTTGTGTAAGTGTTACACTAACTTTGCGTAGCTTTTACGCAAACTAGAAGGGAGACAGGGCCATGGAACCTATTTTGGCTGGGCAAGGAAAAACCCCAGAACA
>JAHFAO010000047.1:0-15335 GCA_023250515.1 Deltaproteobacteria bacterium | reverse complement strand
ACTTGACAGCCCTGTGTATTTGTGTAAGTGTTACACTAACTTTGCGTAGCTTTTACGCAAACTAGAAGGGAGACAGGGCCATGGAACCTATTTTGGCTGGGCAAGGAAAAACCCCAGAACAGCTTTACGAACACCTTTCTCGCCTAGAAGATCCAGTTAGTTACACCCCGGAGAGCTGCGCGCGCTTTTATGAGCAGATTCAGGAGATCAGGAGGCTTAAAAGGGAGCGCAACGCGGTCGTATTGGCCCACAACTATCAGAGGCCCGAGATCTTTGAGGTAGCGGATTTTATCGGGGATTCACTGGAACTGGCCCGCCAGGCCACCCAGGTAATAGCAGATGTGATCGTATTTTGCGGGGTTCACTTCATGGCAGAGACGGCCAAGATTCTTAACCCAGAAAAAACAGTCCTCTTGCCTGACCTTCGCGCCGGCTGCTCTCTCGCAGATAGCGTTGACGCAGAGTCCCTTGCCGATCGCAAAGAGGAACTACGCACCCTCTATCCGGATCTTGCCGTTGTCACCTATGTCAACACCACTGCGGATGTCAAAGCCGAGTCTGACGTTTGCTGCACCTCCTCTAACGCGGTTAAGATCGTCAATGCCCTGCCTAACCGGCATATCCTTTTTGTCCCGGATGAAAACCTTGCCCGATATGTGCAGCAGGAGACGGATAAAACGATTATTTCCTGGGATGGGAACTGTTATGTCCATCATCAAATCACGCCGGACCAAATCGCTGCTGTCAAGAAAAACCTTCCCCATGTTAAGATTCTGGCCCATCCGGAATGCCGGGCGGATGTGCTGGGGCTTGCCGATGCAGTCCTCAGCACCAGCGGCATGGTGCGATATGCCAAAGAGAGTGAGGCCTCGGAATTTCTGATTGTGACGGAATGTGGGTTGTCTGATCGACTTCTCTTAGAGCTACCGGAAAAGAAATTCTACAAGGTCTGCAAGCTCTGTCAGTATATGAAGATGATCACATTAGGGGATACCCTCGAATCGCTGCGTCTCATGCGCCATGAGATCACCCTTTCCGAAGAGGTCCGGCGGGGGGCGGAGAGGGCTCTGCGCAGAATGTTCGAACTCTCTTAGCTGCTTGCTGTAAATTTGCCTTTAACTCCAACCTCGGAATCCGAAGTAAGGGTCTTTAGGTACCATCTCATACACCCCAAACAACCAACCGTC
This sequence comes from Deltaproteobacteria bacterium, assembly GCA_023250515.1. GTDB lineage: Bacteria > Desulfobacterota > Binatia > UBA9968 > UBA9968 > JAHFAO01. The sequence goes on along the minus strand of JAHFAO010000047.1, from coordinate 14,148 downwards.
AGGCAGCACAGTAAGAGATCACACTCATTCTGCTTTAGTGCCTCTGTAACTAGTCTTGCAGAGCTTGGCTTCATCGCCGTTTTTTAGAGCCGGTTATCTAGATTCTTCGCAATAGGCCCGCATCAGCTATTTAAATCCTCAAAAGTTTTTATCAACGCTATCACTGAGCGGCTGGATTTTTTTTCCTAAAAACGCGTTGACAACAAGGTAGGGGAGGGCGATATACTCCACGGCAATCTACATGTACAGTTTCGCTACATCACATCATCGTCGAACCTCCTCACCTTGTTCCTCTCCTCCTGCGAGGAGGAGAGGGAAGGGTGAAGGGGGGAAAGGAGCCTGCCATGCGTGACTTGCGAGGATTGATTGACGATTGGTTAGCGAACGGCCAAATGAAAGTGGTTGAAGGGGCTGACTGGGATCTGGAGATCGGGGCTATATCGGAGGTATCAGGTCTGGGGCAGGAGCCTCCTGCTCTCCTCTTCGACAAGATTAAGGGGTATCCGCAAGGGTTTCGTGTATTGGTCAACATGTTTCAGACCCAGCGTCGAACGGCCCGGGCATTGGGTCTTTCCGATGCGCTGAGGGGTCCGGCGCTGGTGAACGCGATCAGGAAATGGATGGAAAACTATAAGGCCCTTCCCCCAAAAGTAGTAACCTCAGGTTTCGTTACTGAGAATATCATGGAGGGTAAAGGGATCGACGTTTTTAAATTCCCCGTGCCAAAACTTCATAAAGAGGATGGCGGAAGGTACATCGGTACGCAGGATGCCGTCATAACAAAGGACCTTGAAGGGGGTTGGGTTAATTTAGGGACTGCGAGAGTGCAGGTTCAAGACCCTTCGACTGTGAGCATTTATATCTCCCCTGGTAAGCAGACTCGATTAATCGCAGAGCGATACTGGGAGAGAAAGCAGAGCTGCCCTGTGGCCATTGTGTGTGGGATCGAGCCAGTACTTTTTGCCGCAGCCTCGCTTGGGCTTCCCTGGGGAGTTTCCGAATACGATTTTGCCGGACATGTACATGGTGAGCCCGTTAAAATTGTCGATGGGCAGTACACTGGATTGCCGATTCCCGCAGATTCGGAGATCGTTCTCGAAGGAGAGATGCCGCCTCCTGATGTGGACTCCAGGCCGGAGGGGCCCTTTGGAGAGTGGACGGGATATTACGCCTCAGGGACTCGACCCGCACCGGTGGTTCATGTTAAGCGTGTTTATTATCGCGATGAGCCGATCATAACGGTTGTGGGAGATCTAAAGATTTATCCATTAGATAGTTATTTGTCGATTTTATTCCGCTCGGCGGAGATCTGGAACGAATTGGAGAAATGCGGGATCACTGATGTAAAGGGGGTATGGCTTCTGGAATCTGGAATGAGATTTCTGCTGGTTATTTCGATCAAGCAGCGTTACGGAGGCCATGCACGTCAGGCCGCTCATGTCGCCCTGGGAGCGCGCGAGGGCGGATATTTGGGGCGTTTTGTCATTGTTGTAGATGATGACATTGACCCCTCCAATATGGCGGACGTCTTATGGGCGATGGCCACAAGGTGCGACCCGGAGACCTCTATTGAAATCGTACGTGGATGTTGGAGCAGCCCCATCGATCCCCGAATCCCTCCAGAGAAAAGAAAACAAGGAGACTTTACCAACTCCCGCGCCATCATCGATGCCTGCAGGCCCTTTCCTTGGATCAAGGATTATCCCAAGGTTCATGCCTTAGATCCTGAGGATCGAGAGAGGATTCTGCAGAAATGGAGCCGCGTAATTTGCTCATGAGGTTGCACGATGTCTTCTCGGCGATTAAAGTTCTTCGCTTTGAGTCTCCTCCTTTTTGTAATTTCACTGCCCGGTCTCCTCTACGGACAAAAGCTTAGCAGGCTTACCGTAGGCTATAGCGCAATCAGTTACGATCAGCTTCCCGCGTGGGTCGCTAAAGAGACGGGGATTTTTGTGAAGAATGGCCTCGACGTTCAGTTGGTCTTTTTCACTGGCGGAACCACAGCGCTTATGGCCCTGGTGTCAGGAGATACTTTCATCTCTCAGAATGCTGGCCCAGAGGTGGCGAACGCTTATATCAGAGGCTCGAGAATGCTGAGCTGGTCAGGAGCTACCTCAAGTCTCACGTAGAGGCTGTCCACCGCATCAAGACGGATCGAGAAACAACGCTTCAGGTGGTAGCGAAATATGTACGGTTGAGGGACAGGGAGATTATGGAGAAGTCGTACGAGCGCTACATCACGGAAGACAAGCTACCGCGCAAACAATATCCAACCCTGGCGGGAATTAAAACCGTGCTGGAGACCCTGGAAAAGGACCCCAAGGCCAAGGCGGCCAGACCTGAAGATCTGGTCGACGTGCGCTTCATCCAAGAGCTCGATCAGAGCGGGTTTACCGAAGCTCTTTATAAGAGATAACTAGAGAAAGGGAGAACAACCTATGAGCAATGCAAACACTGTGGAATTCGATCTTGTAATCCATAACGGGAAACTCGTCATTCCGCCGGACATTATCTCTTCAAGCATCGGAGTCAAGGATGGGAAGATTGCGGCGATAGGATTAAATCTCGATCGCCTGCCGGCAAAAAAGACGATTAATGCGGGGGGGAATTACGTTCTCCCCGGGGTAGTAGACCCAGAATGCCATCTCGCTGTCCATCGCTCCCTAAAGGACGATTTTATTTCTGAAACCAAAGCAGCCTTAGCGGGTGGGGTGACAACCTGGGGCCTTATGCTTACCAGCCCCACGATCAGCCGCGAGTTTAAGGAAATCAAACAACCAGAGGATAGCGTACCGTTTAGCCTGGTGATTCCAATCCTGCAAGAGGTAGGAGATGAGCATTCCATGGTCGACTATTTTTTAACCCCACTGGTTGCCACGGATGCCCAGGTGGAAGAGATCCCAAGGTTGGCGGAAGAGTTTGGCGCCACATCCTTTAAGTATTACCTCCACCTCAAGCGAGGACAGGAGACCTTAGGGCAGTGGGAGCCGCAGAGGAAGATCGGTATTTACGGGTTTGATGATGGAACTGTTTACATCGGCATGGAGCATGTGGGGCGTCTTGGGCCTCCGTGTATTGTCTGCATCCATCCGGAGAACTGGGAGATTATCCGCGTCGTGCAGGCGCGTCTCATTCGCCAGGGACGGAAAGACAACGCGGCCTGGGACGAGCGGTCACCTCATTTTGTTGAGGCTATGCATGTCCGCCAATATGCCTATCTGGCCAAGGTGACCAACTGCCCTCTTTATATCGTCCACACAACCACGCGGGAAACGGTGGATGAGATTATTCGAGCTCGCAACGAGGGAGTTCAAGTCATCAGCGAGACGGGCTTCCATTATCTCGCCCTGGATCACAATGTCTATAAGATCAATGTGCCGCTTCGGGATCGGGAGACCATGGAAAAGCTCTGGGTTGCTCTGGCTTCAGGGAATGTCGATTGCGTAGGGTCTGACCATGTGAATCATGGAGTGCCGCGAGAAAAGATGGAGGTCAAAGGAGATGTGTGGAAGACGATCAGCGGTTTCTCTTCCCGTGTGGAGGCCTTGCTGCCGATTATGCTGAGCGAGGGGGTGAACAAGGGCCGAATTAGTCTTTCCCGGTGTGTTGAGGTTTGCTCAGAGAATCCTGCAAAGGCATTTGGACTCTATCCTAAAAAGGGTGTCTTGAGAGTTGGGTCAGATGCCGATCTAGTCCTGGTGGACCTCAAGAAGAAGCAGCAGATGACACGGTCTATGCTGTTTACCTCCGCAGGTTGGTCGGTATTTGAGGGATGGGAGATGACCGGCTGGCCCTATATGGTTTTCCTGAGGGGAGAGGTTGCTCTTGAGTGGAACGAAAAGGAGCAAAAGCACAATGTAGTGGGGAAGCCCAGAGGAAGGTATATTCCTCGCAAATTGGGCCATGCCACCTATCCTGCGGAATCCTGAGGTTTCTTAGGGAGAGGCTTATGAAACTTGCCGAAGATATTCGTGAGCACATCGAAAATCTAGACAGGGCTGGCCTTCTCGTGCGGATTAAACGAGAGATCAACAAGGACACGGAGGTCCACCCAATCGTGCGCTGGCAGTATCGTGGCGGAATCCCCGAGGAGATGCGCAAGGCGTTTCTCTTTGAAAACGTGGTGGACTCAAAAGGAAAACGGTATAACACCCCAAACTTTGTTGGGGGGTTGGCTGGATCCCGCCAGATCTATTCCATCGGAATGGGATGCCCAACCGAGGAAATTCCATCAAGATGGGCTAGGGCTCTGGAGAACCCAATCAAGCCCGTGATAATCTCCCGTGGTCCTGTGCAGGAAGAGATTCATAGGGGAGAAGATCTTTGCCGAGAGGGGGGAGGGCTAGATGAGTTTGGCGTTCCGATCTCAACGCCGGGATTTGATAATGCCCCTTATTTTACTGCCGGGCAGTGGTTGACCAAAGACCCGGAAACCGGGATCCGTAACGTTGGTGTATACCGTGGTCACATAAAGGGTCGAGCCCACACCGGCGTCTGTCCGGGCCCGCAAGCCAACCAACACCTGAGTATCCATTGGCAAAAAGCAAAAGAGCGAGGAAAACATCTTGAGGCGGCTATGTTTGTTGGCGGTCCACCGGTGGTCTGCTATGCGGTGGTGCAAAAAATTCCCTATGGGTTTGATGAGCTAGAGTTGGCTGGAGGGCTTGCGGGAAAGCCGATCGAATTAGTCAAATGCCAGACAGTAGATCTGGAGGTTCCGGCAACAGCGGAGTTCGTCTTGGAGGGGATTATTCGGACCGATTTCATAGAACCCGAGGGGGCCTTTGGAGAATCTCACGGTTATATGCATCCTCGGATCTTAAATCCTGTTTTTGAGATCACCTGTATTACCCACCGAAAGAGGCCCATTATCGTTTCCTATCTAAGTCAAGTGACACCCAGTGAGAGCAGTAAGATCAAACAAGTCGGTTATGAACCTCTTGTGCTGCATCATCTTCAAAAGGAATGCAGCCTTCCGAGCGTCATGGATGTCGCCCTACATGAGAATTTAACGAACTTGCGGCGATATGTAGTTATTCAGCTGCGGAAGCCAAAGCAGCATGACGTTTGGCGCGCGCTATACGCTCTGGTCGGTTTCAATCAGGAACTAGGCAGGATTACCGTTGCGGTAGATGAAGACATCGATCCAAGGGATCCGGAGTCTGTCAACTGGGCTCTTGCATACCGTATGGAGCCAGAAAGGGACCTGAGAGTCCTGGGAGGCCGTGAGAAAGGACATTCTCCACCATTTGTCGTGGAGGGTGAACGACTCGATCGCTTCGAAATGGCTGAGGAACGCGAGGCGGGCTCCTCATGCCTTCTCCTAAATGCGACTTTAAAGCAGAAGTTTCCACCCGTTGCACTTCCCAAAAAAGAGTTTATGGAGTGGGCAAGGAAGATTTGGGAGGAAGAAGGTCTTCCAGCACTTACTCCTAGGAGTCCATGGTATGGGTATTCCCTTGGTCAATGGGATGAGGAATTTGAAGAAGAAGCCCGCTTGGCGGTCCAGGGAGAGTACTACAAGACAGGTGAGAAGCTTTCTAAGAGAAGAGTGAAGTGTTAGATACCAGACAGAGACAGGGACAGGGACAGGGACAGGGACAGAGACAGGGACAGGGACAGAGACAGAGACAGAGAGGGAGATATGGCTCAGCAAGCTGACTTGGTGGTTAAAAACGGGAAAATTGTTTCGTCTCAGGGAATCTTCGAAGGTGGCGTTGCCATTAAAAACGGTAAGTTCATCGCAATTGGAAGGGATGACTCACTGCCTGACTCCCAACAAGTCGTAGATGTGAAAGGCAACTATATTCTTCCGGGTCTGATCGATCCTGAGGTTCATTTAGGAATTCACCGGCCTATTACCGATGATCTTATAAGCGAGACTAAAGCTGCCGCGTCTACTGGGATAACCACTTGGGGCATGCAGCTTACGAGCCCCAACATGCAGATGAGGCATAAGCTGGAGAACGAGCCTGGTGATATTGTCTCCTTCAAGGACGTTTTTCCGGCCTTTAAGGAGGCCGGGGAGAAGCATTCCCGGGTGGATTTCTTTCTGACCCCGATCTTGGCCAATGATGCACAGTCAGAAGAAATTCCTGACTATGTTAAGCAATTTGGGATCACTTCTTTCAAGTATTATCTCCATATGATGCGCCCAGAAGCTTCGGGTTGGCTTTCCCAAAAGAGAATGGGCTTCTTCGGCTTTGATGATGGGACAGTTTATCGCGGATTCGAACACGTAGGCAAGTTAGGGGCCCCCTGCCTCGTTTCTCTTCATTGCGAGAACTGGGGGATTGTTCGAGTTCTTGAAGAGCGATTGAGAAAACAGGGCCGGAATGATTTCGGCGCCTGGGATGATCGCTCGCCAGGCTTTGTCGAGGCTGCCCACGTCCGCCAATTCGCCTACTTTGCCAAGCTTCTTAATTGCCCTCTCTATATCCAGCATTGCACCTGTGATGAGACCATGGACGAAGTTGAGAGGGCGCGTAAGGAAGGGCTCACCATTTATGCCCAGACGGCACCCTGTTATCTCTCCCTCCCCAAAGATACTTGGAAGGTCAATGTTCCGCTCCGGAGCAAAGAGACGATCGAGAGAATCTGGAAGGGCCTCAGGGAGGGGCGTATTCACTGTGTAGGTACGGATCATGTGAATCACGGTGTGCCGCGCCGCGAGATGGAGGTCAAAGGGGATGTGTGGAAAACAGTCAGCGGCTTTTCCTCTCGGGTAGAGGCCTATATGCAAGTGATGCTGAGTTTGGGTGTGAATCAGGGGAGGATCACGCTTGAGAGGCTCGTGGAGGTCTGTTGTGAGAGCAATGCAAAGGTTTTTGGACTTTTTCCCAAGAAGGGAACAATCCGTGTGGGGTCCGATGGGGATCTCGCGATCGTGGACCTAAAGAAAAAGGCGACTGTCAAACCAGATATGCTCTACACCTCCTCAGGCTGGTCGATCTATGAGGGATGGGAATTTACGGGATGGCCTGTGATGACCTTTGTCCGTGGAAACATTGTCGCTGAGTGGTCGGATAAGACCAATTGTATGGAAATGGTTGGAGAACCGATTGGGCGTTATATTCCGAGAAAACTTGGCATTCGGTGAAGCATTTTACGGGCCGGAAGGATATCTCAGACGCTCACAAACGCCAGATCTTGGGTGAGAACCCGCAGCGGTTCTACGGCTTCAGGGCTGAAGCGCCGCGAGCAGTTGCCTCTGCCTAATGAGAGATAGGTTTCACAAGCTATTTGCATGGGAGTAAGGCTATGAAAAGGATAACGCAGATCATCGTTCTAACCGTTTGGATCATGGGCCTTTCCACATCGATTGCCCGGGCCCAAACGATACGCATCGGCAGCGCTGGGCTAAGCGGAGAATTGCTTCCTCTCTGGATTGCTCAAAGCAAAGGCCTTTTTAGAAAAAATGCTTTGGCTACGGAGGTGATCACCTTCCAAGGCGGTCCTCCGACAGTTCAGTCCCTTTTGGCGGGGGAGATTAAGTTTCATGTCGGCGGAACAAGTTCCATTGTGGACGCCAAGCTTGCGGGGGGCGACACCTTTACTATAGCGGTTTTTGTTAACACGCTGCCTTACACCCTGGTTGCCTCTGAAAAAATCAAGTCTGCAGATCAACTGAAAGGGAAGAGATTTGCGGTCAGCAGGTTGGGATCCGTCTCAGACCTTTCGCTAAGGATAGCTCTAAGAAACTTGGGTATCAATCCGGAAAAGGAAGCGGTCATTCTAGGCATAGGAGATCAAACCTCCCGGTTCGGGGCCTTGAGGTCAGGCGCTGTGGATGCAACCGTGATCTCACCTCCCTTGACCATAACCGCCAGACAACTGAAGTTCAATCTCATAACCAGTTTTCAGGAGGCCGGGATTAAGTGGGCCTATAACTCGATCGACATTACCGGCGACTTTGGACGAAGTAATCGTGAGACGGTATTGAATCTCTTAAAAGGATTTATTGAGGGCATGGCCTTTATTCGTAAAAACAAGGAAGAGAGCCTAGGAGTGCTCAGCAAATGGATGCGGCTTCAAGACCGTGAATCTTTGGAAGAGACCTATGACTTTCTACTGAGGATTTTGCCGAGAAAGCCTTATGGCACCGACGAAGGCATCCAAGCCGTGTTGGATGCTATCGGCGTGAGAAATCCTAAGGCTAAGAAGTTCAAGCCTCAGGACTTCATCGACATAAGTTACCTTCAAGAGTTGGAGCGTAGTGGATTTATCGATCGGATATATCAATGAGGTTAAGCGCTGGGAAAGGGGATGACGCTGATGGTCAATGCTTCGCTGGACATGGTGATTAAAGGCGGAGATGTGGTTACCAAGGAGGGGATTAGGAAGCTAGCCATTGGAGTGAAAGACGGGAAGATTGAAGTTCTTACGCCCGATGGAAACTTACTCTCGGGCCAGCAGACCGTTGATGCTAGCGGTAAATATATTCTTCCTGGAATCGTAGATCCTGAAAATCACCTTGGTACCCAACGGCCCTTAAAGGATAGCCTCGATAGCGAAACGCGTGCCGCAGCGGCTGGCGGTGTAACCACCTGGGGGATCATGCAGGCCAGCCCGAAGTTGCGAAAGACTTACATCGATGAGCCTGAACCCATAGATGTGGTTCCTTTTTCTCAGGTGATGCCGGAGTTCATTGAGCTCGTCGAGTCAAATGCGTTTATTGATTTATTCCTAACTGGGTTTATTACCACCGATGAGCAGGCTCTAGACATTCCGCGGGTGGCGAAGGAGTTCGGTGTCACTTCCTTTAAATACTATCTTCATATGATGCAGGGACCGAGGACCTATAGCCTATGGCCTGGGCGGCAGAAGGGAGGTTGGCTCGGCTTCGATGACGGGACCATTTACCTGGGAATGGAGAAGGCTGCTGAAATCGGACCTCCAGGAATCGTGTGCATCCATCCAGAAAATTACGAGATAGTCCGAATCTTTGAGGAACGTCTTAAGCGGGCAGGACGAACCGATATGGCTGCCTGGGACGAGCGCTCTCCTCATTTCTGTGAGGCCGGTCATGTGAGAAACTATGCTTATTACGCAGGCGTTGCTGGTTGCCCACTCTACATTGTGCACACCACTACCATGGAGTCGGTTAAGGAAATCCTCAAGGCTAGAGCAGAAGGAGTGAAGATCTACAGCCAAACCGGGCACCATTATCTCACGCTGTCTCATGATGTCTGGAAGATTAATGTTCCTTTACGTAATGAAGCAACCATGACCCAGCTATGGGAGGCTCTCAGAGCGGGCCACATTGACTGCATTGGTAGTGACCATGTGGATTGGGGTATGTCCCGCGAAAAGATGGATAAGGGCAACGTTTGGGAAACAAGCAGCGGTTTTCCGTCTCGCGTAGAAGCGCTATTGCCAGTTATGTTAACCGAGGGGGTGCATAAGGGTCGAATTAGTCTCGGGAAGCTGGTCGAAGTCTGTTGCGAAAATCCGGCCCGGATTTTTGGCATATACCCGAAAAAAGGAGCTATAGGCATTGGATCTGACGCGGACCTAGTCTTAGTAGATCTTCACCGGACCATGAAAGTGAGTCGGGATATGATTTACAGTTCGGCAGGATGGTCCGTTTGGGAAGGCACGGAGCTGAAAGGCTGGCCTGTTATGACGATCCTCCGGGGAAAGGTGATTATGGAATGGCCTGAGGGGGCACCTCGTGCAAAGATCATGGTGGATAAGCCATTCGGTCGCTATATTCCGCGCAAACCCGGCCACCAGTTCTATCCTCTTTAATCGTTATTTGTTACCGCGTTATTGGTTACTCGTCGAATAACGAATAAGCGAATCAACGATTACACGAATCATGGCAATCCTTTTTGAAAATGCTCTAGTGGTGACCCTGGAAAAGCAGAAGCCGATCTTGGAAGGACAGCAGCTTGTTGTCGATCAAGGCATGATTGCCGCGATGGGAAATAGGATCAAAACAGAGCGGTTTGAGATAAACGAGCGAATAGACTGCTCTGGAATGATCGTGATGCCCGGACTGATCAACGCCCATTCTCACTTGACTGAAATCCTGCAGAGGAGCCTTCGCGATAATGTAAGGATGGAAATTTGGCGAGGATACAGGGTGCTTACAGAGGAAATGGCCAATTTGTGCCCAGAGGAGATTGGTGCGGCGGCTGAGCTGGCATGTGCCGAGATGCTTAAAAACGGCGTTACAGCAGTGGTGGACCATTTCTCGACATCTCCTGGACTAAGCGTCGCCAAGATGCGAGCGATTCTCACAGCCTTCGAAAAGACAGGCATCCGCGGGGTTATAGCGCCGTCTCTGAGGGACCAAGACTTCGTTCAAATGCTCGCTTCGAGATCGCCAAGACGCAAACTCTCAAAAAGTAAATCCGATGGAAGCTGGCAAGAGGAGGTTGTTGCGGTATTAGACCATCTCAGAAAATCATCCAAGATTGCCGCTCTCGTTATTGGCCCCTCTTCTCCCTTAAACTGTAGCGATTCTTTGCTGCAAGAAGCCATTACCATGGCTGAAAAATACGACGTGGGGATCCACACCCATTTACTGGAAACAAGACTACAGCGTTGGGCCGCTCGTAAGTTATACAGAGAGGGTCTGGGCATGCGCCTGAAAAGGCTTGGGTTTCTTTCCCCACGTCTCTCGGCGGCTCATGGTGTCTGGTTGGACGAGAGAGAAATGGACCTCATGGCTTCGTCGAGCGCCAGCGTCGTTCATAATCCGGCAAGCAATCTCAAGCTCGGGAGCGGTATCGCTCCCGTGATCGAGTTAAAGCGGCGTGGCGTGAATGTCGCCTTAGGGACGGATGGAGGTGACACGAGCGATAGCTATTCGATCTTCGAGCAGATGCGCTTGGCTGCGTTTCTATCCAGGGTGACAACGGAGAATTCTGATCGCTGGATCACCGCCCTAGATGCCCTAAAGATGGGGACGCAGAATGGAGCGCAGGCCATCCTCCCATGGAGGGGTAAAATCGGAAGGATTAAAACAGGATATCGTGCGGACCTGTTAATTTTAAGACCTAATCTTCGTCTACATCCCTTGAATGATGTGGTCCACCAATTGGTTTTTTGTGAAGGAGGGCAATCTGTAGATACCGTCTTGGTGGATGGAGAGGTGGTGGTTAGAGGCGGACGTCTCACCCGTGTGGATGAAGAGGCCATTATCCGCAAGGTAGAGCCGATCAGTAAAAAAATGCAACGGTATTACGAACGTATCAAAGAGCGGTCCAATCGCGCCACCTCAACCATCCAGAGACTCTATCAAAGGGCATTCAAGGATGAGAGAGGACCCTTCGACGAGCTCAGGGTGACCGGATAAATTTGGGAAACTGCATTCAGTAACCGTTTGTGTTGAGCGCTTGGCCGCTGCTCAGGACAGGCCGTCAGGACACCAGCCGTTCGTCCGTTCGGCTGAGCTCACGACGAAGCCTGAGCCCTTCGATACGCAGGCCGTTCGTCCTGAGGCTCTCGAAGGAAACGGCCTGCTACTCAGGACAGGCTCTGTCGAAGGGGACGGCTGGGTGCTAAGGACAGCTTCGAAGTAAGAAAGAGTCTTTGTCAACGGCCAGTAATTGACAAGCGATTGTCCGTTGACCTAAGAAGGGGCAGAAGGGAGGTCCCAATGTTAAGGTGTTTCATACTGGTCGTGATCGTTTCGGCGTTGATGCTTATTTCGTCGACTGCTCATGCGCAGTTCGTTCGTATCAGTTACGGAGGGACCTCAGGTTACAACGTTCCCCTTTGGGTTACCCATGAGGCAGGCCTGTTTAAAAAGCACGGGCTAAGTGCGGAGCTTATTCTCATCAGTGGCGCTGCGCCGAGCATGCAGGCCATGCTCGCCAATGAGACGCAGTTTGCCAACACCTCAGGGTCAGCTCCAATCAACGTCACCCTTCAGGGCGCTGATGCTGTCATTATAGCTTCCTCATACGATCTCATACCTTACGGGTTTGTCGTCCATAAAGAGATACGCTCCCCCGCGGATCTAAAGGGAAAGAGGATAGCGATCTCCCGTTTCGGCGGCGTTACCGAGTTGGCCGTTAAGATTGCTCTCGAAAAATGGGGTCTCTCCTCCAAGGATATCACCATGATCCAGGCGGGAGCGGATGCGCAGAGGATTCCAGCGGTTCAGACGGGCGCAGTGGCAGCCTCGGTCCTTGCCCCTCCGGGACTTTTCCGGGCAACGGCACTAGGGTTGAGAACGATTGCCGATATCAGCGAGATGGGGGGTAAATACCCCACTTCGACGATGTTTGTCATGCGCTCTTATCTGGCTCAGAATCGCCCCGCGGTGAAGAAGTTTCTCATGGCCTTTACTGAAGGGCTCCATGTCTATGCGCAGAGGAAGGACTTTTCAATGGCTGTCATGCAGAAATATACCAAGCTGCAAGACCAAGAGGTCTTGTCCAAGTCTCAGGATTACTTTGTGAGAAAGACGCTCTTGGTTCCCCTTACAGATCCGGCTGCTGTAAAGAATGCACTGCCGGACAAGGCTCTCGGCCGAAGGCCTGAGGAATTCTATGACAATTCGATACTTCAGGAGCTGATCAACGAGGGTTTCGTCGATAGCCTTGGCAAAAGGCCGAGATAGTCACATAGGAGTTACACTCATGGCAACAGTCGATGTTCTTTTTAGAAACGGAAAGATAGTGACGCAGGGAAAAGTCATTGATGGTTTTGTAGCCCTAGATGGGGAAAAAATCGTGGCGGTGGGACAGGGAGATACGGTCCCCCAGGCGCAAAAGATTATCGATCTCAAGGGACGCATCTTAATGCCCGGGGTTGTTGACCCGGAAGTTCATTTTGGAAGCCATCGCTGGGTTGGGGATGAGTTCGACTCGGAAACAAAGGGCGCGGCGGCTTACGGCATAACCACTTGGGGATTTATGCAGCCGAGCCCGAACATGGGGCAGCCCTATAAGGCAGAAAAGAGCGAGGAGGAGGTTGTCCCTTATGCCGACGTCTTTAACCTGTTTAAAGAATTAGGGGAATCACGATCAATGGTCGATTTCTTTCTAACCCCTAAGATTCTTAAAGATGAACACGCCTTGGAGATACCGCGTCTAGCGAAAGACTTTGGCATCACCTCTTTTAAGTATCAGCTACACCTGATGAGCCCAGAGCGTACGGCTACGTTTTGGCCCAATCGAAAGAGCCAAGGCTACTTCGGCTACGATGATGGAACTATCTATCTCGGACTAGAGGCTGTAGCTAAGCTGGGTCCACCGGCCATTGTCTGTATGCACTGTGAGAATTGGGAGATTGCGCGGCTTTTCGAGGAACGTCTCATTAAAGCCGGACGCAAGGAATACCGGGTGTGGAATGAACGGTCACCGCATTTCTGTGAGGCAGGCCATGTTCACACCTACACCTACTATGCCCGGGTCACAAAGTGTCCGCTTTATATTCAGCACACGACGACCCCGGAGACAATTGAGGAGATAACGCGAGCGCGGGCTGACGGCGCCACCGTTTATGCCCAAACCGGTCCCCACTATCTTAGTCTCACTGAGGATGCCTGGCGCATCAATGTCCCGCTAAGGAGCGCTGAGACCATTGAAATCCTTTGGCAGGCTTTGGCCGATGGCCGCATCGACGCCGTCGGGAGCGATCACACCAACGCCAACAAGTCCCGAAAAGAGATGGAAGTTCCTGGAGACATCTGGGCAACGAAGACTGGTTTCCCATCGCGCGCAGAGGCAGCCCTACCTGTGATGCTTAATGATGGGGTTAACCGAGGACGTATCTCTCTTATCCGCCTTGTTGAGGTCTGTTGTGAGAATCCAGCCCGGATTTTTGGCCTGTATCCAAAGAAGGGCGCTATCGCGCCGGGATCTGACGCCGATCTTGTTGTAGTGGATTTGAACCGCAAAATCACCGTTAACAATGACATGGTCCACAGCTCAGCAGGCTGGACGCTATGGGAGGGAAAGGAAATGAAGGGCTGGCCCATCATGACCATGCTCCGCGGGAAGGTGATTGCTGAGTGGGCTGACGGAGGAAAAAGACCTGAGATCATCTCCAAGCCGTTTGGCCGCTACCTGCCGCGCTCTCTGGGGTAGTGGGAGGACTGAGCGATGAGTGGGTATTCTCAGTCCTCAGCACTCGTAGCTCAGTCCTAAGCGGAGCCCGTATTAGGTCTTTATGAGAATCCTTCTCAAA
>JAHFAO010000316.1 GCA_023250515.1 Deltaproteobacteria bacterium | reverse complement strand
AACGGTCCTAAGGTAGCGAAATTCCTTGTCGGGTAAGTTCCGACCTGCATGAATGGCGTAACGACTGGAGTGCTGTCTCGGGGAGAGACTCAGCGAATTTGTTGTTCCGGTGAAGAAGCCGGGTGCCCGCAACTAGACGGAAAGACCCTGTGCACCTTCACTACAACTTGACATTGGATGTTGGACGAGTATGTGTAGCATAGGTGGGAGACTGTGAAGCGGGGCCGCTAGGTCCCGTGGAGTCACCAGTGAAATACCACTCTTAGTTTTCCGACATTCTAACTCGGCCCGGTCATCCCGGGCGAAGACAGTGTCTGGTGGGTAGTTTGACTGGGGCGGTCGCCTCCTAAAAGGTAACGGAGGCGTTCAAAGGTTCCCTCAGGCTGGTCGGTAATCAGCCGTCGAGTGCAAAGGCAGAAGGGAGCTTGACTGCGAGAGCGACAGCTCGAGCAGAGACGAAAGTCGGACTTAGTGATCCGGTGGTTCTGGGTGGAAGGGCCATCGCTCAACGGATAAAAGGTACGCCGGGGATAACAGGCTGATCTCCCCCAAGAGTTCACATCGACGGGGAGGTTTGGCACCTCGATGTCGACTCATCGCATCCTGGGGCTGAAGCCGGTCCCAAGGGTTAGGCTGTTCGCCTATTAAAGCGGTACGAGAGTTGGGTTCAGAACGTCGTGAGACAGTTCGGTCCCTATCTGTTGTGGGCGGAGGAGATTTGAGAGGGGTTTTCACTAGTACGAGAGGACTGTGAAGAACGGACCTCTAGTGTGCCGGTTGTCGCGCCAGCGGCAGTGCCGGGTAGCTATGTCCGGTGGGGATAACCGCTGAAAGCATCTAAGCGGGAAGCCTGCCTCAAGATGAGATCTCCCGGGGCGCAAGCCCCCTAAAGACCACACGTAGACCACGTGTTTGATAGGCTGGGTGTGGAAGCTCCGTAAGGGGCGAAGCTAACCAGTACTAATCGGTCGTGCGGCTTAACATTTACATTGCACATTTGCTCCTGGTAGACATGGTCTGAAGAATTTGTTGATCGCATGATCTGACGATCTGTTGAATTCAACAATCAACCAATCATCAGATCAACAGATTCTTTTCGAGTTCCCGGTGGCCTTGCCGGAGGGGTTCCACCCGTTCCCATCTCGAACACGGAAGTTAAGCCCTCCAGGGCCGATGCTACTGCTGCTGTGAGGCAGTGGGAAAGTAGGACGCTGCCGGGTTATTTAAAGCCTGCTGGTCAAAAGCCAGCAGGCTTTTTTATTGTCTGAACAGCGGGTCGGGCGGCCTGGGTAATCCCCCGTGCTCGCGGAACGCGCACACTCAGAAGGTGCTCGTTCGACGCGCGCAGTTGGGGATCACCCAAGCCGCCCTCTTTATTACACCGGCAGCGTTGGGGAGAGAGTGTGGCCGGTCGCTATACGCTATCGCATAGCGACCGGCGAAAAAACATATCAATCTCTGCCGGGGGTAAGAAGTTGACACGAATTTTTTGGCGAAGTAGCCTACTTGAAGAACTATGAATTCTGAAGATTTAACTTTGATGTTAGCTATCTGGGGCGCTTTTCTCTCAAGCCTCTTGGGGCTTTTGAAGATTTGGGACTATCTTCGAGATCAGCCCATCCTGAGCATATCCATTAAGCCTGGTTACAAGGCAACCAAGGGCAGTCCGTATGGAGATATGACACTGTTGATGGTCACAGTGGCAAATACGGGGCGCCGGCCTATTTTTATAAACGGTGTTTCGCTTGTCTTGCCGCGGACAAAGACCTACCTGCTATGCGGCGATCCATATTCTGCAAAATATCCGGTCGAATTGAAGGAAGGGCAGGCACACAACTTCCTCATGAATGAGGATGAATTACGCCAAAAGCATGGAGTGCGAGATCGTGAGTTTGTCGCCATGGTTCACGATGCACCGGGCCGAGAGTATTGGAGCCATAATCCAATAGTGAGGCTGTGGAAGATCGGAAGGTGGAGATAAAGACTCATTCTCGAACAGAAGAGGAAAATTGGGCAGGCTACTTTTTCTGAGGAGATCACACAATGAAGGCATATGGATACAAACTCTCGTTCTTGCTCTGTGTGCTGGCGTTGGTTGGGCTGATCGGATGCAAGCCGGAGTCGCCGACGGGGAAGGCGACGGAGGCGGCGGGGCAGGCGGCCGTCGATGCGATGAAGAAGCCGATGGACGATGCCCGTCAGACGGAGGGCGCGCTGGAGAAAGCGGCTCAGCAGACGGCCGAGCAGGCCAAAAAGGCGACGCAGTAAAGCGTATGGCTGCAGGGCAAGTCTCAACTTCCTGGTGATTGCGGGGGGT
>JAHFAO010000186.1 GCA_023250515.1 Deltaproteobacteria bacterium | reverse complement strand
CATAGTCCAGCGCGATAGCCTTCCCGATCCCTCTTCCGCCTCCGGTAATCAGAGCGACTTTGTCTTTGAGTTTCATAGTCCGTATCGTTGGCCGTGCTCGCGGCTCGTGCTCGTTCCCGAACACGAATCATTTCTATAGTTTTTACAATGTTTTCGCCCAGATGCCAATATCCCAAAAATTTTGACTTCTGTATAAGGGCTTAAAGTATGATATAAAGTAGAGTCTGGGGATCAGCGGACAAGATGAAAGGTAGAAAATACTCTTCTCCCAAACAGCATTCAGGCCATAACGAACCAATGGTGAAAGAAAGTGGTTCTGGCCGGTATGCTCGCCAGAGATCCCGTAAGCCCTCCCTGCGGATTGGAATCAGTCTTGCAGAGGTAAAAAGGAGGCTCAATATGGCAGTTAAGAGGAGCGAAAAAGATATCGAGTGGGCGTTAGGGATCGCGGGTATCGGAGAGGGGCCAGTGAACCTCTCCGAGAATATGCGGGCGTATTTACGGGATGGGAGATGAATGAGCCGGTTTTTGTGGATGCCTCGGCCTGGGTGGCTATTACCAACCACCGACACTTCAGTGAGGCCAGCCAACAATACGGTTTTTCCCTCGTCAGGGAATAACCCGAATTTGACACTTTCGTCGCAGAACTCCAGAAGTCGGCTTCGTAAGCCAGCTTTATCAGCAGTAGGGAAGCCTCTCATAAACCCTTCATCCGTGCTCGTGCTCGGTTAGTGTGCTGGTTAACGATCACGAACCACAACACGTAAAGAAAAATTTCTTGACAGAGAAAAGGAAGTCGAATAGGATTGTGGTACAGCGTCTTATAATATGAGACAGCACAAAAGCAAGCGCATGGCGCGACTAAGAAACGGCGGACCAGCATTAAGGCCGCAAACAGAGGGAACTCTATATCGAATCCAGGTTATCGACAGGGCAGCCCTTATTTTCGATTGTTTTACGTTTGACAAGCCAGAACTTAGCGTCCGTGAAGTGAGTGACGCAACCCGTCTGCACAAAAGCACAGCCCATCGGATTTTAATGGCGCTCGAACATAACGGGTTCGTTGAGCAGAACCCAGAAACAAGCAAGTATAATTTGGGGATCAAACTCTTCAAACTTGGACATCAAGCAGTGGCGAGGCTTAGTCTGAGAGACACCGCGAGGCCTTTTTTGAGGGCTCTTATGGAAGAGACGGGCGAGACGGTTCACCTGGCGGTCCTCGATAATGATCAAGTCCTCTATTTAGAGAAAGTGGAAGGGCCGCACGCTTTGCGGATGCCGTCTCGTGTGGGTCGTCATATACCGACTTATTGTACCTCGCTGGGAAAAGCTATAATGTCGTGCCTGGGTGAAACAGAAGCCAAACGGATCATCCAAAGGCAACCTATCCAGCGATACACCGCGAATACGGTAACGAATGTCGAGGAGCTACTGGCGGAGTTGAGAAGGACCCGGAAGCGGGGATACGCAATCGACAACGAGGAAATTGAGATCGGTTTGCGGTGCGTGGGTGCTCCCATAAGAGACTACACCGGGGAGGTCGTGGCTGCGATCAGCGTTGCAGGTCCTTCGGCCCGTATTAAACCCGAGCGGGTCGCCGTTATAGGCAAAACTGTCCTCAAGGTTGCGGCCTCCATTTCCCACGAGTTGGGGTACGGAAAGGCCGCGCTGTCTGAGAGAAAGACAATCAAGGAGGAACCGTACGTTGGCGGATCTCAGTAGTGAGCTAATTTTAAAGATAGCCGAGGAGCTTTACCGAGCCGAGCGCGAACGCAAGACCTTGCCGCCGCTAACGGAGAGATATCCCGAGATCGACTCTGATGAGGCTTATCGCATCCAGCTGGCGCTGGTTGAGCTCAAGAAGAAGGCCGGGGCGATAGTCGTCGGAAAAAAAATTGGGCTTACTAGTAAGGCCATGCAAAAGATGCTCAGCGTGGACCAGCCAGATTATGGGCATATTTTTGACGGCGTGCTCGTGGAGGATGGATCCGCCTTTTCCATAAACGGACTTATCCAGCCGAAGATCGAGCCAGAGATTGCGTTCGTTCTGGACCAAGATCTCAAGGGGCCAGGAGTGACTGCGATTCAGGTGCTTGCGGCGACCCGTTTCGTCGTTCCGGCCCTCGAAATCATAGATAGTAGAATCGAAGGCTGGAAGATCAAGCTTTGTGACACGATTGCCGACAACGCCTCGTCAGCGCGCGTGGTACTGGGCGGTTCACCTAAGCAGGTTGACCAAATCGATCTCAGACTGATCGGGATGGTTCTGGAAAAGAATGGTGAGGTCATTCAGACAGGAGCTGGAGCTGCGGTTTTAGGTCACCCAGCCAATGCTGTGGCTTGGCTGGCCAATGCAGTGGGGAAGTTTGGTGTGACACTTAAAGCCGGTGAGATAATCATGCCCGGAGCCATTTCGGCGGCCACGGATGTAGCTCAGGGGGATTTCATCAGAGCATCGTTTGACGGCCTGGGAACGGTGTCGGTTCGGTTCGTATAAAGGGGGTTTTATGGAGAAGATACCAGTAGCCATCTTAGGCTCCGGCAATATCGGTACAGATCTGCTCTACAAGCTCAAAGGAAGTCGTTTTTTAAAGCCCACGATTATGGCCGGAATCATTCCGGACTCCGAAGGCCTAGCGCGCGCGCGCCAGGAGGGTTTGGTCACGACAGCAGAGGGAATTGATGGCCTCCTGCGGCAAAGAGACCACTTTGATATCGTCTTTGAGGCCACTATGGCCAAAGCGCACATTCAACACGCGCCTTTACTGAAAGAAGCAAAAAAGATCGCCATCGATCTCACTCCAGCAGCTGTCGGGCCCTACGTAGTTCCCTTGGTCAATTTGCTGGAGCACGTCGGAGAGCCAAATGTGAATCTGGTGAGCTGCGGGGGTCAGGCGACCGTTCCTGTTGTCCATGCTATGCGAGAGGTAGCGCCGGTGGAGTATGCAGAGATTGTGGCTACCATTGCGAGCAAGAGTGCCGGTCCCGGCACGCGACAGAATATCGATGAATTTACGGACACCACCGCCCGAGGCCTTGAGAAAATCGGCGGAGCCAGACGGGGCAAGGCGATTATCGTTCTGAATCCGGCTGAGCCCCCGATCCTCATGCGCAATACCATCTACGGGCTTCTGGAGGACTGCGATTCTCACAAGATCCGGGCGTCGGTCGAAGAAATGGTTAAACGGGTCAGAGCATATGTCCCAGGATTTCGGCTGGTTGCAAAGCCGCTGGTTGAAGATCTTCCGAACGGGAAGGATAGGAAGAAGGTAACCCTTTTTGTCGAGGTCGAGGGAGCTGGCGATTTCTTGCCCAAGTATGCGGGCAATTTGGATATCATGACTTCTGCGGCAGTTAAAGTGGGCGAAGAGATAGCGCACCACCTGGTAGCAGGGACTTGGGTGAAAACCGAAGCGGAGGCACGGTCATGAGCGAGAAGATATTTGTTCACATTCTAGACAGCACACTTAGAGATGGAAGCCATGCCTTGAGCCACCAATTCACGGCAGAACAAGTGGCAAAGGTAGCCAAGGGTCTGGATGAGGCAGGGGTGGAGATGATCGAGGTCTCCCATGGCGACGGGCTTGGCGGTTCAACCATCACTTACGGTTTTTCCAAGCAATCCGAGCTGGAATTGCTCAGGGCGGCCTCCTCAGTGATCAAGAGGGGAAAGCTGGCCGTATTGCTTCTGCCGGGGATAGGGACCAAGGATGATCTAAAAATGGCTGCTGATTGTGGGGCCAAGGTGGCCCAGATTGCAACGCACGTCACCGAGGCGGATATCGCGGAACAGCATATCGGGCTGGCCAAAAAAATGGGCATGGAAGTGATTGGCATGCTCATGCTCTCTCACATGGCATCGCCCGAAAAGATTGTCGAGCAGGGAAAGATCATGGAGAACGCTGGAGCGGACGTTGTTCTGGTTACAGACTCAGCGGGGGCACTGATGCCGCACACCGTGAGGGAACGAGTCGCCGCCTTGCGCGCAGCCCTCAAGATCGGTGTCGGCTTTCACGGCCACAACAATCTCTCGCTGGCTGTGGCGAACAGCGTGGCTGCAGTGAAGGAAGGTGCATGCTGGTTGGATGCTTGTACTTGTGGATTGGGTGCCGGTGCGGGCAATACGCCCGTGGAGGTTCTGGTGGCAGTGTTGGACAAGATGGGCTACGAGACCGGGATTGATCTGTGGAAGATCATGGATGTGGCGGAGGAGATCGTCCGCCCCATCATGTTAAAGCCAGTGCGCATCGGAAAGGCGAGCCTCACGATGGGTTACGCCGGAGTGTATTCGAGCTTCCTCCTGCATGCGGATAAGGCGGCTGAGCAGTTTGGGGTGGACGCACGGGATATTCTAGTCGAGATCGGGAAACGCAAGGCCGTTGGCGGGCAGGAAGACATGATCGTCGAGGTCGCCATGGCCCTCGCGGAGAAGAAAAAACAGAGAGCTTCGGCCTAGCATCGAGCGAGGAGGTTACGATGTCATCCGCCAAGGAGCCTGAAGGCAAGTTTGCGCAGGCGGGTAAGTTCAGGATTCATTATCACGAGTTCGGGAACGGCTACCCGCTGATTTGTCTTCACGGTGCCGGTCCGGGAGCCACCGGATGGAGCAATTTCAAAGGAAACGTGGCAGAACTTTCTAAGTACTACCGCACGATCCTTTTAGACCTGCCTCAGTATGGACAGTCAGACAAGCCGGTGATCGAGGGTGGCCGCTTAGCTTTTTTGGCAGGCGTGGTCCGCGATTTCATGAACATTCTGAAAGTGGAGCGGGCTCATTTCGTAGGCAATTCCATGGGGGGACAGGCTGGCCTAAAGCTGGCGATAGACTATCCAGACAAGGTCGATCGACTCGTAGTGATCGGAAGCGGGGCCATTAAGGCCGGAAGCATATTTCAGCCCATGCCGTTGGAGGCCATTCGAAATATCAGCAACTATTACAAAGGCGAGGGCCCGACGCCTGCTAAGATGCGGCAAGTTCTCGAGAGCCTCGTCTACGATCGGTCCTTTGTTACCGATAATTTGGTGCAGGAAAGGTTCGAGGCGAGCAACGAAGCGGAGTTGGTGGAACTTTTCGGAAAGCGCCCGGCTCCTGTGGTGGAGGATCTGTATGCTGAGTTGGGGAAAGTCAAAGCCAAGGTCCTCGTTGTATGGGGGCAGGATGATCGGGCTGGCGCATTGGACGTAGGACTACTCATGCTACGGCGGCTTGAAGACGGCCGCATGTTTATTTTTTCAAAATGCGGGCACTGGGCTCATGTCGAGCATCGGGACGAGTTTAATCGGGTGGTGCTCCAGTTCTTTCAGGAAGGTTCAAAGTAAGAGTGCGTCAGTAGGGTGAGAGCTTCCGTATGGCGGCAGAACTTAATCAGGATGTTTATAGCATGCCGCTTTCCAAGGAACAGGCGGAGTGGATTAAGCGGGCCTGGTCGGAAATCGACGAGCAGGAGCTTGGCGAGCTCAACCGGAAAATGGCCAGCATCCCTAGCCCCACGGGCGAAGAGGGAGAGTTGGCCCAGGCCATGGTCTCCTTCATGAGCGAGAAGGGGATGTCCGCATTTTACCAGCCGATCGACGAGCATCAAGGGAATGCTATCGGCAGAGTTCAAGGGAGCGGGGGCGGCGCTGATCTCCTGCTCTACGCACCTATCGACACTGCTTTTTCGGCGGTGGAGGAGGAAGATTGTCCATGGGTTGGAACTCAAATCCCCCCGGAGATGACCACTCATGCCTTTGTCCAGGACGGCGATGTGATTGGCCTGGGAGCAGAAAATCCTAAAGGGTATGCCACTTGTCTTGTGATAGCAGCCGAGGCAGTAAAGCAGGCCCGTATCCCGTTGCGAGGGACATTGTTAGTGGGTCTGGGATCTGGAGGGATGCCTACAAACCGGCGCCCTTCGCTGAATCGATTTAACGCAGGACAAGGAAGCGGTTGCGCTTTCATGCTGGAGCAGGGGGTCCGGGGGGATTTCGCCATCATCGCCAAGCCGGGATATTCGGTCTCCTGGGAGGAGGTCGGGTTGTGTTGGTTCAAGATCCAGGTCAAGGGCGCACTTGGCTACACGGGGGTTCGGCACGTTGTCGGCGGTCGAAATCCGATCGTCGATGCCGCCAAGATTATCGCCGGATTGGAAGCATGGTTTCCCAAGTACACAGAACGAAACACCTCCGGGTTGGTTGCTCCCCAGGGATCTATCAATGCCATAGAAGCGGGCTGGGCCTATAAGCCGGCCTTCGTGCCGGCTAACTGTAACTTGTACGTCGACGTTCGCGTGAGCCCACGCACGGACCCGATGGAAGTGAAGCGCCAGTTCGGCGAGGCGTTAGCTGAAATCCGCAGAGCGCAGCCGGAGATCGATCTGGAATGGGAAATGATTCTGGCGATTCCGGGAACTTCTACGGATCCAAACAATTGGATCGTGCACTCCTGCATTCGGGCGTGGGAGTACGTAGAAGGGAAAAAACATAGTCCAAGAAGCGGGACCAGCGGTGCGACCGACGCAAACATTTTACGTTCCTGGGGCGTGCCCACCGCCCGCCTTGGAATGCCGCGGTTGAAAGACGCCCCAGCGGCGCAACGGCCGATTTTCTCCATGGAGGTCAGCAACGTTTCGGGCATGAGGCAGCTGACGAAATGCCTCGT
>JAHFAO010000046.1:4769-19899 GCA_023250515.1 Deltaproteobacteria bacterium | reverse complement strand
AGGGATGACTTTGGTGCTGATACTTGTGGCCATCAGCTTGCTGGCGCGTTGGGTTGGAGGAAAGTTTTCTGTCCAGCAGCTATAAGGAAATCTTAGCTTGACTTTAAGACTAAAAAGGCGTTATAAATAGCCACCTTAGGTTTCTATTACTTATATAACATCTGGTGTAACAAAGAAGGGATTTAGGTCCGCTGGTGGGTTGGCCACCTGGAGCGGTAAGGGATGGTTAAAGGGAGAGATGAAGAGTCACCTTAGGGATCTGTTAGCCCACGCCATTGAAAAAACGGCGAAGGGGGGAGAGCTGAAAGTAACAGACCTCCCCCCTTTGCTTCTTGAGGCTCCAAAGCAGAAAGAGTTTGGTGACTTGGCCACGAACGTGGCGCTCCTTTGGGCCAAGAAGCAGAGAAAACCCCCGCAGGCAATCGCAGAGGCTATCCTTAAGAACCTGGAAGATCCCGAGGGGATACTGGCGCACGCGGGAGTTGCTGGCCCGGGCTTTTTGAACTTCTCTTTTTCCCCAAAGTTCTTTTATGAGCGCCTTAAAGAGATCGAGACAGGGAAGGAAGAGGCTTTGGACTTGGGCCGCGGAGAGAAGGCTCAAGTGGAGTTTGCCAGCGTCAATCCCACTGGTCCTCTCCATGTAGGACATGGACGGGTAGCGGTCATCGGTGATGTCCTGGCGCGTCTTCTTCAATCTGTGGGCTATAAGGTGCAACGCGAGTATTACGTCAACGATACGGGCAAACAGATGGAGAATTTAGGTTTGTCGCTCTACCTTCGCTATCGAGAACTCTACGGCGAAAAAATAGAGTTTCCTGAGGATGGATATCGTGGAGATTATGTTAAGGAGCTGGCGGCTGGGGTTAAGGAGCGATGGGGGGAGAGGTTCTACTCGGAAGAAAAAGAAGCGGCGGTCGATTTTCTTAGCGGATACGGTGGTGAGACTCTGCTCGAGGAGATTCGCGATGATTTGGACAAGTTTGGAATTACCTTTGACTCCTTTGTGAGCGAGAGGGAGCTTAGGCAGCGAGCTGAAGTAGACAAGACGATCGAGTTTTTGCGCTCCCGTGGAGTAATCTATGCAGCGGAGGGGGCGCAGTGGTTCAGGGCCACCGCGTACGGAGACGACAAGGATCGAACGGTGGTAAAGAGCGATGGCGAGCTTACCTATTTTGCCAGCGATATCGCCTATCATAGAAACAAGTTTGAACGGGGTTTTAAGAGGCTAATCAATATTTGGGGCGCTGATCATCATGGCTACGTGCATCGCCTCAAGGCCGCAGTTAAAGCGTTGGGGTACGATTCGGACCTGCTCCAAGTCGTTTTAGTCCAGATGGTGCAACTTACCCGTGGGGGAGAACCGGTAAGGATGGGAAAGCGTCTGGGGGAGTTTGTATCCCTAAGAGAGGTGCTGGAGGAGGTGGGGAGGGATGCCGCGCGATTTTTTTTCCTGATGCGCAAGGCGGATAGCCATCTCGATTTTGATCTGGAGCTGGCCAAAAGGGAGTCGAGCGAAAATCCGGTTTTCTATGTCCAGTACGCCCACGCCCGACTCTCCAGCATCTTCGAGCAGGCCCGTCTCGCCGGGTTTGAGGTGGATGATTCAATGGTGCGGGAGGTTGAGATGGAACGGCTGGCACTACCAGAGGAGATGGAGCTGATCAAACGGGTAGTTCAGTTCAATGAGGTGGTAGAGGAGAGTGTCAAGGAGCTGGAGCCGCATCGGGTGGTTTTCTACCTGCTTGAGTTGGCGGGGGAGTTCCATCGCTATTACAATCGGTTTCGAGTGATCTCGAATGATGTTAGGCTGACTCGGGCGCGCCTCTTACTGATGCGAAACGTGCAGAAGGTCATTCGCAAAGGTTTACTACTCTTAGGAGTAGAGGCGCCCTTGAAGATGGCTTCCCGCGCTGAGCAGGGATAGGCCTGGGACAATAGAGAAGGGAACGGACGGTACTTATGGCGGAGAATCGTAGAGGAAGAGGCCTTTACTATTTTAGTCGGGGTCAACTCTTTGTTCTCGGATTGGGATTTACAATTACCTCTGTAGTCGTTTTCCTGCTGGGTGTTCTTATCGGGCAGGGGATAGAGGAAAGGAAGCTCCTTAAGAAGGAGGAGCCGTTGGTTAAAATCCCCATTCAGCCCTTGCCCAAAGGATCCGGTTCCGCACCGGGAGCTTCAGCAAAAGAAGAAATGACTTTCTATGAGACGTTGGCCAAGACACCCGCTGGTGCACAGCCGACACGCGGGAAGGCTGCTAAGGAGATCAAACCGGTGGAGAAGACGCTAAGCCCAGCGGTCAAAGAGACGAAACCCGCTGCAGGAGAGGGTCCCGCTGTGCTGGCTGAGAAAGCCAAGGAGAAGGAAAGCCCGGAAAAGACCCCCTTGATGCTCGAGGTCAGGGAAGAGCCGGCCCAGAAGACTCAGAAGGTCGAAGAGGTGAGGGCTGGGACAGGAGCATCACAAGATGTATGGGCTGTTCAAGTCAATGCCTTTCCCAACGAGAGGGATGCGAAGAATTTGGCTAAGAAGCTCAAGGATAAGGGCTATGACTCCTATGTGGTGTCCACTAGCATCAAGGGGAAAACCTGGTACCGTGTCCGTGTTGGCCGTTTCGCCACACGGGGTGAAGCCAAGGAATTACAGGAGACCCTGATGGCCAAGGAGAACTTTAACAAGGCTATTACGGTGAGTCGTTAGAGCGCCTTTTTATTAGAGGGGATTTCATGAATATTAGGGAAGCCATTGAGAAGCTGGTCAATCGGGTTAACCTCTCCGAAGAGGAGACCATTTCAGTCATGAACCAGATCATGACTGGAGAGGCTACCCCCTTACAGGTGGCATCGTTCCTCACCGCTTTGCGGATGAAGGGCGAAACCATGCAAGAGATCACAGGAGCTGCGCGGGTCATGAGGGAGAAGGTGCACCGCGTCAGGGCCAAAGCCGATCTTGTGCTCGATATTGTTGGAACAGGAGGGGATCAGAAAGGGACCTTCAACGTCTCCACGGCCTCCGCTTTTGTTGTGGCTGGCGCGGGGATCATGGTGGCCAAGCATGGGAACCGCTCGGTTTCCAGCCGGTCGGGCAGTGCCGATGTGCTGGCGGCCTTGGGGGTCAAGATCGATGCTTCGAGAGAGAGAGTCGAGGAGTGTCTGGGAAAAATCGGCATCGGCTTTCTCTTTGCGCCGCTCCTTCACGAGGCGATGAAGTATGCTGTTCAGCCGCGCCGCGAGATCGGCATTCGGACGATCTTTAACCTCCTGGGTCCTCTGACCAACCCAGCGTTTGCGACCCATCAGCTCACCGGTATCTATGATGGAGAGTTGACCCCGGTGATTGCCAACGTTTTGAAAAATCTTGGGACTCTTAGGGCTATGGTCGTTCACGGCGTGGAAGGGTTGGATGAGATCTCTCTCTGTGGGCCGACGAAAGTCTCAGAACTCCGGGATAACCAAGTGCATCATTACACTATTTTGCCAGAGGAGCTGGGGCTCAAGCGGTGTCGGCTGGAGGATCTCCATGGAGGAAGCCCGGACGAGTGTGCCTCGATTCTGAGAGGCGTTCTTCGAGGTGAGAAGGGGCCTAAACGGGACATGGTACTGCTCAACAGCGGGGCTGCCCTCTATGTGAGTGGCGCGGCTGATTCCATCGCCAAAGGAATACGTTTGGCCGCGGAATCGATCGATTCTGGAAAGGCCCAAGGGAAACTGGACCTCTTGGTTCAGATGACGAATGCAGCCTAATTGCAAGCTGTCGGCGGTCAGCTTTCAGCTTGCCGTTACTGCTGATAGCTAAAGATGTATGTTTCTGGATACCATCGTGGGACATGTTCGTGAGGAGATCGAGCTCAGGCAGCGCAAGACGCCTCCCTCGGCGCTTCGGGACCGCCCCCTATTTCATCTACCCTGCAGGCGGTTTGAGGAGAATTTGAAGAGAGGATCGCGCCGCATCATTGCTGAGGTAAAGAGGGCTTCTCCTTCACAAGGGCTCATTCGGGAGGAGTTCGATGCTGTGAAGATCGCCAGGGACTTCGCCGTCAATGGTGCGAGTGCTCTATCGGTTCTTACAGAAGAACGCTTCTTCCAGGGGAGTCTTCTCTATATGGAGCAGATCAAAAAGGAGGTTGCCTTACCCCTTTTGCGTAAGGATTTCATTGTGGATGGCTACCAACTGCTGGAGGCGAGGGGTTTCGGGGCGGACGCAGTCTTGCTCATCGCTGCACTTCTCGATCCGGTCCTTCTTCAGGAGCTTAAGGATGAGGCCCAGTCTCTCTCTCTGGATGTCCTGCTCGAGGTCCATACAGAAGCCGAGCTGGAATGCGCCCTTAAAACTGGGGTCCGTTTGATCGGGATCAATAACCGGGACTTACGAACCTTTGAGGTAAAGTTAGAGACTACGGAGCGGTTGGTGCCGATGGTCCCACCGGGAATCTTGGTGGTCTGTGAGAGCGGAATCGAGAGCCTAGAACAGATAAAAAGGTTAGAGAGGCTAGGAGTTCATATCTTTTTGGTGGGTGAGGCACTGATGCGTGCCGGGGAGCCAGGGGCAAAGTTGAGGGAACTCTTATCGTGAATCGTTATTCGTTACCAGTTACTCGTTGACTCGTTAACTCGATTAACGACTACATGAATAACGAATATACGATTAACGAATACACGGCTAACGAGCTACGAACCATGGTCAAGGTCAAAGTCTGCGGAATAACGAATCTAGAAGATGCCCTGAAAGCCGTAGAGTTCGGTGCCGATTTCCTGGGGTTTAATTTTTATCCTCCTAGCCCGCGCTATATCTCTCCGAAACAAGCCCGTGCGATCATCTCAGAGCTCCCGCCACAGGTTTGGAACATAGCCCTCTTTGTCAATGAGCCGAGAGAGAAAGTTCAGGAGATCCTCGCTTATGGTTGCCTTTCCGACGGCAGGCAGGCCTTTAGCGGCCTTCAGTTTCACGGGGATGAGAGCCGAGAGTATAGTCGCGGGTGGGAGTTAAAAGTTATCAAGGCCTTTCGGATCAAGGATCAGGAATCTTTGGTTGGCATTAACGGATTCCCTGCGGACTTTTATCTCTTGGACTCTTGGGCGCCCGGATATGGCGGCTCAGGTTCTCCCTTCCCGTGGAGTTGGCTTGAGGGATTGAGGGCTGACAGATTGGTTCTTGCCGGAGGGCTGGATGCGAAAAATGTCGCGGCGGCGATCCAGCGCATTCACCCCTACGGGGTGGATGTCTGTACCGGGGTTGAGGTAAGGCCGGGTATCAAAGATCATGAGAAGCTCAAGGAATTCATTCTCGCTGCTAAAGGTGCCTGATAGACGCGGCCACTTCGGTGTCTACGGGGGTCGGTATGTTTCCGA
The DNA here is from genome assembly GCA_023250515.1 of Deltaproteobacteria bacterium. Lineage (GTDB taxonomy): Bacteria > Desulfobacterota > Binatia > UBA9968 > UBA9968 > JAHFAO01. The sequence goes on along the minus strand of JAHFAO010000046.1, from coordinate 14,551 downwards.
AACCCTCATGCCGGCTCTGATTGAACTAGAGAAGGCCTACGGTGAGGTGCGGCGCGATCCCGCTTTTCGCCGGGAGTTTCACCATTATCTCCACGAGTATGCGGGCAGAGAGACCCCGCTTTATTTGGCCGAGCGCCTCACGAAGAGGCTGCAGGGGGCCAGGGTCTATCTCAAACGAGAGGACCTCTGTCATACGGGAGCTCATAAGATCAACAACACCCTAGGTCAGGCTCTCCTGGCGCGCAGGATGGGGAAGAGGAGAATTATCGCAGAGACAGGTGCTGGTCAGCATGGAGTGGCCACGGCGACCGTGGCCGCCATGTTCGGTCTAGAGTGTGAGATCTTCATGGGCAGGGAAGATGTGGGGCGGCAGTCGTTGAATGTTTTTCGCATGAAACTCCTCGGTGCAAAGGTCAGGGTCGTCGAGTCTGGAAGCCAGACACTTAAAGACGCGATGAGTGAGGCACTCAGGGATTGGGTCACCTATGTCCGGAATACCTACTATCTCATCGGCTCTGTGGCTGGCCCCCATCCCTATCCTATGATGGTACGTGACTTTCAGTCCGTCATCGGTCGGGAGGCGAGAAGACAGATACTGGCGCGTGAGGGACGCCTCCCGGATTATTTGGTTGCTTGTGTCGGGGGGGGAAGCAACTCCATGGGTCTTTTTTATCCCTTCCTTAGGGATCGAAGGGTGAAGATGGTAGGGGTGGAGGCAGGGGGTTTGGGTCTTAGAAGCGGACGCCATGCCGCATCGATCCTCGAAGGCAAGATCGGCGTGCTCCACGGCAGCAAGAGCTTTCTTCTCCAAGACACATCGGGACAGATCCGCCATACCCATTCCATCGCTGCCGGGCTCGATTACCCGGGGGTGGGGCCAGAGCTCAGTTATCTCCGTGATGAAAGCAGGATTCGATTTGTCTCGGCCACGGACAGGGAAGCGGCTGATGCCCTGAAGATGTTGGCGGAGGTGGAGGGGATAATACCGGCATTGGAAAGTGCCCATGCAGTTGCAGAGGTGATTCGGCTATCCCCTCGCTTAAGAAAAGACCAGATCATCATCGTCAACCTCTCCGGCAGGGGGGATAAGGATATGGATACAATCGGAGACTATCTGGGAGTCAAGATTTAGTAATACATTGCAAAATGGAAATTGCAAAAATCAAAATCAAGGGCAGTCCCTAAATACAACCTTATATTTTACATTTTTCATTTTGCAATCTGCATTTTGCATTGGAACGTGGTTTCTTATGAATCGTATCGATGCCAGGTTTGCCGAGCTAAGACGCCGGGGGAAGACAGCCTTAATCCCCTTTGTTACCGCCGGAGATCCTGATATCAAGACCACGCTCGAGATTTTACGTGCCCTGGAACGGAACGGGGCAGACGGCATCGAATTAGGAGTCCCATTCTCAGATCCGATGGCAGATGGACCCACCATTCAGAGGGCATCAGAGCGCGCCTTGAAAAGGGGGACATCGCTTCCGCGCATATTGGACATGATTCGTGAGCTTCGCCGAGTGTCAGAGATCCCCTTAATCCTTTTTGGCTATTACAACCCTTTTTTCCGCTACGGACTCCAAAGGTTTACCCGTGAGGCCAAAGTCGCGGGTGTCGATGGTATCCTGTGCGTCGATCTTCCTCCGGAGGAGAGTGGGGAGTTGAAGCGCTGGACTGATGCACAAGGATTGGATACTATATTTTTGCTAGCCCCAACAAGTGATACTGAGCGGATCAAGTTGGTTGCGCGCAGAGGCCGAGGGTTTGTCTATTATGTCTCGGTTACCGGGGTAACAGGAGCGCGCAAGCGCTTTGAAGATCATCTCTATACCCAAGTAGCCCGCGTTCGGCGCTACACGTCGCTCCCCATCGGGGTTGGTTTTGGAATTTCAACGCCGCAACAGGCGGCCTGGATCGCCTCTTTTGCGGATGCGGCAGTGGTGGGAAGCGCCTTGATTGAGGTTATGGAAAGGGTAGATCGAAACCAAGAGAAGGTGAAACGGGCAGGCGCATTTGTAGGTCGTCTGAAGCGGGCTATGAATGGAGTCTCTAAGAAGTTGACTCGTTGATTCGTTAACTCGTTTCGCGCTTGCTAATAAAAGCGGTGGCGAGTCTTCCGAGGGGAGCGAGACTGTAGGCCGATCTAAATGTAAGCTAAAATGACGTTCAAAACGTTCAAGCCGTTCAATGCGTTTAACGATTTGAACTTTTTAGTTGCACTGGCCCATTGCCCACGGCCGGAAGGCTCGTTTCCCGAGGAAAGCAGGAGTAGCTGCGCATTCGGAGAAATATACGACTAACAATTAGGGTATGGCAGCGTATTCTGAGACACTAAATTACATTTTCAATCTGCGCGGGGGTGAGATTGATCTCCGGCTGCATCGGGTGGAGCAGGCCTTGTCCCTTTTTGGTCATCCGGAACGATGCTACCCCGCTTTCCATATTGCCGGCACTAACGGGAAGGGTTCCACGGCGGCGATGCTACACCGCATCCTCTCCACGCAAGGCTATCGCGTTGCCCTTTACACTTCTCCCCATGTCGTTTCCTTCACCGAGCGCATCCGGGTGGGGGAAGAGGAGATTCCCCAGCAGAAGGTGGTCGAACTGGCGAAGCTCATCAAGGATCGGTCGGCGAGAGAGGGTATTTCCCTTACCTTCTTTGAGTTTGTAACGGTTATGGCTCTCGTCTATTTTGCCCAATGCAAGGTTGACGTGGCTGTGGTGGAGGTCGGATTGGGAGGAAGATTGGATGCGACAAACCTTGTCGTTCCTCGGGTCTCCATGATCACGACCATCTCCAAGGACCATGAGGCCTATCTTGGTTCTGACCTCCTCTCCATTGCCCGAGAGAAGGGTGGCATTATAAAAAAGGGAGTCCCTGTAGTGTGCGGTTCTTTATCTCCGGAAGTCGGAGAACTTCTTAGAGAGATTGCTGAAACCAATGGCTCAGCCAGTTATTTTTTGGGGCGGGACTTCTCCTTCGCTTTGAAGAAGAGTGGTCTTTTTGACTATGCGGGGCTGAAGTGGAATTTGAGAGACCTTTCGCTTGCGTTGCGGGGGCGATACCAGAGAAGCAACGCCACGCTTGTTCTCGGTGCGTTGGAGGTCGTCCGGGAAGACTTTCCGGTGAGTGAGTCGGCAGTGCGCGAGGGGCTGGCAACGGTCTTCTGGCCGGGACGTTTTGAAGTGGTTTTACACCAGCCGAAGGTAATCTTGGATGGCGCCCACAACGGCGAAGGCGTAAGAGCGCTGGTGAGTGAGATCCGGGATTTTTCTGGGATGAAGAAGGTCAAGCTTCTATTCGCTGCGATGGAAGATAAAGATTGGTCTTCTATGCTTGGGGAGCTTTCCGCTGTGGCGAGCGAAGTAGTCGTGACCCGCGTGCCTATGGAGCGTAGCGCCGATCCGTGGAAAATTGCTAAGGTCCTAGGTGGAAAGATTCCTCTTGATGTGATTGAAGACCCAGTACGAGGCATCCGTTTCTTGCTGGACCGGGTTGACCTTGATGATGTTATTTTGGTCACTGGATCTCTTTATCTGATAGGTGAGGCAAGGCCTTTTCTTAGCGCGATTGCCCTAAGAGAATCGCCAGGACGGCAGGGTGTTGACTCCAGACTTTAGAGACATGCTCCTCCGAGAGACACGCACCACTTTGAAGCTGATCTTGGCCATGTTCCTGTTTCAGGCCGCTCCCTTGTTTGGGCAAACCGCCCAGCCGTCGGCTCAGACAGGCGACAAGGAGATTAAAATCACAGCGGAGACCCTCACGGTAGGGGAAACAGGAACGGTGGTTGAGGCGAAGGGTAACGTGGAGGTGAAGAGGGAAGAGACCACCTTAAAGGCCGATGAGATCCGGGTGAACCGGAGGACACAGGAGGTGGAGGCGAAGGGAACGGTCTCTGTGGATGATCCTGAGTGGAAGCTCAAGGCAGAGGCGGCGCGGTTGAACCTGGAACGAGAAACAGGCGAAATCGAAAAGGGAGAGATCTTCCTCGAACGTGGCCACCTGAGCTTGAGCGGGAGGCGTTTTCAGAAGTTTGCCGGCCAAGCCTATCATATCGATGAAGGGTTCTTCACCACCTGTCTCTGTGAGTCCGGGCCTCCTACTTGGAAGATATCGGCTGAGGAGATCGACCTGCAGCGGGAGGGAGCAGGGGTTGTCAAGCGTGGGACATTCTATATCATGGATATCCCTGTCTTTTACCTGCCTTACGCGTTTTTCCCTCTCAGGACCGAGAGACAAAGCGGGTTTCTTTTCCCTAAGATCGGCTCTTCGAGTAAAGAGGGATTCAAGTTCGAACAGCCGTTTTTCTGGGCCATCTCCAAGAGCAGCGACGCCACCTTCGGGATTGATGTGGAGACCCGAGCTCGAATCGGTCTTTTGGGGGAGCTACGAACTATTCTGAGTCGAGATGCTCAGGCACAAATCGATCTGTCCTATTTTAACGAGGGTTTGAGAAAGAACGAGGAGCGTTCTATCGTGGACCGGACCATCGCAGATCAGGAAATCCCCAAAGACCGATGGAGTGTTCTTGCGACCCATCGTCACACAAGCCCCTTAGGATGGAAAACCTACAGCGACATCTCTGTCTTCAGTGATGACCTGTTTCTAAGAGAGATTGACCGCTTCACTTTGGATTCTCCACGCGAAAGGGATTTCAGGACCAGTCGTTACGGTCGCTCCCGCTTTGGCTTTCTCCAAAACTGGGGGGATATGCATCTCCAAGGCGACTGGGCCTTTTACCAAGATTTTATTCAGGAGGACAACCGCACTTTCCAAAAAACCCCTCAAATCGTCTTTAAAGGCCGTCAAATCCTGGGATCAACCCCCCTGGAGCTCAAGTGGCTTGGGGAGGGTATTAACTATATGAGGAAGGAAGGGGCTGACGGCATCCGTGTAGACCTCCGGCCTGAGCTTGTCTTGCCTTTTCAATTGGCCCCTTATCTTCTTGGCTCCTTCGATCTTGCCCTGCGTGAGACCGCGTATCATCTTTATCGGGACGAAGGCCTTTTTGATCGCAACAATTCCAGGGAGCTCCTAGAGTTTAGGGGAAGGGTGGGGACCTCCTTAGGGCGGGTTTTTAATTTGGATGGCTCTTACCTCAAGAAGATGAAGCATGTGATCGAGCCGGAGATGAGCTACCTCTTTATTCCGCACAGTAAACAAAGTGATATTCCGATCATGGATGGGGTAGACCGAGTCAATCGAAGGAATCTATTGACGCTTTCTCTTACCAACCGCATGTGGGGGAAATTTGCCCAAGAACCCATAGGACTCCCAGCAGATAGAGATGTAGAGGTTGTGACCTCACCCACGGTAGGTGACATAAGAGAAATGGGGCGGTTGAGGCTCGCCTTGAGCTACGATATTGATCGGGAGAGGAAGGGCGGCGATAGCTTGTCAGATCTGGATATGAACCTACGAATTACGCCCTTGGACTATTTAGCCCTGGGATTCGACACTGGGCTTAATCCTGGTCCTTGGCAGGTGACTCAAGCTGCGGTTCTTTTCTCAATCTTGGATCCCCGTCCCTTAACCCGCCGGGTTTTGGACCGCGACTTTATGCAGCCCAATAGACTGGATTTGGGCTACCGCTTCATTCGACGCACCCCTTTGGCTGAGTTGGCAGACAATGCGAACCTCACCACCCTCTCCGATCCCAGGCTGATACGCCGCAATGCCCTTGGGGAATTAGGGGTCCATTTTCTTTACCACCTTACGGACCACCTCCTCCTTCTCTACGATACTAGCTACAATGCGCGCGATGGGCGGGCCACCAGCAACCGAGGCGGGATCAAGATCCTCTCCCAGTGTGAGTGCTGGACTCTGAGTTTTTCCGTCAGCCGCGGGACGAATCCCGATAAGACAAGCTTCAAATTTGATTTTAACCTTCTCGGTTTGAGTTCGCAGAACAAAGAGCTGTTCAAATAAGTCACGGCTTACGAGGACTAGCCAGGAGGGCATGACAGTGAAAGGCTACCATCCGACGAGAGTAGACAAGCCCTGGGGATACGAGCTGATCTGGGCGCATACGGACCGCTACGCGGGAAAGATCTTGCATATCAAGACGGGAGAGGTCTTAAGCTATCAGTATCACCGAGTGAAGGATGAATCCATCCACTTACTTCGGGGAGCTATGGAGTTAGAGGTCGAGGGAGAGGCGGGAAGAAAGAGTTTGAGCTTCAGGCCAGGGGACTGTTTTCATATTACCCCAGGGATGAAGCATCGTATGAAAGCTCTTGAAGAGTGCGATGTCTTGGAGGTCTCCACGCCAGAGCTGGATGACGTGGTTCGTCTGGAAGATCGTTATGGAAGGATAGACACTAAGGGATAAATGGAAAACTACCTCACCTTAGAAGAGCGCCTCGTAGAGCGCGGTATCATCTCTGCTGAGGAGATGGAGCGAATCATCAAGCTGCAGAAAGGGCAACACCTTCATCTCACGCGCCTCGTCGTAGAACTCGGCTTCGTCTCGGAGGAAGACCTGTTACCGGTCCTTAGTGATCACCTGAGGATTCCTCTAGTCTCTTTAAAGGATTTTCCCTTGACTCCCCTTCCCATGGAGCCTCTCCTGAACGCGGTTGATTTTCTCAAGCTCACCAGGATGGTCCCCGTTAAAGTAGAGGGCCAGGATCTGCTCGTGGCCACCACCGATCCTACAGATTTCCCTCACCTGCATGCCCTAGAAGTGGCCACCGGACTGAGAGTTAGGCCTGTCCTGGCGAAGGAAAAAGAGATCACAGCCCGGATCGAAGCGCTGTTCGGCAATGGCACCACAACCGAGTCTGTGACGGGGTTACCTGCCCCTCGGGAAATTGAAGATGAGGAGGAGGTGGAGCATCTGCGTGATATGGCGTCGGAGGTGCCAGTAATCCGCCTGGTCAATCAGATGCTCAGTCGGGCCCTCGAGGGTCGGGCCTCGGATATTCACATTGAACCCTTTGAAAACCAGCTCAAGGTGCGGTATCGTATCGACGGTATCCTCCACGATGTCGAACCGCCGCCGCGACAGCTTAAAGCCGCCGTCGTCTCTCGCTTGAAGATCCTCGCTCAACTCAACATTGCCGAGAGACGGCTCCCCCAGGATGGCAGGATCAAGGTCAAGATCGCGGGTAAAGATGTGGATCTCCGCATCGCCACCATCCCTACCCTTTACGGAGAAAGCGTTGTGATCCGCCTACTGGAGCGCTCCCAAATCTTTGGCGAGCTCGGGTCTCTCGGGTTCCCTCCAACTATCCTCCAAAGGTTCTGCGAAATGATCTCCAAACCGCACGGGATGATCCTAGTGACTGGACCCACCGGCAGTGGCAAGACCACTACACTTTACGCGGCCCTACAGAAAATCAACGACCCAGGAAAAAAGATCATTACTATTGAAGATCCGGTGGAGTATCAACTAAGCGGCGTCAATCAGATCCAGGTGAAGCCACAAATTGGTCTCACGTTTGCCAACGGGTTGCGCTCCATTGTGCGCCAAGATCCCGATATCATTATGGTGGGAGAGATCCGCGACTTTGAGACAGCAGAGATTGCGATCCAAGCTGCGCTTACAGGCCATCTCGTCTTTTCCACCCTCCACACCAATGATGCTGCCGGTGCCATCTCCCGCCTCCTGGAGATGGGGGTCCAAGACTATCTCCTTGCCTCGTCACTTTTGGGAGTCTTGGCCCAGAGGTTGGTGCGCCGGCTTTGTTTAAGCTGTCGAAAGGAGGTACCTTTTACTGGATTTGGAATCGAGGATTCAGAATCGAGAATCCAGAATGGAGATCCTCCGGCGACCCTCTGGGAGGCGAATGGATGTGACTCCTGCAACGGCACAGGGTACCTCGGACGAATCGGTATCTTTGAGCTTCTCCCGGTGACCTCTGAGATATGCAAGCTCATTGTCCAGCGGGCGGATGCAGGCTCCATACGCAGCCTGGCCATCAAACAAGGGATGCGCCTGTTAAGAGAGGATGGATGGTTAAAGGCCCGCGACGGGATTACCACGACTGCAGAGGTGCTGCGGGTCACAAGGGAAGAAGGATAGCTGGGTGGTTATTCGTATATTCGTGTATTCCTTAATCGCGTTTTGGGGTGGGGAAGCTACGAATAACCTATAACGAGTTAACGAGTAACGAGACAGGATATGGCGCTTTTTCAATACCGTGCTGCGGATTATTCGGGCAAGGTGGTTGAAGGAATCATGGAAGCTGAGGGCGAGCATGGGGTTGTGTTGCGGCTCCATGAGATGGGTTTTATCCCTTTAAGGATCGCTTCGCCGGGCGAGGCACCGAGCAGGTTACTCCAAGTCCCCTTTACCCTCTTTTTACGCAGAAAGGTAACCCAGGAGGGACTCCTCCATTTTACCCAGGAGCTAAGCACGCTGCTCGGGGCAGGGCTCCCCCTCGACCGTAGCCTCTCTATGCTGGCCAACTTGGTTGAAGGGGAAGAGTTTAAGAAGATCGTGCGTCTTCTTTTTGAAGGAGTTCGTGCGGGCAAGTCGTTGGCGGCGTCTATGGCTGAGCATCCCGAGGTATTTCCGAGGCTCTATGTCAACATGATCCGAGCAGGCGAATCCGGGGGCATCGTGGATGTAGCCCTGCGCTATCTTGTGGAATACCTTGAGCGTTCCTTAAATCTCAGGGAAGATCTTAAATCTGCTTTGACTTACCCAGTCCTCCTCGCTACGGTAGCAGGTCTCTCCCTCACTGTCCTTTTCGTTTATGTCATCCCTAAGTTTTCCCTCATCTTTAAGGATGTGCGCCAGGCCCTTCCTTGGGTGACCATGCTGCTGATCGACTTTAGTTATGGACTGTCTCGTTATGGTTGGATTGTTCTTCTCCTGATCATCGTAGGTGCTACCGGAGGGGCTTTTTATGTCCGCAACCCGGAGGGAAGGCTCCAATGGGACCGTTGGCGGCTAAACCTGTGGGTGTTGGGTGATCTCCTGCGCAAACTTGAGGTGGCTCGCTTCGCTCGCACCTTAGCCGCATTGCTCAGAGGTGGAGTGCCTTTATTGGAAGCTCTAGGGACGGTTCAGGGAGTGGTTGGGAATCGACTCCTGGCACGGGCCATAGCTCAGGTCCAGAACAAGGTGAAGGAAGGGAAAGGAATGGTGGGACCGCTTACAGAGAGCGGTGTCTTTCCTGATCTTGCCCTGCACATGATTGCTGTGGGTGAGGAAACGGGCAGACTTGAGGGGATGCTGACCAATGTGGCAGACCATTATGACCAAGAGGTGCAGCGCTCAACCAAACGCCTCACCTCTCTTTTAGAACCAGCCTTGATTTTGGGGATGGGCTTAGTAATTGCCTTGGTTGTGATCTCTATGCTGTTGGCGATTTTTAGTATCCATGATCTACCGTTCTGAAATAGATAGAGACAGAGATAGAGACAGGGAATTGAAACCGAGAGGAAGATGTTTTTCTCTGTCTCTGTCTGAAATCTCTGTCTGCGGCGGATTTACCCTTGTAGAGCTGCTCGTAGTCATGGTGATCATTGGCTTGCTTGCGGCTTTGGTAGCCCCTCGTTTTGTGCGCCAGGAGGAAAAAGCGAAGATCAAGGCGACCAGGGCCCAGATTGAGCTTATTGGTACGGCCCTGGACACCTTCCGTCTGGATGTGGGTCGTTACCCTACAACCCAAGAAGGACTGGAGGCCCTGAGGCGCAACCCCGGGAGTCTGGAGCGCTGGGATGGCCCCTATCTCAAGAAGGAGGTGCCATTGGATCCTTGGGGAAAATCTTATGTCTACCGGAGCCCCGGGGAGCATGGCCCCTATGACCTCCTCTCCTATGGAGC
>JAHFAO010000046.1:0-4669 GCA_023250515.1 Deltaproteobacteria bacterium | reverse complement strand
GCGTTCACCCTTTTTGAGCTTCTCGTAGTTCTTTCGCTCCTTGGGTTAAGTAGCCTCATTGTCCTCCCCTCGATTGACAGAGGACTCAGGGGGCGGGAGGCGAGACAATCAGCCTTGGAGCTTGCGGCAGTAGCTCGTGACCTGCGTAGCAGGGCAATTTATGATAACACTCTCCAGCGTCTCATTCTCAACCCTTCCGAAAATAGCTATGAGCCCGTGGGGGGGAAAAAAGTCCTCTTGTCTTCAGATATCAGGATCACGGGGATGGATGGCGGGGATGCCGTGGGAGAAGGAGTAAGGCAATTTCTCTTTTTCCCGAATGGGAGTGCTCTTGGTGGGGAGGTTGGAATTTCAAACCGTGAAGGGCTCGCCTATATCATCCGCTTCGACTCGCTTTCAGGGAGGGTTGTGGTGGAGCGGCTGAGGAGGAGATGAGAATCCAAAATCCAAAATCTAAAATCGAAAATGGATTCACACTGCTCGAAGTGGTTGTGGCCATGGCCATCGTCGGATTGGGAGTGGTGACGCTCCTAGAGATTTTTTCTCTGGGTCTGCGCCTGGGGACGAGGAGTTTCGCAAGGACCGAGGCCATAGCTTATAGCCAACAGGTGATGGACGAGGTTTTGATCCGTCGTAGAGTTAGAGAGGGCGTGGAAGAGGGATCGTACGGAGAGAAGCATCGGTGGAGGCTTCAGGTCGAACCTTCCCAGAAGGAGACTCAACTGCTTTTCTCAACCGGTTGGGAGTTAAAGGAAATTACACTGCAGATGCGATACCGGGATGGGGAGCGCGAGAGGCGAGTTGAGATGAGGACATTGCGTTTGCTTCAGAAAAAGAGTCCATGAGAGTCGAAAATCCAAAATCCAAAATCCAAAATGGTTTCACCCTCATCGAGGTAACCATTGCGATGACCCTTTTTGCCCTAATGGCGATGATCCTCTATGGTGCCTTCTATCTGGGCCATAGGGCAGTGGACAAGGCACAGATCCGTTCTGAGGAGAGTCAAAGGCTGCGCTCTGTGGTAGACCTATTAGCGGGGTATATTCGATCGGCTTACCCGTACCGTCCCTCCCTCAAGGATCCGTCTATCTTCTTTTCGGGGGAGGAGAATCGTCTGACCTTTGTCTCTGCGCTTTCTTCTGGAATGGGTGGTAGGGGGATGTCCGAGGTTAGTATCTCTTGGGGTGGCGAAGGGGATGGGTCTGGTCTTTTGACCCTTGTAGAGAAAATCCCCGTGCGCGTGGAAAGTGAGGATGATAGTGGAGGCTACAGAAATAGCGTGGTTCTGGGTCAAGGTGTCAGGGGTTTTCGGATAGAGTATCTGGAACCTCAAAGCGAAGAGGAGCGCTGGGTTGAGCAATGGGACGGAAGGGAGCGGAAGCTCCTCCCGCGGGCGGTTCGCCTGAAGCATCGCGGAGAGAGAGGAGAAGAGATCCAGTGGGTTTTTCCTATCATGATGAGCGTTTTAGCACCATGAGAAAAGTTCCGGGTTTCGGGTTTCGAGTTTCGAGTTTATCGAATGAGCGGGGAGTGGCGCTGGTAGTTGTGTTATGGATCTTTATCTTTCTCTTTGTTGTGGCCTTCGACTTTGCTTCTTCGGTCCGGGAGGATGGAATGGCGGCGCACCGTTATGCAGAGGAGGCCGAGGGTTATTATCTGGCGCTCGCGGGCTTTGAGGAAGGGCTCTATCGGCTTCTCGAACGGCCAGTGCCGGGGAGTCAGACCGGCAGACCGGCGTCCCCTTTAACCCAGCCCCAGAAAGAGGTGGATGGGAGTTGGCAAGAAAAGACTCTCGGTGAAGGCCACTATCGTGTGCGGCTGATGGATGAGGGGGGAAAGGTCAACATCAATCGCGCCGACGAAGATACCCTGCGGCGCATCTTTACGAATCTGGGAGTTGAAGAGTCCCGTAGGAGCATTTTGGTCGACTCTATCTTGGACTGGCGTGACGACGATGACCTCCATCGCGTCAACGGCGCCGAGAATGATTACTACCTTTCCCTTTCACCGTCCTACACGGCCAAGAATGGGCCTTTCGATACGGTCGAGGATCTCCTATGGGTGCGGGGGGTGACCCCGGAGCTTTTCTATGGTCTGGAGGAGAACTATAGCCGGAGAGTGGGATTAAGAGAGATTTTTACTGTGGATAGCCCCACGGACCGAGTCAATTTGCGCACGGCATCGGCAGAGGTGATTCACGCGCTCGTGGGAGCATCGTTAGAGAAGAGCCGAAAATTCGTCGAGGATAGAAAGAAACTATCCGACAAGACCCTTCCGGATCTGCTGAGACTTTTGGGGATTGCAGCAGGGGATGCAGCGATGCGCCTGTTTGTTCTTACTAACCCTTCCGTTATTACGATTGACGCCTCAGGGCAACACGCGGGCTCGGTCACGCCGCGCCGGATAAGAGGAATTGTTAGATTGGGGGGCGGCAATCGTGGGTTTGAGCTCATCCGTTGGGTGGATCGGGATGCGTGGATTTCTGAAAGGATCGAGAGATGATTTACCCTCGTTGGTTTCAGGATTTGTCCCGGGCTGATTTTCTTAACAGCGTGGGGCTCTACGTGATGCGGGACCGCCTCTATCTCGTGCGCCTGCGGAAAAACCTCTTTCGCCTTTCCATGGTTGAGGAAGAGGTCAGGGAAGTGGCAATCGGGGATAATCCTAGTAGGATATCGTCCTTGACGGGCTGGATTGCGGATGAGGTGATGGAGGTCGCGCTAAGGGGGGAATCTACTTCGCATCGGCAGGCGTTGAGCGAGGCGGTCCGTACCCTTATGCCTCACCTCGATCCGAAAGATCCGGTTTATATCTGTCTTTCTCTAGATCAGGCGATTGGGTGTCAGCTCTTTTTGCCCCAAGCCGCTGAGGAGAATTTGGCAAAGGTCCTGGAATATGAAATCGAAAGATACCTTCCTTTCCGTCGGGGAGAAATCTATTACGATTTCTTACCTTTGGGCAGGAAGGGGGACAAAGTAGGGCTCCTTCTCTTCGCCGTCCCCAAAAGAATCCTGGATGAGATCTTGGATGCCCTCTCCACTTTTGGCATAAGGCCCCAAGGGGTGGAGACCACGGCTACGGCACTCAGCAATTATCTCCTTTTCTGCACGGGTGAGGTCCCGGGTCCGTCTGTGGTTTTAGGAGGCCAAGGCCAGGCCTGGGAGATGACCGGACTCAATGGTAGGGGCAACGGCTGGAGGCAAGAGCCGGAGATTCTCTTTACCCATTGGCTGCCCCAAGCTGATTGGATTCAAGGTCCGGGAAGAGAGGTCTTTTATAGCTGCTTGCGCGAGTCTCCCAAGTTTTTCGGTTGGGGATACATCGAGGATTTTCTAGTCTCTGTTAAAGCGGAGTCAGTTCAGGTTGAGGACCTCCTCGCCCTCGGGAGAGGAAAACTGGGGGAAGGTAAGGAGGTGACGCATTCTTTTTCTCTTCCCGCGGTCGGAGCGGCGCTCCGTGGGCTTCGGGAGGCCACCTTCTCGGTCAATCTTCTTCCCGGTGTCGGCGAGGGAGGGCGGGAAGGGTTGCTCTCCAGGTTGAATAGTTTTCTCATCCTTTTACTGCTGATTGTGTTGATCGTCCTGGGAGGTAGCTACTCTGTAAAAGACGAGATCCGCCTGCGCCAGCTCCAGAATGAGGTCCATAAACTTAGCCCCTCTGTGGACGCCCTGCGTCGTGAGGAAGAAGAACTCAAAAGACTACGTAAGGAGATATCCTTTCTCTCCGGGCAGAAGGAGCGCAGAGGAGAGATCCTTCATGTTCTGGATGAGCTTTCCCGCATCGTCCCGAACAGCGCTTATCTATCCAACCTGCGCTATCGAGACGGGGCCGTGGAGCTCCAGGGGAGCGCTGAAAATGCCTCTAATCTGGTCCCGCTTTTAGAACGCTCCCCTTTATTTCAGAACGTTGGATTCAATGCGCCTTCCAACCGGGGCAGGGACAACCGCGAGACTTTTTCCCTGAAGGCAGAGATGGAGCGACCCGAAGGAAAGGTAGCTAAGCCATGAAGCGCATCTGGCAGCGACTTTCCAAGCGCGAGAGGGGTCTTGTCGTTTTGACCTTTTTTCTTCTCCTCATGTTGTTGGGCCGCTACTTATTAGTATCCCCTTTTCTGGGACGCAGGGAGTGGGTTAAAAGTCAACTTGAGATCCAACCCCAGCTATTGGAGAAAAATCTCCGGTACATCAATCAAAAAGGGGAGATCATGGGAGCCCTGGAGAAGGGTCGAGTCGAGCTTAAGGGATTAGAGCCTTCCTTGCTTTCGGGAGACACGGATCCAGTCAGCGCCTCTGAGCTTCAGCAGGCAGTACAGGCCCTTGCTGCCAAAGAGGGAACCCAGGTCATTACGACGAGAGTCCTAAACCCGGAGTCGGTGGGCTCGTTTCGAAAGATTCCCATTCAAGTGGAGATAAGCGGGCAGATTGATCAGGTAGTCAATCTGATTAAAGGGATTGAAGCAGCCGAAAAGCTTCTGGTCGTAAGCGAGTTGAATGTTCGTTCCCTTTTCGTGCCGGCTGGAGTGGCACGGCCACCAGGAGCGCCTCAACTCCCGGCCCAAAACTTACGGGCCAGCCTCATCGTCTCCGGCTTCGCCCGCAGCCAGCCTGTTTTGCCTCAGAAGAACGAGCCGGCCCCCACGAAGGCCAAATCAGACGAGGGAAAGGCTCCA
>JAHFAO010000001.1:59220-78273 GCA_023250515.1 Deltaproteobacteria bacterium | reverse complement strand
AAAGCAAGGTGGGTTGGTGGCAGTCCATCAGCCTCACGGCTGCGGCCTGGGGATTTTTCTATGGTGTTTTCCAGCGTCTGATTCAGCTACCGTTCGAGGCCGGATTGGTGCAAAACTGGCTCGGCTTGTGAGCTGCGGTTGGCACGATCTGAGAGCATAGTCTTGGGAAACCCCCAGCCGGCAAAGGCTTCGTTAACCCCCAGCGCCGATGGTACTACACGGTCGCCGTATGAGAGGGTAGGTCGCCGCCGGGAGTTAGAAATTCAAAGGCCTGAGCTCGTAGGAGCCTCGGGCCCTTTTGTTTGGCTCATTGCGGTTGGTTAGTTAATACGGTCGTTTAACCCTCCAGCGCCGATGGATCTATAGGGTTGCCTATGGGAGAGCAGGCTGCCGCCGGATTTGAGATTGAAAGGCCCGACCCGCAAGAGCCCGGGCCTTTTTTTTGGCAATTTGCGGATGTTGGGTCTTGGCTGGGTTAGTCTATCTGCCTCGGACTGGTTCTAGACCCTCGTGTCTCGCTGCGGTCAAAAGATTTGAGTCCCAGGAAGCAAAAAGTACATGCTCTCTAAGACGTTCCCTTAGGACCTTAGCTGATGCCAAATGGATCGCATCATAGGCGCGAAGGGCATGGGATTCTGCAAGTTCAGCGGCTTTTCGGATCAGAGAGTCGGTGACTTCAAGAAGGATGTAGTGTTCCCAGTCGGCATCGAAGTCTTGAATCACGCGGCGGTAATCACCTGAAGAGAAATGCCTCTCGCGGCGTCGGCGGGAGAAGGCTGCGCGGGCTTCTACATAGGCGATTGCCGATGTGGCTACTGTCTCGGTTTGTTGAACTGTTTCCCGGACTAAACTGGAACCTTCTTCTTCGACGTAAAGCTTAACTAGCGCGCTTGTGTCCAGGTAGAGTTTCAACGCCTATCCTCTATGACCGCCTGGGCCACCGATGGGCCTTTGATCTTGGGGGGTCGCGTGGCCCCTCGCGGCTTGCCCCCTCCCCATCGAGCCGCACGTTCTCGAACCATCGCCTCAATCCCCTCGTGAACTCGACTCCCGGCGCTCGAGATCACCGCCACCGGTTTCCCTCTTTCAGTAACCACCAGCCGTTCGCCCGCCTTCACCCTACGAAGATACTCGCTAAGCCTGTTTTTGAGTTCCCTTATCGCTACGGTTGCCATGGTCTTCTCCTATGTAGCTACATTATTGCCCTTTGTAGCCACACTGTCAAGCCTCGTCCTTCATCCTTTCTTCTATTCTCAGGAACACGATGCACGAACACGAGGCACGGTTTTTGTAGTTTCTTCATCCTTCAAAAAAAACTCTTTTCCCCCGCCCGCAAATCGCGTAAAATCCGCCGAAAACAAGGAACTCATATTAGGTGGCAAACCTAGTTCCAACCGAGCGAATTGAGCGCTTAATCCTATTGATCCGCGGGCACAAAGTGATGATGGATGCCGGTCTGGCAGAGCTTTACGGAGTTCCAACCAAAGTTTTCAATCAAGCAGTAAAACGAAATAAGGACCGGTTTCCTTCCGACTTTATGTTCCAGTTAACAGATGAGGAATTCTATTCTTTAAGGTCACAAATTGTGACCTTAGAAACCGGTCGTGGACGACATCGGAAATATCTTCCTTACGCATTTACTGAACAAGGTGTTGCTATGCTTTCCAGCGTTCTGCGAAGCAAGCGGGAGCTAAAAACGTAGGGCTAGCAAGCTCGTTAAGCCCTGCAGCGCCGACCTGCCTGCCGGCAGGCAGGTGGACCTATTGGGTCGCCGTATGGGACAGTTGGGCGCTACAAGATTTCGAAGGGCCTAATCGATGACCGTGATTTCCTCTATGGGGAACTGGGTCGTGACTTCTGGTCCTTTTTCCGTGACGACCATCATCTCTTCGAGCCTAACCCCCCACTGAAGTGGCTTGCCATGCTGCGTCTCCAGAGCGAAGCTCATCCCCGGCTGGATCTCCACGGGGAAGTCGAGAGAGTAAATCCGGGAGATGACGGGCGTATCGTATTGAGCCAGCCCCAGGCCGTGGCCCCAGAGGTTGGCCGCCGCCTGATCCTCCTCTTTATAGCCCCAGGTCTCCATGGCTGAAGGCCAGACTTCAGCGATGTCCTTGGTAGTGGCTCCAGGTGTCACTTTGTCGATGGCTCGATAAAGCCACTCGTAGGCGATCTTGTAATAGTCGCTCTGCTCTCGAGTCGGTTTCTTGCCTGCGCAATAAGTCCGATACATGCAGCTTTTGTAGCCGTTCCAGGTCACCGCCGCCATGTCGATGATCACCAAGTCGCCGGGCTGGATGATGCGATCAGAAAAATGACGCCAGTTGGGCCAACTATTGGGACCGGAGGAGACGATGATATCCTCCACGTCTTCAACCCCCGGAATGTTGTAGAGGAAGTTCATCGCAAACGCGGTTATCTGATGCTCCTGCATGCCGGGCTTCATGAAATGGGAAATGGCCGTGTGGCAGGCATCGCAAATAGCAGCCACGATGCGCATCGCCTCCAGTTCATCCTCGTTTTTAATCGCTCGCGCCTCTACCATGGGCGATGCGCCGTCAGTCCAGTTGATTTCCGCCTCCTTGAAGGCGTTGATCATGTTGAGATCGATGAAATCGACGCCCAGGGGCGCCTTCGCCACGCCGTACTTTTTCATCTCGTCCACGATTGCATTGGTGAACTTTTTAGCTTGCTGCCGCGAGGCGCCTCCAACCGCTCCCTTGATCCAGGAATAGGCGTAGCGGACGTTGTCGCTAGGGATCCACGGGCAATGGCGGTTGATCTGTATTCCAATGTCGCCTTGCTCGAAGAGCACGGGTTCAGCTCCCTCGCACAGCAGCGCGTAGCGAAGACCAGGCTTAAGTCGGCACCAGCCCGGTGTGACGGTGCTGGTGATGTAGCGGACGTTTTCGTCGTACATCGCAAGCATAGCGCCTAATCCGTTCCGCTTCATCGCCTCCCGGGCACGGTTCAAGCGGTACTTCCGGAGCCGATCCCAGTTGATGCGCTGTTGCCAGTCGGTGCCGACCAGGCCGAAACTTGACGTGCTGCGGGTTACCATTGGATGCCTCCTTCAATCAAATGCGATAAAACGTTCAAGTCGTTCAAAGGGTTCAAGCAGTTCAAGGGTTCAAAGAATACTTTGTTCCCACCGCCTTCTCGACGGCCAGGGGATTCGACGGGTTACAACCTTTCATGTGGATTATGGTCCTTCCTTACACGTTCTTTTGCCTACCGATCCGTTGCAGGACTTCCCGATTGACAAGCGAGTAGGGCAACTCGCCTTTCAGCACGCTTACTACCTGCCCCACTGCTCGGCGCCGCATCTCAGCGCGAGATTCCTCGGAGTACCAGGCTGAGTGGGGTGTCAGGATGACATTGCTCAGTTGCAGGATCGGATCATCCAGTCTAGGGGGCTCAGTCTCTAGCACATCGAGCGCCGCTCCGGCGATTCTTCCCTGTTGGAGCGCCTGACACAAAGCAGCCTGGTTTACGATTTTGCCTCGGGCCACATTAATTAGAAAAGCCGTTGGTTTCATTTTGCGAAGCACCTCCTCGCCAACCATTCCCGTGGTCTCAGAGTTAAGCGGCACGTGGATCGATACAAAGTCTGACTGCCTTAGTAGCGTGTCGAGGTCCACCCGTTGCACTTCCATTTGACGGGCCATCTCATCGCTCACGTAAGGATCGTATCCCAGAATTCGAAGCCCAAACCCTTTGGCTCTGGCGGCCATCGCCGAGCCAATGCGGCCGACTCCCAAGAGACCCAAGGTCTGGCCCCGTATCCGTGTCAAGCTAGGCATCCGTTTGAAGTCCCAGGTTGCGTCTCGGGCGATCTTAGCGCTGTGAAAAAGACCACGGGCCAGAGCAAGCAATAATGCCATCGCCTGGTCAGCTACTTCGTCGATGCAGTAATCGGTGGTATTTGCCACCATAATCCCGCGGCGGGTGGCAGCCTCCACAGCCACATTATCCACACCGATGCCGAAGCGGACTATAACACGACATCTTTCGAGGGCGTCAATCACCTTCTCTGTTATAGGAGCGTAGGTGTTTAAGATGGCGTCAGCCGTACTGCTCAAAGCTATGATCTCATCTTCTCCGCGACATTGACCCTCCACCAGCTCGGTGTCCATCTGAGCGAACATATCCCGTTCCTCAGCCATCGAAGAGAAAAGGTGATCAGTCACCACAACTCTGTAGCGCGCCATGGAAAAAGCTCCTTACCAGCCCGCTTAACCATCGTTTGCAGACCACTGTTTAAGTTATTTAGGCGATAATTGTCAACCTTTTAAAGGCCATTGCAATGCAGTCGTCTTACGCTCGAAGGAATCCGTTCAAATCGTTCAAGTAGCTCAAAACGTTTTGAACCTATTGAACGGCTGGAACGTCTTCAACAAGCTGTCTAAATCCGTCCCGTTTACCGGTCCGTGTAATTATATCTTGATAACCTCCTGGGCTGATGCTAACTGAAACATTTATGGGCATTCTAAAGGCACTTCGTTGCCCGAAATGCGGCTGGGAGTCTCCAGCCAGGACTACGTTTCGGTGCTCGTTCTGTTCGGCTGTTCTGGAAGCCATCGTTGAAATTGACTACCTATCCAAATCTCACCTCCTAGAGATCCGCAAGAGAACAGACCAAACAATCTGGCGGTGGTTCGAGTTTTTTCCTATCGAGGACCGCTCGGCCGTTGTTTCGCTAGGTGAGGGGTACACACCATTGATCAAAGCCGCGAGGCTTTCCGAGAAGCTGAGAATTGCCCGCCTCCATCTTAAGAATGATACGGTTCTGCCAACCGGTTCTTTAAAGGACCGCAGCAATTCCGTTGGTCTCTCCAAGGCAAAGGAGTTGGGCTTCGAGACGGCCGCTGTGGTCTCGACGGGAAACGCGGCCGCTTCTGTCGCCGCCTACTCTGCCGCTGCTGGCTTAAACAGTGTTGTCATGGTGCCCAAGGGAACGTCCCTCTCGAAGATGCTCCAGGCATGCGCGTATGGTGCGACGGTTGTAGTCGTCGATGGCGACTTCGACCACGATGTTGCTGGGCTCTATAAGAACGCAGTCCGAGAATTTGGTTGGTACGATTGCCTCTCGACCAACCCTTATCGTGATGAAGGGAAGAAATCTTATGCCTATGAGTTGCTCGACCAGTTAGGAGACGATGTCCCGGATTGGATCATCCACCCGACGGCGGGTGGGACCGGAGTTTATGCCATGTGGAAGGGTTACAACGAGCTCTTCTCTCTAGGCTGGATCGACCGCCTGCCGAGGCTTGTCGCTGCTCAGAGTGAGGCGGCCGCCCCCATCGTGGCCGCACTGGAAAAAGGGCTTACCGATATTGAGCCCGTTGCTGCCAGGGCTACAGTAGCTGAAAGTATACAGGTTGGAAACCCAATATCCGTAGGCTGGCGAGCGCTGGAGGCTATCAGGTCTTCTAAGGGGACTGCCGTGGCCCTCACTGACGATGAAATTCTTGAGGCTCAATCTTTGCTTGCCCGTCTTGCCGGGATCTTTGCTGAACCTGCCGGAGCCGTCTCTGTTGCTGCGGCAAAGAAGTTGCGCGAAAAAGGATTGATCGCTCGCGATGGACTCGTGGTTTGCAATATCACCGGCCACGGGTTAAAGCAGCCCTCTGCCATAAAGGTCTCCGACGAAGAGCTTCGACCCATCGCTCCCGATCTCAACGCCCTACGAAGACGTCTTGCAGACAAATAAAGATTTACTGCTTCCGCCAGATACTTAGGTGATACAAATTCCGGGAATGAGTTCTCGCGTATCGCTAGGAGTGCCTTGCTCAACTAAAGGCCTGTTTGGGCTCTGCAGTTCGAGCGTGGGGTCAGACCTTGAACCCGTGCTCTCGATACCACTGGGCCGCCCCGGGGTGAAGAGGTACATCCATAGGGGTTGCCTCGGTGTCCTGTCCGAGCTGGCCGATTCCTGTAAAGGACGATTCCCAAAAGATCTCGGCTTCGCGAGCCTGCAAGGCTTCGCACACCTTATAAGCATCTTCGTCCGGCAGAGAGGCTCGCGTGTAGAGCGGCCAGCCGCCGTAGTCCAGGCATGTGTGATCGGACTTGAGGTGGGGAAAGCGGCCCGCAGGAATGACTACCCGGCGCCAGCCGATCGCCTGAAGCTGCTGGAAGGCCGACTCCTCCAGTGTGACTGGATGCATCCCAGCGGCGAGCGCTTCATCGAACCAGTGTACCAGCCCCTCGTCGAAGATTGCGTCGATCGTTCCCGCGTGCAGCGCGTCCAACCTCCGCTTGTCACCCGGGGGCCCATTCAGTTGGAGACTGCCGCCCCACGACTCGATATCGGCCAGGGTGAAACCATAGACTGCCAACGTCTGGTCCACAAGTGCGCGTGTCGAATGAGTGGGATCCTCACGGATGGAGAGCCGGAGAGGATAACGCCGCTCCTTGATCTGGCTCAGAGAAGTGAGACCGGTGCGCGGGTGCAGCATGTAGACAAATCGGTCCCAAGAAGGGTAGTTGGCTACGACTCGCACTGGGAGAGGCTCTGAGAATAGCCCGGTGCCACGATACGCCTGGGTCAGGAAGCCGGAGGGATTGACCATAGCCATCTCCAACTCTCCGCGGACTACGGCGTAGGCTAAGACTGGAGAGCCGGTAGCCATGCGCAGCCACGGGCGAAAATTCTCGTCAGAGCCACTGCCCACCACAATGCACATGTCACGGTTGCCGTAGTATGGAGTATTAGGATTGCCTGCAACGTGCAAACCGATCTCCCAAAGCATCTTAGCACGCTGAAAGTTGGCACCTCGCGGAAGCGGTTCCATAGTCAACCTCCTCTGTGAGAATTGTTTTTTTGGCCAGGGTTACAGGAGGAAGCCAATGCAGCTTCCGGCAAGACCTAGCTCGACCACGGTAAAGTACGTTTGGCAGGGGGGTGTTGTCAATCAAAAGGCGGCTCTACTGAAGACTCACTTTGCCGAAGAGAGTTTTGCAACCACACTTTTTGACAGAGAGTCGAAAGAACTACGAATGGAGTCTCTTCTAGTGTGCTACCACATCTTCTGATAGATAGTTACAATTTGTAAGAGGCCAGGTACCAAAGAGGCATGAACCATGGCAACCTCTAAGTCTATAGATCGCGGTGCGTTTCGGGCATTTGAGCACGCTGGTTGGGAGAATGTTGCCATCCAGTACCACGACGCCTTTGCCAGTCTCACCACTCAGTCGATCGGGCCGCTTTTGGACGCTGTCAGTGCGGGGAGTGGCGTGCGCTTGCTCGACGTAGCGAGTGGCCCTGGCTACGTAGTTGCGGCTGCGGCAGAACGAGGAGCGAGAGCGGGAGGAGTCGACTTTTCCGCTGCCATGGTGGCTCAGGCGAGCCGACGATATCCGACCGTTGAATTTCGCGAAGGCGACGCAGAAGCCTTGCCCTTCCCCGACGGGAGCTTCGATTCCGTTGTCATGAATTTTGGACTGTTACACTTGGGACGGCCTGAGCAAGCCCTGCTGGAGGCGTACCGTGTGCTCCGTTCCGGGGGGAGAATAGGTTTCACTGTTTGGGCAAAGCCCGAGGAGGCAGTAGGGTTTGGAATTGTTCTGCGCGCGATTGAAACCTACGGGGACTTGAATGTTCCTCTCCCTCCAGGACCACCTTTCTTTCGTTTCAGTGATCCACAAGAGTGCCATCAAGTACTGCTTCAGGCTGGCTTCGTGACTCCTAATGTTGCATCGGTTCCGCAATTATGGCGGCTCAGCTCACCTGACGCGCTTTTCGAAATCATGCAAGAAGCTACTGTGCGCACTGCGGGGCTGCTTCGCGCTCAGTCCAGAGAGGCGTTGAACGCCATTCGCGCAGCCATCCGGCAAGCGGTTATGGCCTACCAAAAAAGCGGCATGATTGAATTACCCATGCCTGCAGTCTTGGCATCGGCTGTGAAGCCATAAGAGAAGTCCCGCACAAATCTATTTTACAATCCGGCCGAGTTGGCGAGGGATCAAAAAACTCAGTGCTGGAATGTTGGAGCTAATAAAGATACCCTCACGCCACCATGGCAGTGTGGGTTGGAACTTCCGGCTACAACTATCCTGAGTGGAAAGGGACTTTTTATCCCGCAAACCTTCCTGTCACCAAGATGCTCCCTTACTACGCCGAGCGCTTCTCCACCGTAGAGATCAACGCCACCTTCTACCGGATGCCGAACGCAAAGACCATTGCCGGCTGGGCCGCCGCGACTCCTCGGGGCTTCACCTTCGTGCTAAAGGCGCCAAAGCGTATCACCCACGACGCGCGGCTGAAAGACATAGATGATCCGCTCCGCTACTTCTGTGAGACCGCCCGCACGCTCGGCCCGAAGCTCGGACCGTTGCTCTTTCAGCTCCCACCGTACTTTAGGAAGGATGTGGGGAGGCTTGGGAACCTGATCGCCCTACTCCCGCCCGGGCTCTTGGCGGCATTTGAATTCCGCCACGCCAGTTGGTTCTCCGACGACGTTTACGACCTGCTGAGGTCGAAGAATCTCGCGCTCTGCATCGCCGACACGGAGAAGGGAACCACCCCACTCGTGGTGACCGCGGACTTCGGCTACTTTCGCCTGCGCGATGAGGGATACTCAGAAGGAGACCTCAAGGAGTGGAGTGAGACCGTCAAAAGACTCGGCGCAGCATGGCGGGAAACCTTTATTTACTTCAAGCACGAGGAGTCCGGTATCGGTCCTGCCCTAGCTCAGCGGTTTCGAGAGCTGCTGAGCGATTAACTATTCTTCGTTCTTTTTTCTGTTGCCGAGTTTGCTCTCGATCCGGGAGATAGCGGCGGCCATGTCTATGGAGCCCTTAAGCACCGGAGCCAGCGGGTCGCCGAGCTTCTCAAATCGTGCCGGTGCCGTTCGAATCGTGAATCGCCTAGGAGAAAGCCTTGAAGTAAGCTCTTCCCACCGGAGCGGGCAGGAAACTGGTGCCCCGGGCAAAGGACGGACAGAGAATGGCGCCACTATCGTACGGCCGTGGCCGTTCTGGCCGAAATCGATGTAGACCTTTCCGCCACGCGCCCCGATCGGCCTGGCGACCGTAGCTAGCTCGGGTTCCTCCTGAACGCCCAAGACTGCTAGGAGCCTTGCGAACGTGCGAGCCTCCTCATGGGTATAGCGTGCACCCAATGGAAGCAGGATGTGGAGCCCGCTGGCGCCGGAAGTTTTCACATAGCTCGGCAACTCCAGCTCCTCGAGGATCTGGTGCAGCCTTCGCGCCACCTTTACCACGTTGGCGAACGGGGCGCCCTTAGGGTCAAGGTCGAGAATGAGCCAGTCGGGGCGGTCAAGAGAGCCCAGGCGCGAGCTCCAGAGATGGAGTGGAATCGTGCCCAGATTTACCACGTACTGCAGCGTCTCGAGGTCGTTCACGATGAAGTAGTCGATTTCGCGGTCGGCGTCTTTAGAGTAAATCCTCTCCGTGCGGACCCAGTCAGGGACAAAGTCGGGGGCGTCTTTCTGAAAGAACGACTTTCCCGCGATCCCGTCAGGGTAGCGGGTTAGGACCAGGGGCCGGTCCCTTAAGTAGGGAAGTAGGAATTGTGCCAAAGCCTCGTAGTAGGCGATCAGCTCCCCCTTGGTATATCCCTCATCAGGCCAGAAGACTTTTTTCGGGTTCGTAACCCTGATCTTTGCGTTACCAGGCGAAGATGGGGGCGGATGGAGAGCTTCTAGTTTCACTGGTCCTTCACGGAAGCACTCCTCGGGTCGTTTATCTTCTCGCAGCCCCAGGAAGGCTGGGTGTCGAATCCCGCCGTCACGAGTCCAATCTGTAAAGGAGACCTCGCAGACTAGCTTCGGTTCGACCCAGCGGTGTCCTTTCCCGGCAGGGCTCCTGACCTCAAATGGGGAGGTAGACCGGGCCAGCGGCTGGAACTTCACCCATAGCGTCTTAAGCGCGTTCTGATCGAACCCCGTGCCAGCTTTTGAAACATAGACCAGCCTGTTCGCCTCATAAAGCCCCAAGTGGAGAGCGCCGAAATAGCCTCGAGAACCCTGAGGGTCAGTGTAGCCGCCGATGACAAATTCCTGACGAAGCTGGCACTTCAGCTTGATCCAGTCCCCAGACCGTCCGCCCACGTAACGGCTCTGGGTCTTCTTGGCCACGATCCCTTCAAGTCGCTGCTCTGTAGCGGCCGCGAAGAAAGCCTCGCCATGTTCCATGATGTGGTCGCTGTAACGTATGACCCCGCGAGTTGGAAGGAGAACGCTGAGGCATTTCTTGCGCTCCAGGAGCGAAAGGTGGCGGAGGTCACGGCCGTCGAGGGACAGACAATCGAAAAAGATTCCGGTAACAGGTACTGTTGTCCTAACACGCTCGATGTCGAGGGGGTTGTTGCGATGCATACGTGCCTGGAGGCGCTGGAAGCTCGGACGGCCGCTCTCATCCAGGGCCACGATCTCACCGTCGAGGACAAACTGTTCAGCCGGCAGCACCCGGAGAGCGCGGGCCACCTCAGGGTAGCGCGCCGTGATGATCTGTCCGTTGCGGCCGTAGAGCTCCATGCCGTCCCCTGCGCGGGTGGCCAAGACGCGAACGCCGTCGTACTTGATCTCAAAGAGCCAGTCCTTCCCGGAGAAGGGGCGGGCCCCAGTCGAGGCCAGCATGAGGCGTTGATTCCGGGGAGAGACTTCGTCGTTCGGGGCCTTTAAGGTATTGAGCAACTCTCTCAGCGCGCTTAGCTTCGCCGAAGCCTGGCCGAGTTCCTCAACAGTCATTCCTGACAGAACGGACTCGGGGTAACGATCGGTAAGCTCCTCCTCGCCGGCAAAGGCGTCAGCCTTCTTGAGAAGGAGCCACTCTTTTTCCTTTCCACTCATCCGTGCCAGGGTCCACCTCCCGCGGAGCTTAAAGCCGAAGAATTCGACTTCGAGTTTTCCCTTGGATAGCTCATCAAGGCTATCCTCACCCTTCACGAGGTGGTACCAACCCCGGTCCCACACGATCACCTGGCCCGCGCCGTAATTACCTGGGGGAATTACTCCTTCAAAGTCAGCGTACTCGACCGGGTGATCTTCGACGAGAACTGCCAGTCGTTTTTCTCCCGGCCGCACTGAAGGGCCTTTGGGGACGGCCCAGCTCTTCAGCGCCCCATCAATCTCAAGGCGCAGGTCGTAGTGGAGGCGCCGAGCCGCGTGCTTCTGAACTACAAATAGACGACTGACTTCCCTACGGCGACCCCCAAAGGGCTCCGGTGTTCGCTCCGGGTCGCGCTTCTTTCGATAGTCGTCAAGCACTCGCGGACCGCTCATAATAATCCAGTGGACGTCCCCTTTTAATTTGACTTAGAGATTCCTGCTCTTTTGAATCGTAAGTGGTTTTGTGGTATCGTGCAACCGCTTCTGGTCTCGGGAGGGAGGGTCTGGCTATGCCTCTGCATTCGATCGGTTCTGGCACTATTTCATTCGGCCTGGTCTCGATCCCGATCAAGCTCTACGCGGCCGCCTCCTCCGGCAGCATATCTTTCCATCTCCTTCACGCGAAATGCGGCTCCCGCATCAAGCAGCAACAGGTCTGCCCCACGTGCAACGAGGTAGTGGATCGGGCTTCACTGGTCCGGGGCTATGAATTCGCCAAGGATCAGTACGTGCGGTTTACCGAGGAGGAGGTGAAGTCTCTCGAGCAGGAAGCCTCTAAAGTCATCGACATTTCTGAGTTCGTCCCGCTTCCCAAAGTAGACCCGATCTACTTCGAGAGGACTTATTACCTTGGGCCCGACAAGGGAGGGGAGAAGGCGTACAGGCTCTTGGCAGACGCTATGGCTAAGACTGAGCGCGTTGCCCTGGCCAAGTTTGTCATGCGAGGTAAGGAGAGCCTGGTCCTCATCCGGCCCTCCCAAGATGGTCTTATGCTCCACACCATGTACTTCGCCGACGAGATTCGGAACTTCGGTGAAATCGACAAGGGGGCGTCAGCCAAGCTCAAGGAGGGCGAGCTGGAGTTGGCGCTTCGCCTGATTGACGAGCTTTCCAACGAGGAGTTCAAGCCAGAGCAATACCAGGATGAATACCGGCTGCGTGTGCTGGATCTTGTGAACCTAAAGGTCGAAGGCAGGGAGGTCACAGCCGTGGGCCCGCAGGTTCAGCGCGCTCAGGTGATCGATCTGATGGAGGCGCTCAAAGAGAGCTTGGCGAAGCGGGTCCCGCAGGAGAAGAAGCCCGCTGCTAGGGCCCGGCGTGCTGAAGCTGCCCCCGCAAAAAAGGCCCAAGCCTCAAAGAAATGAAAAGCCACTTCACCACCCGCGAGGTGGCGAAGATTCTCGATTTGCCGGAATGGCGCGTCCGTTACTGTGTTCGAGCCGGGTTTCTTTCGCCGATCCGTTCAACCAGGCAGCAGTTTCAGTTTAGTTTCCAGGACCTCCTGGTGCTTAAGACCACCAAAGGACTTGTGGAGTCCCAAGTCCCCCTGAAGAGAATCCGGCGGATTCTTAATTCCCTGAAGCGCCAGCTTCCTCAGGATCAGCATCTCTGGAATCTCACCATCTATGCCGACGGCCAACGCGTCGTGGCCTGGGATGGGGCGGCACGCTGGCAGCCCGATTCGGGACAGTTTCTTTTTAACTTCGAGACCCAGACAATCACCGAGAAGGTAGACCTCCCAATCGCTCCAAAGAGCGCGCACGCTACGCCCACGGCGGAGCAATGGTTCGATCTGGGCTCCGAGTTGGAGAAGAACTCTCCAGAGGAAGCCCGCCGCGCCTACCACCAGGCCCTTTTACTCGACCCAAGCTTGGCCGCCGCCCACATCAACCTTGGCCGACTCTATCACCAGGCCCGAGATTTCACGCCGGCAGAGTCTCATTACCGGGCGGCCATCCAGCACACTCCCGATGATGCTCTGGCTCACTTTAATCTGGGAGCCTTGCTGGAGGATCGCGGCCGGGCCGAGGAGGCCATCGGGGCTTACCGCCGGGCCCTCGATCGCGATCCAAACTTCGCCGACGCTCACTACAACCTCGCGCTATTGTTGGAGGTTCGGGGTCGGAGATCGGAGGCGATCAAGCACTTTCGTTCAGCACGGAAGCTTTACGGTCCCCTTGGTCGCGGTGAGGGCTAAGCCGTTTGCAGTGGAAGGGATTGATTGGACGGCTGTACGGCAAACGCCAGGCAAAAAAAGTTCAGGGCGCCACGGTCCCAGGCTTTTGGGGATTCATACCTTCAAGCTCGGCCTCTATCCCTCCGTAGAACCCATAAGGGTTAGGAACGCTCTTTCGGTACTCTTCAGGGGGTACGTTGCAGTAAACCTCAAGCATATTTCCATCGGGGTCATAAAAATAGATGCTCTTGGTGACTCCGTGGAAGACGGTGTGGCGGATCCTTACGCCATTCTCTTTAAAAATCCGGTAGGCCTCCTGAAGTTCAGTGAAGGAGCCGAGCTCATAGGCAACATGCTCCATGCCCACTTGCTCGGGATTGGGAAGAGGTGCACCATCATTTGCCTGGCGGATCGCCAGCATATGGTGGTTGTCTTTCACATCGGTGCTGAAAAAAAGCATTCCTTTGCCGTTATCCCCTACCATGGGGAGGCCCAAGATCCCGGTAAAGAAGCGCTTCGAGCGTTCGAGATCCTCTACCCGCAGAACTAGGTGACCGGTCCTTCTTATTCTAATAGGCATAGTTTCACCCTCCCTTCTTTCCTTAAGGCTTCAAGCAACAGCCTTCTCCTTAACACAGAGAATTCTTGACTTCAATTTCCATTTTGGAGAAAGGGGCGGTTCTTTGGCCTCTGCGAGAGAGGTCCTGCCTACACGGCCAAACTTCCTTGCCACCATTACATACGCGCTTCCTGATATCTTGTGGTGGACTTTTGAGAGTTGTCCTTTATCTTGTATTAACTGATTAAAAGGCCTATATATTGCGGTTAAAACTTGAGCGTTGTCCCTTATATTGTATTTTCCTTGACAAACATCTTCTCCTGTGTGATAAATGCCTTGTTTTGTTGGTTTTTTCTTATCCTAAGAATATCCCTTAGCTTCATTTATAACATCGTTCGTGGTTTCAGCTTGTATAACTCCTAGTATGCAGAAATGGCGGAAGCCTGCTTTTTTAAACGATGTCCAAATTGAAGGGAACGAAATGTTACAAGGGAAGAAACCAATCCTTTTATATATTTGTGATCCCAGCGCCGCCGCAGAATAGGATTCTCTGTAGTTCTTCAAAAATGCTTTTAGGGAAGAGTGAGCTATGAGGAAAACGCTGTCTGTATTTCTTGCAGTGCTGCTTTGTATGGGAGCTGCGCCGTCGCAGCTCCTTGGTCAACAGGCGACTTCCATGATTGTCGGCTCGGTGCTTGACACTCAGTGCAATCCCGTTCCTAACGTACGGATCATCGCCACAAATCCATCAAGGAGAGTCCTGGCCGAAGCTGCGACAGATGCACAGGGTCATTACGGTCTGGGAAACCTAACCCCTGGACAGGTGCAACTCATGCTGGATCCCCTTAAGAACCGCTTTCAGGCCGGTACGGTTGTAGCCTCTCTTGGACAGGAAGACCTCACTGTGAACTGGTTGGTTTCGACTACAGCCAAAGCTGTTGCCCTAGCAACAACTCTCATCGACCCAGGTGGGCGTTTCGGGCTAGGAATGGGAACGATTGATGGCAGAGTGCTTAACGTTCAGGGAATTCCAGTTCCTGACGTGCAGGTAGTCCTTAAAAATCCTGCAGGGAAGGCCCTGGCTCAAGCTGCGACAAACGCACGGGGTCAATACAATCTGGGAAACCTGGCACCGGGGCCGTATCAACTCGTTCTGGATCCCGCTAAGAACGGCTTTTCGGGTGATACAGTTTTGGTCTGTCTCTGTCCCGGAGACCTCACTGTGAACTGGACAGTTTCGACCGCAGCCAATGCCATCGCCACAGAGGGCACTGGAATCAACATATGCGGGGGACTCTTCGGACTCGGCATGTTCGGCCTTAGCGGCCTAGCCACTGGAATCGCAGTTAGACTGTTAAGAGTAACCAGTCCATCTCAATAACTCGGCGCTAACGCTGCTAGTCTTGAAGCTTCCAGGAGAATAACCATGATCTTTTTCTTCGCGCCCTATTTCTGGCTTACTGTTTTATTTGTCTTTTTCACCGGGTGTGCTTCTATTAACCACGGTACACTCCAGAACGAAAAATCCATCGAAAACTCTCTTAAGACCAACAGCAACCCAACTCCTTTTGCTTCCTACACTCAGGAGATCAGTGACTTGGAGAGACTCTCTGGCCTTTGGCAGAAGCGGGCCCGGGACGGAATAGCTGCGGATTATCCCATCGGCCCAGGGGATCTTCTTGAGATTTCTGTCCCTGCGATGGAAGAGCTGCGGAGCCATACTGTTCGGGTTTCCGGCGAGGGGACTTTTCCTCTCCCCCTTCTCGGGAAGATCCAGGCTAGCGGTTTAACCGAGGAGGAGCTTAAGGAAAAAATCCGCGAGCGACTCGAAAAATACATGTACGATCCGCTTATCATCACCTTCGTGAAGGAGTACCGAAGTCGCCAAGTTGCAGTTCTCGGCGCAGTCGCGAAACCTGGGCTTTATGGTCTGAGCAGCGCTGCGGATTCCATTTTGGATATGATTTCTCGCGCCGGGGGAATCTTACCCGGAGCAGACTCGCGGATTTACCTTATCCCTGCTGAGACTGTGGCAGGCGATAAAGTTAGGGAGGTCGCTGCAACCCTGCCTGAGAGTTTCTTGAGTAAAGACCCCGCGCCACTGATACTCAAGAAGAACGATCCCATTTTTATCGATATTAAAGAGCTGGCCTTTGGAGGGCATCAGACTTACCTCTCTCTTCCTGTCCGGCCAGGAGACGTAATCATGATTCCGGGAGGGGGTCAGGTCCTTGTAGAGGGATGGGTGGAGAGGCCGGGCGCGTACAGTATTACCCATGGACTAACCGTATCAGGTGCTGTGGTTGCCGCAGGAGGGACGCTCTTTCCCGCTGATCCCACGGCTGTAAAAGTGATTCGAACTGAAAGGGGAGGGAAAAAGATCTCCCTGGTCATCGATCTGGAAAAGATCAAACGCGGAGATGATCCGGATATCGCACTTCAGGGGGGAGATATCATCGAGGTATCCCCTACAAGTGGGAAGCTCCTTGCCTATGGTTTGTACCGTTTCTTCTCCACCATAATTAGCATTGGTGTTGGTGCCAACATTCCTCTGTTTCGATAATGAAAGAGCCCCTACCTTATTTCATCAGGCGTAATATCCCGCTTCCCGACGAGAAGCCGATTTTACTCAACGAAAATATGGCGGTGGAGGAGCCAGGGTTCGGGCTTTTGGATTATTGGCTGACCATAAGGCGTTACCAGTGGCTTGTCTTTACATGCGTCTTCGTAACGCTCGCGTGTGCAGCGCTTTACACCTTTACCCGGATTCCCCTCTACAATGCCCATACCACGATTCTCATCGAACCTAAACCCCCTCAGGTGTTGAAAGTCCAGGATGCCGTCGCTGAATACATCGAGCATGAGGAGTATTACAAGACACAGTATGAGATCCTGAAGAGTCGTGGTCTTGCCGCCCGAGTCATTCGGGATGAGGGGTTAGAAAATCATAGCCTGCTTGCTGGAGAGAAGAAGGGACCGGATGGAGAGAGAGGATTAGTGACGAAGCTCTGGGCCGATGTCGAAGGGTGGGTTAGGCAGCTTATTTCAACAGCTCCAAAAATAAACGGCACAGACCCTCCCGGAGTTAAGCCCGGGTTGATTGGCGGGTATCTGTCGATGTTAGAGATCAAACCCGTCCAGGGAACAAGGCTAGTCCGGGTCGGATTTATCACGCCTGATCCCGCGCTCTCTGCCCGCTTGGCCAACAGTCATGCCGATGGCTATGTCCGCCACGGGATTGATCTTCGTTCGCGGACCAATGAGGAGGCGGTAGACTTCCTGCAAAAGAAGCTCCTCGAATTGAAGGAACGGGTGGAAGAATCCGAGGCTGCATTGAATAGTTACCGCCGGGATAAGGGAATCATCTCATTGGATGACAAATCGAACCTTGTGGTCGACCGGCTGGCGGACTTGAACACACGTCTGACCGAGGCCGAGGCGGAGAGGATTGGGATTGAAGCCC
The DNA here is from genome assembly GCA_023250515.1 of Deltaproteobacteria bacterium. Lineage (GTDB taxonomy): Bacteria > Desulfobacterota > Binatia > UBA9968 > UBA9968 > JAHFAO01. The sequence goes on along the minus strand of JAHFAO010000001.1, from coordinate 61,219 downwards.
AGCTGCGGGTCGTCCGCAGGGGCAACCATGACGCGCCTTCGGTGTTTACGAATAGCCCTGCCATCCAGAACCTTAAAGCCGAGCTTGCTCGGCTGGAGGCGGAATACGCTCAATCCTCGAGGGAGTTTAAGCCGGGTTATCCCCGTTTGGAAAAGCTAAAGGCCCAGATAGAAAACGCAAGGCGGCAACTGTCAAATGAAATTCAGACCGAGGTGAAAGGGATCGAGTCGTCGTATTTGGCTGCGAAGACCAAAGAAGACGCGCTCCGGGCCAGAATGCAGGAGCAAAAGAAAGCTACTCTGAGCCTGAAAGACTCGGGAGTCCAATACGCGATCTTGGCTCGCGAGGTAGACACAAACCGCCAGCTTTACGACAGTGTGCTCCAGAGGATGAAGGAGATGGGGGTGGCGGCAGAGGTTCGCACCTCCAACGTCTATATTATAGACAGGGCTGAGCCCCCCCTCGGACCGTCCTATCCCAATAAGCGCCAAACCCTGTTCCTCGCTCTGCTGATCGGCCTTGCAGGAGGGATAGGCCTCGCGTTTCTGCTCGAGCAGTTGGATAACACCATTGATAGTCCCGAGGAGGTAGAGCGGTATATTCGGCTGCCCAGCCTGGCGGTGGTACCGGACTTTGCACGCTTAAGCAACGGGGGTTTTGATTACAGTTCGAAGCTTGTTGGGGATGCTGAATCGGAGAGTCCTGCGGAACCCTTCAACAAGGAGATCGTTTTATCTCGAGATCCGCTCTCCGCTGTAGCCGAGGCTTACCGCGCACTGCGCGCCTCAATGTTGCTTTCCCGAGCCGGAGAGCCGCCCCAAACGGTTCTGTTAACCAGCGCGGCACGCGGGGAAGGGAAAACACTCACCGTTATTAACACTGCTGTTGTCTTTGCCCAGATGGGTGCCCGGGTGCTGATCGTGGACGCCGATTTTCGCCGCGCCCGCTGTCACAAGGTCCTGGGAGTGGGAAACGGGTTTGGCCTCGCAGAGCTCCTTACCGGACAAATTGAGGTAGAATACGCGATCAAGCCCACGGCAGCACATAATCTCTTTCTCCTCAGCGGCGGCGCCACTCCCCCCAATCCTGGAGAGCTTCTGGGCTCAAGGAAGATGTACGAAACTCTGGAATCTCTCCGTGAGCGCTACGACTTTATCTTCATCGACTCGTCTCCCGTTATGGCGGTAAGCGATGCCGTTCTCTTGTCCAGCATGGTGGATGGCGTGATCCTTGTGGTTGATAGTCAGAAAACCCCCAGGCAGCTCGCCAGGGAAGCTCGCTCACGCCTGAGTAACCCCCACACTAAGATCCTAGGGGTCTTACTGAACCGGGTCCATGCCCGAAACGGGGATTATTACTATTACTACGACTACTATTCCTATGATCAGCAGGATTTGGATGATGCAGAGGATGATGAGCGTTTCGTGTGATCGCATCGTCACTGGAGGGATCCTCTTTCTCATCCTCTTCACTCCCTTTGCATTCGGCTCCGTTCATCCGCGGGCCTTCTTCTTTATAGAGGCAGTGGTCTTTTTCGTTGTGATCGTTTGGATGGTTAAGCTGCTATCCCTGCCCTTTATCCCTTACTCCTCACTCCTTACGTTTAAGAGGCTTGCCCTGCCGCTCGCCCTCTTCGTCGGACTTGTGCTCTCTCAACTCCTCTCCCTTCCCCCATCTCTCTTGCGCATCCTTTCTCCTTCAACCTACGAGCTTTACACGAGAAGCCTTCCCGGATGGCCGGAGAAGATGCCATACGAGGATCTCTCTTTTAAACCTGAGGAAGCCTCCAAATGGACTCTTCTCCCAACGCCAGACGAAGTGCGAAGGGAAATGACAGTATCCTTTGCCGACAGCACAGACCAAAGTGTGATCCGCCCCACACCCTATCCTCGCTGGCTTCCTCTCTCTATTGCTCCCTCGATGACCAAAGCAGATCTCTTAAAATTCATCGCTTATGCCTCGCTCTTTTCCCTAGTGCTCCTCTACCCCTTTGGGGCTT
>JAHFAO010000001.1:0-59120 GCA_023250515.1 Deltaproteobacteria bacterium | reverse complement strand
TTAACCGGGTCTCTTGTTGCCGCGATCGGCTTTGTACAGAGGTTCTCATGGAATGGCAAGATCCTTTGGTTCTTTGTGCCACTTGACTGGGGAGTTCCGATGGCCGGTGAGGCTCCCCGTGCCTCCGGTCCCTTTATCAACCCTGACCACTTTGCCAACTATCTCTCCCTCATCTTTCCCATGGCCCTTGCGTGTGCCCTCTTTCGGACATTACTCAGATCCAGAACTAAGGAAGGGGCGTTTCGAATTCTTAGCGGCCTTGCCGCTCTCCTTCTGTTTTCGGGCATACTTCTGAGCCTTTCTCGAAGTGGGTGGATGAGCGCGCTCTTGGGTGTGAGCGTCCTTCTCTGGGTTTCTCCCTGGCACCTTCAAGAGAGGATGCCTTCTGTTTTGAAAAGGCGTGCTGCTCTTGCAGTGCGTTTTTCTCTTGTCATCCTTTGTCTTCTCCTTATCTTGAGTCTTTTCTTCGTGGGCCCCGGGGGAAGAAAACAGGTCGATAGCCGGCTGCAAGAAACGGTGATGCAGGATACAGGCCTCGGCGGCCGGGTTTCAATCTGGAAGGATGCTCTGGGGATGATACGGGATTTTCCCCTCCTTGGGGTGGGTCTTGGATCTTGGCCGGATCTCTTCCCTCATTACCAGACCCCTCCATGGTCTTCGGGACTCTACCGCGAGGCTCACAACGACTACCTTGAGCTTTTGTCAGAGACAGGCATCATCGGCTTTGGCTTTCTTGCGTGGTTTTTCTATCGGTGCGCCAAAATACTCTTTAGGAGCCCTAGACTCCTTTCCCGGAAGGTCCTTCCTCTTTTTGCCGCTTTGCTTTCCGCTCTGGGAGTCATGGCCTTTCATGAGTTCTTTGACTTTAATCTGCAGATCCCCGCTAACGCTTTTCTGTTTACACTTTTCTTCGCGCTGGCCCTTCGCATGACCATGTCCGCTGCATCCTCCCAGCCTTCTAACCTTCCAGCTTCCCGGTCTTCGAGCCCTCGAGTTTTTGTGCCTGCTGCCATCGCAGTCGTCGCGTTTGCCCTGCTTGTCTTTTCGCTCAATCAGGAAATAGTCCCTTATCCCTATAACCTTAAAGAGCCTTTCTCCCTTACGGATGCGAGAGATCTTATCCTTTCCCACCCGGCCCGTGCTTCCTCGCACTTGTCTCTTTTCCGATTAGTTGAAGATAAAGCCCCGCCTTTATGGCAGCTCAACGAGCTTGGAGTCGCTCTCTGGCTCGAGCCCACCAACCCCTACGTCAGAGACCTCTATGCATTGGCTCTTTTGAGAATGGGGAGAAAGCAGGAAGGACTCGAAGAGGTAACCCGGTCGGTTTTCTACTCGCCTTCCCTATCCGCGCATTTTTATCTAGGCGAAGCGTTTCCTCCCTGGCTCTCCCAAAAAGAGAAAGAAGCTGTGGAAGAGGGATTCAAGAAGGCTTTGGCCTTTGAATATCCTGGGGCGATGGATGGACTGGCCAGTTTTTATACGAGGCTCGGCCGTTTTACAGATGAGGGGAAGCTTTACGAGGAGGTGGCGCTAAGGATGAAAGATCCCGGTGCAAAGGCCGGTCATCTCCTCAATGCCGGCCTTGCCTACGTCAAGGCTGGCGAGGGAAAAAAAGCAGAAGCGCTCTTTCGTCAGGCAGCCTTGACTATCCCGCAAGACTCGAGGTCCTACCATCACCTTGCGATCTTAATCTTTGCTGCTCGAGGAGATTTGAACGCGGCCAAGGCCGTGGTCTCTGAGGGAATTGGAAACGGAGCCGATCCCTTATCCCTTTATTTCTCTTTGGCAGAAGCGGCGCAAAAGGCGGGCAATCGGGAGGAAGAGAAGTCGGCTTTACTCAAAGTCCTGGATCTTCGCCCCTCTTCTTCCGAGGCCGTTTTTCGGTTGGGCCTTCTCTATTTGCAGGAGAGTAGCTTTGACCGGGCTGCGCTGTATTTCAGCAAGGCCGCAAGCATCAATCCCAGCTCCGCCGCTGCTTTTTACCACCTCGGTTTGGCAGAGGAGGGACGCTACCAATTTGTTGCGGCGGATAAGGTTTATACGCGTGCCTTAGAGCTACTTCCCAATAATATCGATTTTCAGCAGCGCTACGAGGCATTCAGGCGCAAAGTTGCGCAAAATCAGAAACCTAATGGTGGCGAGCGGAGCAAGTAGAGACCAGGGTTAGTTTCTAGAGGAGGAGGAGAAAACCATGAAGAAGGCTTTGATTACAGGGATTACGGGGCAGGATGGCTCGTATCTGGCCGAGCACCTATTAAGCAAAGGCTACGAGGTTCATGGGATAGTTCGGCGAGTGGCCATAGAAGACCCAGAGCACAGGCTCTGGCGTATCAAGCACATCCTTGACCAAGTCGTTCTCCACCCCGGCTCTATGGAAAGCTTTGCAAGCGTATTCAATGTCGTAGATCAGGTAAAGCCAGATGAATGCTATCATCTGGCATCTCAAAGCTTTGTCAGTTACTCCTTTGAAGATGAGTTCTCTACACTGAGCACCAACGTCAATGGTACCCATTTCATGCTTGCCTCGATCAAGGCGAGATCTCCTCATTGTAGATTCTATTTTGCTGCGTCCAGCGAGATGTTCGGAAACGTTAAAGAGACGCCGCAAAATGAGAATACCCCTTTTTTTCCTCGGTCGCCCTACGGGATCTCAAAAATCGCCGGCTATCATCTGACTAGAAATTACCGTGAGGCCTATGGCCTTTGGGCTCTAAGTGGAATTCTTTTCAATCATGAATCGCCGAGAAGAGGGTTGGAGTTTGTAACTAGGAAGGTGACGAATACGGTTGCTAAGATTAAGATGGGTTTAGCCAAAGATTTAAAGATAGGCAACTTAGAGGCTAAAAGGGATTGGGGTTATGCGGAGGACTACGTAAAGGCCATGTGGCTCATGGTGCAACAAGATGCGCCAGAGGATTATGTCATCGCTACGGGAGAGGTCTTTTCCGTCAGGGAGCTTGTCGAACTAGCCTTTGGGCATGTTGGTTTGGACTGGAAGGATTATGTGAAAATCGATGAAAGACTCTATCGACCGGCAGAGGTCTATGAACTTCGGGGTGATTTCAGTAAGGCAAGAAAAAGATTGGGCTGGGAGCCAACAGTATCCTCGAGAGAGCTGATAAGGATGATGGTGGCCGCAGAAATGGCCCTATTAAAGCGCCAATCGTCTAGGTCACCTGCCGCTCTAGATGATAAAGTAGCATGTGATGCCATTGATTACAGAAGTGTATCAAGCGCTTGATGAGGAAAGGGTGTCCGAGGCGAAAACCCCGATTTAATCTCTAGCAAAGTGATACCTTGATCTTCCCCCAAATCTCTCACATGGTGCCTATGACCAAACAGGGGATGCTTCACTTTGCTGAACACAGTGCGATACGGTTGCGACATCGACCCTGCCCTCTTCTGTTCTACCGAAGTGGACTACCTGGTGGGGGACGCCTCGAAAGCTCGAACCAAGCTCGGGTGGAAACCCCGTGTCTCATTCGAAGAAATGATTGGGACGGGGAGCACGACCTCAAACTGGTTGAAAAAGAAGGATAGATGGATCAATTCGTAGTGAGGCAACGGGTCTGGGAAGTCGCGGAAGCATGCGGGCTTTGTGGATCGACCCGTTACGAAGAGCTGTTCAGTATTCACCAGAAACGATACGTCACTTGTGTTGAATGTCAGGTGACTCGGCTGTGCGATCGGGTTGCCGCTGATAAGCTGAATTTAGTTTACGGCGATTACTATACCTCCCAGCGAACCGTGCTATCAGAACAGGAATTAGAAGCACAACTGGCGAATCCTACCTTTGCGTTTCGGCGAAACCGGTTGGAAGCGTTTGTGCCAGTAGAACAAAGAAGACTCTTCGAAATTGGTTGCGGTGACGGGAATTTTCTCGCTTATTTGCGAAATCATGGCTGGCAGGTGCAGGGTTCCGAATTTGGTCAAAAGACTTTTGAACTGATCAAGACCAGACACGGTATTGAAGTCGCCGTTGGTGATTTCACGACATTGCCAATCGAGCCAGAATCGATTGACGTTATAGGCTCATACGCCGTCTTCGAGCACCTCTATGGACCCCTGGACTGGATCAGGGCTGTTAGGTGTGCACTGAAACCTGGCGGGTTTCTGCATTTACAGTTGCCTAACTTCCGCTGTTTGGAACGCTACCTGACAAAAGATTGCTGGGCTCTTTTGTGCTTTCCCGAGCATGTTTATTTTTACAGCCCGACAAATCTAGAAAGATTGCTCGAGAACGAAGGGTTTCGACCATTGAGCATCACGATGTACGACCCTTGGCACAGCCCCGGCACAACGCTCGCTAGTGCCAGAAATTTCATTATGCGATTGCTAACTGGTAGATTGCCGTGGTCGGACGCCTTGGATAAGCCTTCGTGCATTGACTCCTCCAATGAGAAAGTTGCAAAAGCGGTTGTAAGCCCAAAGAAATTAACTACGCGGTTGTTCGATACGTTCGGCCGGCCTGTAGCAACGGCCTTGGCCCACGCTCAGGGTTTACTTGGATTGGGTAACATTATGGACATAATTGCCAGAGCTGACCACTGCGCCAAGATGAACAGGACAAATCAAGGCCCTTGAGCCTCGGTGTCATTCGACCCTTGTCGAAGCCATTTGCTTTGCACTATGGAGTCATCGCCGAACGCTGCTGATGAACGTCCTCTTCGTCATCCACACACCAAGAGACATACATACCGCAGTCTATAAAAATTGCTGCCATCTTGGCGCCTTCTTGGAAAAGCAAGGTCATAAAGCTACCATCCTCACCCCCCAAGATTTCCCTGATCTTACCCGTTGGCATAGCCGGTGGGTCCCTATCTTTTATCCATTCTGGGTGGCGTGGTGGCTACTTCGGTGGGGCGAAGAATATGACCTTGCCGTGTTTCACAGTTTCGCTGGTTGGGTCGTCAACCTGTTTCGCTGGTTGATTCCGAGTTATCAGCGGCTCCGAACTCTAACGTCCTTTCACGGTCTCGAGCCACTCTACTACGACGCTCTCAAGAGAGAGATGGAGAAGGTTGGCCAACCTCTGCGGCTCAAGTTTCGGCTGATCCATGGCGTGCTCATACCCTGGCTGGTCCGATTGAGCTGTCGCCGCTCAGATCGGATTATGTGTCTTAATTGTGAAGAGGCAGATTATCTGGTGAGGAACAAATGGGCGGATAAGTCCAGGGTGGCAGTGATTTCTAATGGTGTCCCTCAAGAGTTTTTCATTCCACGAGAGTACGCACCTGAGGCGCGGCGCCTTCTTTTCGTCGGGCAATGGCAGGAGATGAAAGGGATCCGTTATCTTGTAGAGGTGTTCAGTATGCTGGCCCGGCAGGCGCCGGAACTGGAACTTTGGTGCATGGGGACACTACTGGAAGAGGAGAAAGTGTTGGCCCGCTTTCCTGAGAACCTACGGAGTCGGGTAGTGGTTTCACCGCGGCTGGAGCATAAGGAACTGTTGGCGGTTTACCGGGATGCAGATATGTTCCTCTTTCCTAGCCTATCCGAAGGGTTCAGTACTGCCTTGCTTGAAGCCATGGCAATGGCTCTTCCGGTGGTCGCGACTCCAGTAGGCGCTGCGCCTGATTTCTTGGAATCCGGTGTAAATGCCCTCCTAGTACCGAAAGGCGATGCAACGGCTCTGGCCGACTCAGTGCGGCGACTCCTGAATGATGTAACTCTGCGGGAGCGACTGGGCTTCCAAGCTCAGGTCACGGCTGCCGAGTATGAGATGAAGCGGGTAGACGAAAGGGTAGTTTCCCTTTTTGAAGAGGCCCTGATGACGAAAACATCACTCCACTGCAGAAATTGAGGATTGTTCAACTCTCTAAAGAGTGGTCGGCTAACGGAGGAGTAGGGACCTACCTTCTGCACCTTCGTCCTGCCCTGGAAGCTGCTGGCCACGAGATGACCGTGATTCATGCCGATGCGAACGTCTCCGTCTTGCCGTCGGCTGTTTCCGGCCAGTTCTATGTAAAGGGATTCGATCAGTTCAAAACTGATAGCAACTACCGAAAGATCCCATCCGAAGTCATTGCAGTTCTTGAAGCTGTTAATCCTGACATCGTCCACATTCAGGGGAATAATAACTTTCTACTTGAACATGAGATTCGTCAACGTTTCCCTGCGATCAAGTCCCTTCATGTTTATGATTTTTGCCCTAGCGGAAATAAGTTCCACCACGCCTTGGGGAAAGTCTGTCATCATCCCACTGGCCCCCTCTGTGTAGCCCGCATGGCGTACAAGAGGTGCATCCTGAGCAAGCGTCCAACGGTTATCTGGTGGCACTACCGACGCTGCGTCGAGGCAAACCAAAATAACGGTCATTACCCTACGTTGATTGTGGCGTCGAAGTACGTAAAGCATCAGGCAGTGGCTACCGGCTACCCGCCGAGCCAGATTGAAGTGGTCCCATATTTCACCAGATTACCGGTGCCCTATCCTGCAACGGACGGCGGTGAAAATACGATCTTGTTCGTCGGACGGGTAGTGAGAGAGAAAGGGTTAGATCGGCTGATGTCAGCTGTCACATTGGCACGAGTTCCGTTGCGCCTTGTTGTTGCTGGAGACGGGCCAGATCTGGATAGAGCGAAAGAACTTGCTCGATGTCTTGGGCTGAATGGGAGAACGGAATTCGTCGGTTGGGTGGAAGGGGAGCGGGGCGTGCAGCTCTATCGGGAGGCATCAATCGTAGTCGTACCCTCGGTCTGGCCGGAGCCCTTCGGAATAGTCGGCCTCGAGGCAATGAGTTACGGCAAACCAGTAGTGGCCTTCAATATCGGGGGCATCCCCGAGTGGTTGGAGGACGGAGTAACAGGACTGCTTGTGGAGCCCGATGATGTAAGCGAAATGGCGGAAAAGATCAGCTATCTGCTGGAGCACCCAGACGTGGCCAACGAGATGGGGATGAGGGGACGAAAGAGAGTGGAACAGGAATTCAACAAGGAAAAGCACATTACGAGATTGTTGGAGATCTACCGGGAGGTCATGGATGGCTGGACCCAGCCTCCGACGCTTGCTCATTAAGAACACCCTCGTCCAGATGGCTGCTCAAGCGGTGTCTCTGCTCATTGGCCTTGCGACATCGGTTGTTCTCTCCAGGTATCTGGGCGTTGAGAGATTTGGCCAATTCAACTACATATTCGCCTTCTCTTATTTCTTCCTTAGCATCAACGACTTCGGTGTAAACACCATCGTGGTCCGCGAAATCTCCAAGCAGCGGGAACGGGCCGAAGAGATCATTGGGGCGATGCTCTCCTTCAAAGTTCTCATGTCCCTCATTGTTGTCCTTGCCACCTGGGTTGTTATCTGGCTGATGAAGTTCTCCGAAGATCTCAGGAATGGTCTCTACGTTTTTGCGTTGATCCTGCCGATAATTGCTCTCCAACTCCCTGCTGTCATCTTTCAGGTACTCTTTAAAGCAGAGTATCCAGCCATCATCGGAATCTTCAACCGGTGTATGGGGTTCCTCCTGTTGATGGGCGCGGTGTGGATGGGATATGGGCTGGTAGCGATGGCCTGCGCCTTACTCCTTGCCGAGTTTGTATCCATGTTGATTACACTCAAATACGCGAGAAGATTCGTCAAGCCAATCTGGCGGTTCGACCCGAAGCTGTGGAAGGAGGTCTTGTCTTCCAGTATCCCGTTAGGGATCGCAGGGTTCTTCGTGGCTTTGATTAACCGGGTGGACTTCATCATGCTGGAGCGGATGACTGACCTCCACCAGGTGGGACTATATTCGGCGGCGTACAAAGTGACCAACCTCCTGGAGATGTTTCCCTTGATGGTCATGGGAACCATCTATCCCCTGATGTCCCAGTATGCAGGTGAGGATCTGGGGCGGTTGCGCGTGCTCTATAAAAGAAGCGTTTTCTATCTCGGCTTGGTAGCCTTGCCAATGGGACTAGGCATCACGCTTCTGGCTCCTGTGATTATCCGGCTTCTCTTTGGCGCACAATTTTTCGGCGCTGGGCGTGGCCTTATGGTGTTGGTCTGGTCTACAGTGTTCCTTTACCTAGCCCTTAGTGGAGGAAACCTCCTGATCAGCATGGCGAAAGAGAATGTTAACCTGTTAATCCTTGCCCTGGGCGTCGTTGTCAATATCGGATTGAATGTCTTGTGGATTCCTATCATGGGATTTGTTGGAGCGGCGTTGTCTACAGTGATCACCTACTCGATTATCTTTGTCGGAACCACGATTGCGGTAAGGCACTACCTGGGCCAGAGCAAACATGATGTAGGCGAAGTCATACCCATGTATGAGGCTGAAGTCGTTGAGCGGAAGAACTAGCACATGTGATCGCGTCGGAAAGGCTGTGCCTATCCACCAATATCTAGTTTTCCGATTCCTGCCCATTCAAAGTCTGGCTGTTCTGGAATAACGCCGATCTTTAGGTCATGGCCTGACTTCTCCACGTCGGTGGGGTGATGCGGGTACTGAACTTGGGCAGTGGCGAAAACCGGTCTATCGCTGATGCGGTTACGGTTGACGTTAATCCCAGCACATCACCGGACGTTGTCTACGACCTCAACATGGTCCCTTGGCCATTTGACGACGACACGTTTGATGCCATCTATTGTATGGACGTCATCGAACATCTGGATGACGTTGTGAAGACCATGGAGGAGATCCACCGTGTCGCACGAGCTTCAGGAAAAGTATACATCGCAACGCCACACTTCTCCTGCGCCAACTCTTACACCGACCCTACCCATCGCCACCACCTTGGTTTTTTTTCATTTGATTATTTCACGGGAGAAAATCAGTGGGGCTTCTACACGAGAGCCAGTTTCAGAAAGGTAAGGGCAGATTTGGTCTTTTATCCTAAGTTCAAGAACAAGCTTATCTGGCGCATTGCCAAGAGATACCCTGCATTCTATGAAGAGCACCTGACGTGGATTTTCCCGGCTTGGTTTATGAACTTTGAGCTAGAAGTCATCAAGTGAGGGTCCTGCATATATCGCCGACTTTTTTTAGTGATCAGTCCTTCATTGGAGGAGCGGAGCGATATGCCTATGAGCTGGCTAAGGCAATGGCACAGAAGAAAGAAGTTGTCTTCTTGAGCTTTGCCGATGAATCCTCGTTGCATAGCGACCACGCGCTCCAGGTCGAGCATATAAAACGAGATCATCTTTCTTTTTATACAGGTCCCTTCTCGCTGAGGTTCATAAAGTGGGTACGGTGGGCTGATGTGATCCATTGCCATCAGGTTTCTACTATAGGTACCGATCTGGCGATAATTCTCAGCAAGATGTTTCGAAAGAAAGTGTTCGTCACAGATCTCGGCGGAGGAGGTGAATATGCGCTGTCGTATCACCTGCCTCTCCTCAGACAGGCGAATGCCTTCTTGCTGTTATCTGAATATTCCAGGAGATTGTGGGAACGCGCACCTTTGGAGTCCCGTCCGGAGAGTTTGAAGGTAATCTACGGAGGAGTCGATACCGAGAAGTTCTCTCCGGGCAACGGCAAGAAATCCAAAACAGTTCTTTTTGTAGGACGGCTTCTTCCTCACAAGGGAATCGATTATTTGATAGACGCTATTGAGGGGAAGTTGTCGCTTAATGTGGTGGGACGGATTTATCACGAAGGGTACTTCGAACTGCTGGAGGCGAAAGCCAAAGGTAAGGATGTGAAATTTCACACGGAACTAGATGACGGCGAGTTAGTGCAAAAATACCGGGAGGCTTTAGTGACCGTGCTCCCCTCGGTCTATGGGAACTGTTACGGCGACTATACTGTTGTCCCCGAACTGTTAGGACTAGTGGCTCTGGAGTCGATGGCCTGCGGAACGCCCGTGATTCTTACGGAGGTGGCCTCACTGCCCGAAGTTGTAGAGGATGGCGTAACCGGCTTCCTCGTCCCGCCGAACAATCCAACGGCTATTCGAGAGAAGATTGAGTACTTCCACGCAAACCCCGAGGCTGCCGAGAAAATGGGGGAGCAGGGTAGGGAAATGGTCTTGAAACGGTTTAGCTGGGATGGTGTGGCCAGGCGATGTTTGGAGGCCTATAGTCTCTCCGTCTGAGGAATGCTGTTGAATTGATCCTTGGCATTTACCATCCGGCTCAGGGGGTAGGGCACGATACAGGAGTGGCCTTGATCACAGAAGACGGGAATATCCTGGCAGCCCACTCCGAAGAGCGCTTCTCTCGAGTGAAAATGGACGGCGGTTTTCCCTTTCGAGCCGTTGAGGCACTTCAACGGGTCGTGCGCTTTACTCCTAAGGATCTCTCTTGCGTGGCTGTTCCGTTCATGTCTTTGGGCGATAAGGCTCGAGAGGGCTCCCACCTCTTGCTGGCTTCTCTTAGAGATCCGTCATTGGGTTTTCGACAGTCTCGAAATCGTATCGATCAAGATCAGTTTCAGAAAGGCATGGAGGCCATCGGAGCCTACCGCTATCTTGATGGGTACATGGCGCAACTGAGAGAGGTCCGTGTTCGCGATGGACGTCCCAACCTGGCTGACTGGCGGGAGTTCCTGCGTTACAGTGGCCTTGATTCAGTCCCGCTGGTTCAGGTTGATCACCATGTGGCTCACGCGGCAGGCGCTTACTATACGAGTGGCTGGGACGAAGCTCTTCTCATCACCTGTGACGGTGTCGGTGCTTTGAAGAGTGGGATCGTGGCTGTTGGGAGGAAGGGACACCTCGAGGTCATTTCCCGCACCTTCTATCCACACTCTCCGGGAGGGTTTTGGGAGGCGATTACGGCTATATGTGGGTTCCACCACATGAAACATGGCGGAAAAATTACTGGTCTTGCGGCCTATGGAGACCCGGAGGCATCGTGCTATCGGATCATGGAGACAGCGCTGAGTCTGAATGGTCTAACGATTCGCAGCGCCGTTGATCCAATACACATGGCCCGCCAACTCCAAGGGTTTTCCCGTGAAGATATTGCGGCGACAGCCCAAAGAAGGCTGGAGGAGGTCGTGACGGGGCTTGTGCGTCAGGCCTCAAGGAGGACAGGTCTTAATCGGATAGCGCTCGCCGGAGGGGTCTTCGCCAACGTGAAGCTCAATCAAAAAATTGCAGCAATGGAGGAGATCGAAGAGATCTATATCTACCCCGCGATGGGTGACGAGGGGCTCGCGTTGGGCGCCGCCCTCTATGCTGCGGGAAAGGGAGGGTATCTCGAACCATTCCGGCTGAAGGATCTCTACCTGGGTCCTGAGTACAGCGATTGTGAGATCGAGACCGCGCTGAAGGAAGAGAGGATATTATGCACGCGGTATGCAGAGCCGGAGCTGGCAGAGAAGGTAGCCGATCTGCTTGCCCAGGGGAGGGTTGTCGCTCTCTTCAGGGGCCGAATGGAGTTCGGCCCACGGGCCCTCGGCCACCGTACGATCCTCTATCAGACCACTGACCCCAAGGTGAACGACTGGCTCAACGAACGATTGGCGCGGTCTGAGTTCATGCCTTTCGCGCCGGTGACCCTCGAGGAGCATGTGAGGCGGTGCTACAAAGACGCACGCTCATGCTGCTATGCCGCTCAGTTCATGACCATTACCTATGATTGTACAGGCTGGATGAAACAGATATCCCCAGGAGTCGTTCATCTTGATGGCACAGCGCGGCCGCAGCTCATTAGCAAGGAGGCCGAACCATTCTATTACAACATCCTTAATCATTACTATAGGAAAACCGGGATCCCTTCACTCATCAACACGAGCTTTAACATGCACGAGGAGCCGATGGTTTGCACACCGCGCGATGCGGTTCAGGCGTTCCAAAAGGGAAATCTGGATGCTTTGGTCATCGGGCCGTTTTTGGTATGTGCCAACGGATCTTAACTTTACTGACGCTCTACTCTTAGAGCTTCCTTCAATAAGAAGATGGCCGATGAATCTCTGGAGAGAATTTAAACTGCAGCGCTTGTTGGATCGTTATGTGAGTCCACCTTTGTCGCGGATCTTCTGGAAGTTCCAGCTTGCCCAGGATGAGTTCCCCGGCATCATTGGGCTTGAGGTCACGAGTATTTGCAACCTGAAGTGTCCCATGTGCCCTCGGACGTTCTCTCCTCGGAAGTTTGGGCATATGCCTTTGAGTATGTTTCAGCGACTGATCGATGAAATCGCTGAGTACGATGATCGCTGGATGGTTGAACAGGTAGCCCTCAATGAGTACGGGGAAATCTTTCTACACCCAAATTGGTTCGAAATGATGGAGTACACTGTCGAAAAAATCAAGAAGGCTCAGATCCGACTCGATACCAATGGAACCATGATGCGAGCGCCAGTCATTGATAAACTTTTCCAGAGCCGTCTGCCCTCGCTGATCATTTCAGTGGATGGCGTTGATGAGGAAACTTACGACCTCTTACGCGCGGGGGGTAAGTTTCATGAGGTAGTTGAGAACGTTAAACAATTCATCGAGCGGCGGAGAAAGGAACCGGATTGCGGCCCAACGGCCTATGTCCAGATCATCGAATCGGATTACACTCGCAGGTATCTACCACAATTTAAAGCCTTTTGGGAGAAACAGATCAAAGACGCGCCCCGAATCAACCTCTTGGTCACTCCGTTCCACGACTTTGCGGGCCAGATTACCAACCGTCAGTTTGAAAAAATTCACAAGCCCGGTCTTTATATCAACCTGCCCTGTTATCGTTTGACGTATGAAGTCGATATTTTCTCTGACGGTGTCACTAGCGTGTGCTGCATGGACAGTGAGCGGCAGATTGTCATTGGTAATGCCAAGGAGCAATCCATCTGGGAAATGTGGCATGGACCTGAATTACATCGCTACCGCGAATCTATGAAGAGCGCTGAGTACGCCGCCCTATCCCTATGTCATACGTGCCCTCACTCTCAGAAATTTCTGGTTAATTATGGGACCAAGGCAGGCTTCAACCGGGTAGTTTCTCGTTTGAAGCAAACGGGAGAGCGATACCTTCGGGGACGTTTTTTCCAATGATCATGGGACAATATGGATGTCAGCATCATCATTGTGAGTTACAACACACGTGAGCTGACTCTATCCTGTTTGGCTTCGGTTCAGCGACACACGGCTTGCTTATCCTATGAGATCATTGTTATCGACAATGCCTCCTCGGATGGCTCCCCTGAGGGGATCGAGCAACAATTTTCCTCAGTTCGGGTTTGTCGCAATTCGGAAAACTCAGGGTTCGCTGCAGCTGTGAATCAGGGGCTTGCTCTAAGCAACGGAGAGTTCCTCGTTCTGCTAAACAGCGATGCGTCTCTTCGAGATAATGCGGTACATGGGATGGTCAGCTATGCCCGCAAGAACCCAAGTGTTGGCGCAGTAGGATGTCGCGTGACTAACCAGGACGGATCGCATCAACCGACGGCAGGGCGTTTTCCTTGCCTGTGGCTAGATTTTTCCGATCACTTTCTTCGCCCTCTGACTTTTCTCCCGGCGCGGTGGCGACAAAATTGCATCTATCCTGATGATTTTCAAGAACCTGTTTTGGTGGATTGGTCAGCTGGAAGCTGCTTGCTCCTGCGGCGTAAGGCACTCCAAGAGGCTGGTGGATTGGATGAGCAGTTTTTCCTGGGTGATGAGGACATTGATTTAGGCTATCGGCTCAAGAAAACCGGCTGGCAGGCGGTTTACTTTCCCAGTGCCAGTGTTGTGCATTTAGGAGGACAGAGTAAAAAGTCAAATCCACGGTCAGCCTATTATTTTTTTCTGGGGCGGCACCGCTTCTACCAAAAGCACTACCCTTACCGATATGCTCGATTCTATCGCCTGTTGTTGCTGCTTTCAATTGGACTGAGATGGGCTGGAGCTTGGGCAGCTTCTGGAATGAGGAACCAAGAACTGGGGTTGGCGAAGACGCTCTATGCACGATGCTGGAGAGACATTCGGCAATGGTGACAGCTCCAGCCCGGGAGGCAGTGTCTATGGAAGAGGTCCATTGCACGATTTGTGGGGAGTTCGAAGGAAAAGTGCTTTTTGAAGGTCGGGATGAGTTTTATGGACTCCCCGGTCAATTCAAAGTGATATGCTGTGCAAGATGTGACCTGGGATACATCAGTCCACGCCCTTCTTTCAACGACGTCTTGCAATATTATCCTCCTGACTACTACTCTTTTCTCCCCCAGAATGGGCTGCCATCGGCTGCCTCGAATTCAAATCTTTGGCAGAAGGCCTTTCTAACACAACAAGGATATCCCTCCGTGATCCGCATAAATCCCTGGATAGGTATGACTCTATGGATTTATAGGGCTGTTCGAGGAGAGAGGTTGGGAGTTGCTTTCCGTCCGATCCCTCGATGGCAACCTGGGGGGCGTCTCCTAGATGTCGGGTGCGGTTCAGGCTTTTACCTCTCTGAGATGAAGAAATTGGGTTGGGAAGTTCACGGGGTAGAGGTTTCACCGAAGGCCTGTGCGGCGGTTCAGTCGTTGTATGGCACCCCCACCTTTTGCGGCTCTCTGGACGAGGCCCCTTTTTCTGAGGGTTCCTTTGATGTCATCACTTTTTGGGATGTCCTTGAGCATCTTCCCAACCCGAGGGAAACCCTGCAACGAGCGTACAAGCTCCTTCGCCCCAATGGGTATCTGCTGGTTATTGTCCCTAATCGTCGGAGTTTTTATACCTATCTCTTTGGCCGAGCGTATGTTCATTGGGAGTTGCCTCGGCATCTTTACCACTTTTCCAGGAAGAGCTTGGTGTTATTGGCCAAAAAGGTAGGCTTCAAGTCTGCCCAGGTCCGTACGTTCTCGATTGGGGGTGACACTTTCATCTTGAGCTGGGGCATACGAAGAGACCTTCGCCAAGGTTGGGCCAGGCTTCCAACGGACTTCTGGGAAGGAAAGACCTCCTGGCTTCGTCTGTTGTCCTGGACGTTGAAACCCTTCCATGCGCTGATCGACTGGTGGGGTTTAGGCATTCACCTTAAGCTCGAGGCCCGGAAGCTATGAAAGGAGCGCTGGTTATTTGTCCAGCAAGTCCAGGAAGATTCGATGGGGTTGGGGACTATTCCTTCTGGTTGGCCCGCTATCTGCAGTCTCATCTGCCGACATTCCTTGTCACCACTCAAAAGGGTGGTCAAAAAGTCTCCGATGGCCCTCGGGTTCCTCATCTTGTCCTTTCGCAGACAGCCTCCCCGGAAGGAGGATGGAATCAGTTATGGCGATCACGGCACGTATCCCCGTTCCTTGAGAGCGACGTGGTCCTGCTGCAATATGTCCCTCAAATGTATGTCCCAACCAGAGACGTTGGATGGCTCTTACTCTGGCTGTCTTATGCCAGACTTCGACAGGGGAAAAAGGTGATCGTTACTGCTCATGAGTACGACATACCCTGGTCGCTTTCGATGAGTAGAATCCTCGCCCGCGTGATGCTGAATTTACTAATGGGTGCCTTGGGGACTTTAGCGGAGAAAGTCGTGGTGACCTATGGACATAGTCAGCGAAAATTAAGTCGCTTGCTTTTCCGGAGAAAGAAAATCTCCATCATTCCTGTGGGAAGTAATATCCCTTTGTCAGTGGTCAGTGAGAAGGGGGAAGCAACAACAGACCAAGAACAACGGACACTGGGCAACGGACAACGGACAGAGAGACATCCACGTCCCACCATTTTAACTATTTTTGGTCAGCCCGCTGGTATGGATCGTCGGTTGTTATCTTCGCTGGGAGTTTGGGTCTTGGAAAACCGTCTTCCTGTGCGGATTCAGTGGATCGGTCGACCTCGAGAGGACATTCTGGATCTATGGCTTTCCCAGTGTGGGTTGCCGCTGGAATTCCTCGAGGTGTACGAGGGGCAGCCAACCGAGATTGTCTCTTGGCTCCTTCAAGCCAGCGATCTCTTTCTGGCTCCCCTGGTTGACGGAGTCTCAACTCGTCGAACGACTGTCATAGCTGCGCTCGGTCATGGTCTACCGATTGTGGGAACCGATGGACCGTGTACCGATTCCCAATTGCGGGCAGCTCATGCCTTTCTTCTCAGCCAATGTGGAGATGCGGAAACCTTTGTAAAGAACGTCGATCTGTTGTTCCATGATGAGCCGCTACGCAAATTGATGAGACGAGCGGCTCGAGACCTTTTCACAAGGTTCTTTACCTGGGAACGGATTGCTGACGAATATTGGCAGCTTCTGAGAACATAAGCCTTCAGAGACTGAGGTTGAAAAGGATGCTAGGCATCTTTGCAGAAATTGTTAGAAGCTACAAGGACAATATTCGGCGTGTCTATCCGGAGCCTTCTGTTGGGATTTATAATAAGGGGGGTTATGAGAACCTCGACCCACAACAGCTAAAAGATAAGACACGGTACATGCTGAGCTTACGCCCTTTACAACTAGGTTATCATGTTTTGGATATTGGCTGTGGCAATGGAGAGATGGTCATGACACTTGCTCGACTGGGCTTGCAATATGTCGTTGGAGTTGATGTTTCTCAGGACTCCATTGATATTTGCAAAGGAAAGTCTGCAAGTCAAGTGACACAAGGTCAAAACGTGTTTAAGAGAATGAGTGCTACAGACCTGAAGTTTGATGATGCTGTCTTTGACGTTGTTTATATGGCTGATATGGTGGAGCATCTATCCGATGCCAATCTTCGGAAGGCGATTGCTGAAGCCCATAGGGTCTTAAAACCGGGAGGCCACCTGCTGATTCATACGGCACCTACTGTTAACTACAAACTCTGTGGCCAATATATCGCTAAATATTATTTTGCTTTGCAGGGCAGGCCTTGGTTGACGCTAACATCTCGAGAGGAAGCAGCACTTGGTCACGTCAACATTCAATCTCAGTCTTCGCTCAAGTCCTATCTGTGTGGATCTTTTCAACCAAATCAAGTGAAAGCTTTTTATGGCCCGGTCAATCCTAAAGGTGCACTGAAAAAATTAATTAGCCTGTTAGGGCTCTGGCCATTGTTGAGCTACCACCTGTGGGCCGTGGCTCGCAAGTAGTGCTCACTAGATCGTTGGTGGAGATTGCCGCTACGGATTGACTATAGATTTCCTCCGTTCGTTTGCAGAGTTCTCCGAAGACCTTCCTCAGTGGAATGATTTTTGTGTTGGGCGTTCAGAGATAAGCAGTCAACAATCGGCAAACGAGCATGAAGGTTAGACTTAAAGTGTGACTATAGTGTGTTACCCAAGGGGATGCTGAACCGTTTGCATCGGTTAGGGTGGAATGAGTGGTTTTTGGTATTAGCGTTTATCCTGACCGTACCTTTTGTGAATCCATATATTCGGGGTGACGGCAATGGGTATTACGCTTATGTACGCTCTTTGGTGATAGACAGGGATCTGCATTTCGAGAACGAATATCGGCACGGAGATCCGGCTTTTCTTATGATGGCTTTCGACGCTGAGGGGCATGTGAGGCCCAATCTAACGATGCCTTACAATTATGTGCGCAACCAATGGGCAGTGGGATCGTCACTGCTGTGGACACCTTTCTTCCTGGCAGCGCATGGCCTGGTATTGATCCTCAATGGGCTGGGGTTGAACATTCCGGCCGATGGGTACTCATTGCCGTATCGGTGGCTCTGTGCTTTGGGGACAGCCCTTTACGCTTTCATTGGGTTGTTCCTGGCTTACCACGTGGCGAAACGGTTGACCAGCCCGCTGACGGCGATGGTCGCTACCATGGGAATCTGGTTCGCCTCGTCGCTGCCGGTGTATATGTACTTTCTGCCCTTTCACGTTCACGCCCTGGCTGCCTTTTCAGTCTCTCTTTTCCTCTGGTACTGGCTGCGAACACAACCCATGAGGACTCTTAAGCAATGGGGGCTGTGGGGGTTACTGGGCGGGTTCATGGTAGGTGTCTATTACCTAAATGCTGTCCTTCTGCTGATTCCACTCTTGGAGTCGGTGTGGAGCCGACAGACTGGGGTTCTGGATAGCACGACCTCAGGACGCCGAGTTAATGTACTGATAGAGGGTGCGGTTTTTTTTGTGGCACTGATGGTGGCATTGGTACCTAACTTCGTTACGAAGTGGATTGTCCACGGTTCACCCCGGAGCTCTGGCTATGAAGACCGATTCTTTTGGGATTCTCCCAGGCTTTGGCAGGTGGCTTTTGCCTCAGAACACGGGATGTTCCTCTGGACGCCGGTGTTGCTGTTTTCGGTCGTCGGCCTGGTGTTGCTATGGCGCCGCGACCGTTCTTTAGCCAGCATCTTGATGGTGACCTTTGTGACATTCTATTACACTGTGGCCAGTTACCAGAACTGGCATGGCCAGTCGGCCTTTGGGAGCCGCTTCTTTGTTTCCTTTACACCTGTGTTCGTCTTGGGCTTGGCCATCTTCTTTGAGGAAAGTCAGACTTTTTTATCACGAGTCCTTCGTCAAGCAGAAGGCAAAGTCTCCGGGCTGCTGCCTGCCGCTTACCGCCTCTTGCCTTCCGGGTTCCTGGCTGTGCTCAGCCTGTGGAACATCGGCTTCATCTTTCAGTGGGGGACAAACTTGGTGCCCAATCGGGGGCCGGTGGATTTCGCCGTGGTGGCCCGCAACCAGGTAACGTTGGTGCCCCAGCGAGGACCAGACTTGATCCTTCGTTACCTGACAGGCCGTGGGCAGGTGGTGCGTGAGCTGGAGCAAGAAGACTTGATCGAGTCGAAGGATTATCAGCCGCAAAGATGAACAATGGCAAACTTCACTGCTGATGCTTCTACGCTTACGCAACAGGTGCAGGTCAGGGAGGAGGCGTGAATAAAGGAGCCCGGTGTTTGGTCCACTTCATCTTCTTCTACACCTCTATCGAGGGGCTGGTGATCAACATTGGGTATCCGTCCAAGCTTTCTTACCTTTACAAGGACTTCGCCATCCTCGCAGTTTACGCTCTTGTGTTTCTACCAAATTTAGGTAGACTTTTTGCTCCTTCACCTACTCTAAAAAAGCTGACCCCTCCCCTGCTCTTTTTTTCACTCATTGTCGGAGCCTATCTAGCCCTGCCTGGAATAGGCCTGCTTGCAGAGCTGTTCGCCCTCAAGCAGAAGCTCTTCTACATCCCCCTAATCAGCATCGGCTATCTCTTTGTCCGGTCTGATGATGATGTGAAGCAACTCTTTTTGGCCCTTATGCTCTATGCAATCGGTGTCGCCGCCTTTGGGATTTACCTCTACTTTAGAGGACCGGAGGGACTGAGGGAGCTAGGCGCGACCTATTCTGCAGTGCTGTGGACACCGCGTTATGACGAATCAGTCCAGCAATATTGGCGGGTACCAGGGACGTTTACCTCCCCCGGCCAGTATGGTGCCTATCTCCTGTTCAGCGGCCTCATAGCTACTGCAGTGCTAGTGACAGGATCGCTTTCAAAGCGCTGGAAGAGCGTCACGGCGGTCTCGATGACGCTCATTGTTTTAGCCATGCTTATATCTGGAGGCCGAGCCTCACTTTTATTGCTGAGCGCCTCTGTGGCATTCGTGCTTTTGTTATCCCGAAACCTCAAACGGATCGTCGCGTGGGGACTCATCGGGTACGTCATCCTGGCGTTTGGCTTCGCCTTCCTGGGACCTGGGGTGAAGGACCGATTGGCCTCCGTCCTCATTTATGGTTATGCGGAGCGTTTCCAGACGACGTACTTCGGTCAGCTCTTTTTCCCTGCACTTCTCGAAAACCCCTTCGGATCGGGATTGGGAGTCGCCACGATAGGCGCTAGACACGTATCCGAATCTACGGAAGTTCAGTTGGTGGAAAGTTACTTGGGTATCCTCGCTGTGGAAACCGGTCTGCTGGGCCTAGGCGCCTTTGTCTGGATGACTATTGCAATCGGGGCACTTGTTCTCCGAGTTCGAAGAGAAATTCAAGGGCGGCCAATCATGATATTCTGGTATTCGCTGGCTGTCTATGTCCTGTTGACGATCCTGATCCTTCCTATTAGCACGGCGATTGACCACGCGCCCACCAATTTCTATTTCTGGTTTTCGATTGGCGTTTTATTCAAGCTGGCTGATCTGGAACGCCTAAGGAGGATGCCTGTTGAGAACGGAGGCCAGCCAGTAGAGGTGATCCGGTGGACTGGCTATTCGCCAAGCCCGCTTGTGTGGAAACCACAAATTCGATGATCCGGATCCTTTACATCACCCCCACAGGAGAGCGGGGTGGGGCTGAAGTCGTCCTGCTCAATCTCCTCCGACATCTTGACCGAAGCCAGTTTGAACCGACTGTCGTTTGCCTCCGGGATGGGAACTTCGTGGCAGAACTTAGAGAGCAAGCTAACGTTCCCGTTGAAGTCATTTTAGCAGGACGTTTCAGAAACCTGGGTCAAGCCTGGCAGGTAATCCAGCAACTACGACATATCATCCTGAGTTCCAATATTCGTCTGGTCCATTGCAACGGCACAGCAGCACATCTCTATGGTAGCCCAGCAGCCTGGTTATGCGGCGTGCCGAGCATTTATCATCTTCATGATGTGCTCGAGTGGTCGTGGACCAGGCAGGGGTTAGTCCATCTACTCGCTTTTCTCATTCTGTCTGCGGTAACGATCGCAGTTTCCCACTATGTGGCAAGGCGTTTTCAAAAAGCCTGGTGGTCGAACAGGGAGATACATGTCATTCATAATGCTGTAGATCTTCCCGAAATAGAAAATCCAAAATCCAAAATCCAAAATATAAAATTTGAGGAGTGTGGGTGGCCTGCTCACTCTCCGGTTTTTGCGTGGTGCGGAAGGCTACAACGTTGGAAGGGCGCGCACGTCTTTCTTAAAGCGGCAGCCTTAGTAAGGCAACAGATCCCCTCCACACGTTTCCTCGTTGTAGGAGGCACTCTTTTTGGGCTGGATGGTGCTTACGAAGGCGAGTTGCATGCTCTGGCAAAGACACTGAATCTGAATGACTCTCTTCGCTTCACCGGTCATGTACGAGACACGCGGCGTCTTATGGCAGCGGCCGACGTGATTGTCCATTCATCCATCCGCCCCGATCCTTTTCCAGTGGTCGTCCTTGAGGCCATGGCACTCGGCAAGCCCGTGATTGCGCCAGGTGACGGTGGACCGATGGAGATTGTGCAGGACAAAATGACAGGCCTCCTGGTTCCTCCAGATGATCCTGAAGCGCTGGCACAGGCGATGGTACGGCTTCTTAAAGAGCAGGATCTTCGGGTGAAAATGGGCAAGGCTGCACAGGATCGGGCCGAGCAGTTTTTCAGCATCTCGAAAATGAAGGAACAGGTCGAAAACCTGTATCGGAACCTTGTTAAGCATCCTCTGGCTCTTCGCGCCTCGAACATTTCATGAACAAGCTCAAGACGAGAATCTACCAGCTTGCGTTAGGACGCGGAATGCAGGTGCCGCCGCAAGAGATCGAGGCGAGTCTCGCCGAAGTTGTCCAGTACCTTTGGAAGCGAGGAGGGTGGTCGTGGCTACGCGGTATCCTTCTGCGGCGCCGCTTCAAGCGATGTGGCGGACGTCTGTTTATCGGGAAGAACGTGGAGATTCTGTATCCCCGCTATATTTCTCTCGGGCGAAATGTCTATATAGGCGACTACACCACCATCAACGGTCTTTCGCGCGAGGGGCTTTGGCTTGGCGACAACGTCCGCATACGCGAGCATGTCTGGATTCAAGCGACAAGCTCGCTGGCGAGTTTGGGCAAGGGATTGGTAATTAGTGACAACACCTACATCGGCCCTCGATGTACGATTGGCGCTGGGGGTGGCATCAAGATAGGCTGCAATGTGACGATCGGCGCTGCGGTCGATCTCTTGGCGGAAAATCATAACTTCGCTAACGCTGATCTGCTGATCAACGAACAGGGAGTGACCCGGAAGGGGATCGTTATCGAAGACGATGTCTGGATCGGGAATCGGGTGATCATCCTTGATGGCCTGCGAATCTGCAGAGGAGCTGTTATCGGCGCCGGCTCTGTGGTCACAAAGGATGTCTCCCCCTACACCGTAGTCGTTGGGAACCCTGCGCGGGCTGTCCGCCGAAGGACCAGCAAACTGCGGCCACCAGCGTTGCAGGAACCAACCCTCTCGCTGAGATTCTCCGGCTGACGACTCACCATGAGAGTTTCTCTTTTTCGTGCTTTTCCTGATCCGTTCAGAAAGAGCATGCAGATCTATGCCGATCAGCTTCTCAACGGAATTCGACCATTGCTCCAGGAGCACGAGGAGATCGTCGATTGTCTGCCGGCCAATATCCGTCTGCAGCCAAGAGTCGCCCGATATTGGGACCAATACATCAGGTACCAGCGGTTTACTAAAACCTCTGCTGGTGATGTGAACCATGTTATAGACCATGGGTACGGTCACCTGCTGCTCAGCTTGCCGGTGCATAGGACTGTCGTCACTTTTCATGACTCCACGGTTACGAAGGTCAAAGGGGTGGCATTCAGTACACGCCTTTCGCTCCGATACAGTCTGACAGCCATGCGCAAGGCAGCCATGGTCATAGCCGACTCCTGGACCTCCCGTCAGGATTTTCTGAATCTTGTTGACTACCCGGAGGAAAGGGTGAAGGTGATTTATTTGGGCATCGATCCTGCGTTTCATATGGTCCAGAATCGCGACGCCTTGAAAAGACGCTACCATCTTCCCGGCAAGTATATCCTCCACATTGGCCATGCCCTCAACTACACAAACCTGGAGAGGGTCTTCCTGGTGCTGGATTGTCTCGTGAGGCATTACAGCATCGATGTTCAGCTAATTAAGGTTGGAGATCCCTTTACCGCTGACCAGGAGAGGCTTCTCGATAAGCTTGGCCTGAGGAAGAACGTTCTTCATCTCGGCAAGATGCCGTTTCGTCATCTTCCTGCTATTTATAATTGTGCAGACGTGCTTCTATATCCTGTGCTCTACGCCGGGTTCGGGTGGCCCCCCCTTGAAGCTATGGCCTGTGGGACACCTGTTGTATCTTCTGATCGCGGCTCGTTGCCGGAAATTTTAGGCGATGCAGCCATCCTTACTGATCCAGAAGATCATCAGCAAATGGCCATGCATGTGGCTGCGCTCCTAACAGACAGCACCTTGCGCGACGCTTACCGGGCTAAGGGACTCCAACAGGCGCAACGCTACCGTTGGGATAAGAGTGCCAGAGAAGTGCTGGCGATCTATCGACAGATCGCGGATGCTTAGGATCGCAGTCGTCCAGCGCTTCCTCCCGAGCCGATCACGCGGGGGAGTAGGATATTTCACCCATGGGCTTTGCAACGCCCTGCAACAACGTGGCCATAGCGTCACCGTATTTAGCCAGGACCCTGCGCCCCAGAACGCTTCGTACCAGGTAAGCCCCCTTCCATTAACTCGTCCCATCATGGGCTATCCATCCTGTCCTTGGACATTCCCATTTCAAGTGGCCAGACAGGATTTCTCGGCGTTCGATATTATCCACGCCCAAGGCGACGAACACCTGATTCCAAGAACGGCGCCTCCGGTCGTTCGCACCATGCATGGATCAGCCCTTGCCGAGGCTATTCACAATGGCTGGCGCCAGCGTTTAGCAAAGCGTTTCTTTATGCACCTGTACTTTTATGGGTGTGAGCTGATTGCAGATCTCCGCGCCGACGTCGTTATTGTCGTCTCAAGAGATACCAGTCGCTACTATCCTAAAGTTCACGGAGTGATTCCGAATGGGGTCGATGTTGGACAGTTTTCACGCGTGACAACAGGGAAGGCCGCTCATCCGGTAATTCTCTTTGTGGGGGATTTGCGCAGTCGGAAACGTGGCAAGTTCCTGCTGGAGGTTTTTCATAACGAGGTCAAGCCGAATGTTCCCAAAGCCGAGCTATGGCTTGTTTGCCCTGACAAGGCAGAGGGGGAAGGCGTGCGATGGTTTGGCATTGTCCCATCCGAACAGCTTG
The DNA here is from genome assembly GCA_023250515.1 of Deltaproteobacteria bacterium. Lineage (GTDB taxonomy): Bacteria > Desulfobacterota > Binatia > UBA9968 > UBA9968 > JAHFAO01. Next base: position 35,413 of record JAHFAO010000001.1, on the reverse strand, counting down.
CAAAATTGTACGCACAGGCCTGGGTATTCTGTCTCCCCAGTTCCTATGAAGGTTTTGGACGCCCCTATGTTGAAGCGATGGCTGCCGGCACTCCCGTTGTCGCCACGTCAAATCCAGGGGCGCGAGAGACTTTAGAAAACGGGCGATTCGGCTTGATTGTATCAGACGAACAGCTCGGAGAGACGCTATGCAGGCTGCTCACCGATCCTACGCTGCGCGAGAAATTCAGCCAACTGGGGATTGATCGTGCGCAGGACTACTCGTGGGAAAATGTGGCTGAGCAGTATGAGCGAGTCTACGAAGGCGTGCTAAAGGCAAGGGCGTCAAACGGTCGCTGCTCTTTTCAGAGGGCATCCTAGAAACTTGCAGAACTGTATTCCACGCAATGTGCTGTACATCCAATCCACTTCCGAGATCGGTGGCTCTGATATCTCGCTCCTGAGGATCATAGAAAAACTAGATAAGACTCGCTTTCGACCCCATGTTCTCTTGCCGTCCGACGGTCCTTTAGTGAGGCTGCTGAAGATACACAACTGTGAAGTATTGATACTGAAGGAGATGATGAAGTTGACCACACGCAGAGGTCGGTCCTTCCTCTTTCGCTATATCATCAACTATCCGAAGGCTATCTGGAAAATTGTTTCCCTCATTCGAAGAAAGGGCATAGACCTCGTGCACACTAATAGTCTTCACAATCTTTACGGTTTCCTTGCGGCAAAATTGGCGAGGCGTCCGCACGTCTGGCACATTCGAGAAATTGTTTGGCAATCAAAGATTTTCCGTCGAATGGAAGCCTACCTCGCTCGCCGCTTCGCCGATCGCATTATCGTCACGAGTGATGCTGTAGCCGGGCTGTTTGGCAACGGCAATGGGGCCTGTCCATCCCACTTGAGAAAGATCCCAAACGGGATCGACATTCAGTGCTACCGCCCCGAGAATGACGGGAGTCGAGTGTTTAAAGACCTGGGGCTTGCCCCGGATGTGCCCCTAGTAGGCTTGGTTTGTCGGTTGGACTACTGGAAGGGCGTCGAGACCTTTCTTCACGCAGCGGCCGCATGTAGAAGGAGGTTTCCTTTAGCGCGTTACCTTGTTATCGGGGGCCCGATTGAGGGACGGGAAGACTATGCAGAACAAATGGTCAAGCTGGCTGGTGCCCTGCATCTTGAGGGTTTTGTCTATTTTACTGGATGGCGTTATCAGCCCGAAGAAATGGCGAGTGTGCATGCAGCCTTAAGCCTATTGGTGTTGGCGTCAAGTTGGCCGGAACCCTTCGGACAGGTTTTGTTGGAGGCGATGGCCACGGGTAAACCCGTTGTCGCCACCGATCATGGGGGGCCGAAAGAGATCTGTGTCCAGGAGGAGACAGCGATTCTCGTTCCCCCTCAAGACCCGAACAAGATGGCCGAGGCCATCCTATCCCTTCTTCAAAATCCTCAAAGAGCCCGTGCTATGGGGGCGGCCGGGCGTCGTCGTGTTGAGCAGCTTTATAGCCAAACTCAGTGTGTCAGGAAGTTGGAGGCTCTGTATGATGAAGTCCTCGGAGCCTAACAAATTATGTGTGGAATTGTAGGCATCGTTGATTCTTCCGGAGAGGCGATTTCAAAGCTTCAGGCATCTGTCCAGCGCATGAGCGACGCGCTGGCTCATCGTGGTCCTGATGACTGGGGCATCGTCACTTTACATGGGCGTCGGACAACACGCCGCTCCATGGGCTGCCCGCAGGAAAGCGCGATCCCCAGGGCAGTGAAGACGGACAGTGACCAGACAGTCATATTCGGTCACCGACGGCTAGCCATCATAGACCTATCATCTGGCGGCCACCAGCCGATGGGAACAGGTGATGGCCGATTTTGGATCACCTTCAATGGGGAGATCTATAATTATCGTGAACTGCGTCGTCAGCTCGAATCAGATGGAATGACCTTTCGTTCGAGCTCGGACACGGAAATTCTCCTTGCCCTCTATGCAAGGGAAGGACCCAACTGCCTTCACAAGCTACGCGGCATGTTCGCCTTTGCCCTTTGGGATGAAGAGAAGCGTGAGCTGTTCCTGGCCAGAGATCGGTTTGGGATGAAGCCGCTGTATTACGCACAGACCTCTAAGGGGCCGTTTCTCTTCTCATCAGAGTTGCAGGCTCTCTTGTCTTCCGGCTGGGTCTCGGGGGACATGGACCGGGGGGCAGAGACGGCTTTTCTTCAGAGAGGGTGCATTCCTGCGCCGAAGACCTTCTATCGTGAGATTGAAGCACTGCTGCCAGCCCATTGGGCGAAGTGGGATGGCAAAGGTCTTTCCATCGAGCCGTATTGGTCTTTGTCCGAGGCCATTTCGAGTTTTCAAAACCCGAAACCTGAAACCCGTAAGCCGACGGAAATTGCCAATCATGTCCGCCGGGCTCTGGTGGAGTCTGTCAAGGCTCACATGGTGAGCGATGTTCCGGTTGGAGTATTTTTAAGTGGCGGACTGGATTCGGCCGCGGTTGTGGCGGCGGTGCGGGAATTTTATTCAGGCCCATTGAGGACCTTTACCATCACGTTCCCTGAAACTCAGTGGGACGAAAGTGGTCTCGCGCGGCAGGCGGCCTCTTATTACAGCACGGATCACACGGAGCTTGAGGTTACCCAAGACGATTTCTACACAGGTCTTGACGAGTTCTTTCTGGCAATGGACCAGCCGTCGGTCGATGGGATCAATACGTTCTTCGTCTCAAAGATGGCCTCTCAGGCAGGCATCAAGGTAGCCCTTTCTGGTTTGGGCGGAGATGAAATCCTAGGAGGATATAAGAGTTTTGTCCATGTTCCCATGTTGCAGGAATATCTTGGGCCGCTTGGTCGGATTCCCTGGGTGCCTTATCTGGCATCGAACCTGGCAGACCACCTTCCCCTCCGCTGGGCGCCAAAATTGGCACAACTCCTGCGAAGTGCTCCGGGTAATATAGAGATCCTATGGCGAAATTATCATGCGCTGTTCACGGATGAGCAAATCCGCCGCCTTGTTAGTCATCCGTTGTCCGTCGTCAGCGGTAAAGGACTACCGACCACGAATCACGAATTACGAATCGCGAATCACGAATTCTGGTCTATCGCTTATCTGGAAATCGAGCACTTCATGATCCCTCAGCTCTTAAGGGATTCCGATATGTTCAGCATGTGTCATGGACTAGAGATGCGGATGCCCTTTGTCGATCATCTGTTCCTCAGCTCTATCCTCGAAGTTGGGACATGGCCGAGAGACGGAGCGGAGTCGCACAAGATCGCTCTCTTTCGGAATATGGATGGATTTTTGCCACCGGATCATCTTCGCCAGCCCAAGATGGGATTCGTCTTTCCCTTTGAAGTGTGGCTCAGGGAAGCGCTGTCGAATGGGGCATCATCGGGCATGAGTCGGGATCTGCGTTTACTACTGGACAAACCGTACTATCGCCCCTTTGTCGATCGGTTTGTTCGGGGGAAGGTGCACTGGTCGAGGATCTGGAGCCTTTATGTCTTGGAGCGGTTCAAGGCAAGCGTAGGAGAGACATAAATGGACCTCTCCATCATTATCGTCAACTACAACGCCGCTCCATACCTGGCGCGTTGTCTCACGTCGATCGAATCATGCTTGTCGGGCATTACGTGCGAGGTCTGCGTTGTGGACAACGCCTCGACCGATTGCACCAGGATGTTGATCGGGAACCGGTTTCCCGGTGTTCAGATCATTGCCAATGACCGCAATCTGGGGTTTGCCGCTGGAGTGAACCAGGGGTTGGAAAAAACCAATGGACGATACATCCTCTGGCTCAATCCTGACACGGAGATTTTGGACGGTGGGATGACGGAGCTGCTTCGATACTTGAAACGGGAACCCGAGGTAGGGATCATCGGCCCTCAGATTGTCGATCCCGGCGGGACTATCCAGCTCTCCTGCCGTTCGTTCCCGTTGTATCGAACTATCCTGTTCCACCGTTATTCCCTACTGACGCGCTGGCTCCCGCAAAACCGCTACTCACGAGAGTACCTCCACACCGACTGGGACCATACGAGCATACGGGAGGTGGACTGGGTCTCTGGCGCTTGCCTGCTTCACAGGCGCGTGGTCCTGGATGACATCGGTGGCCTGGACGAGCGGTTTTTCATGTATTGCGAAGATGTCGATTTTTGCCTTCGGGCCAGGCAAGTAGGATGGAAGGTTCACTATCACCCAGGGATGCAGGTGCTCCACCACATCGGCGGCAGCAGCCGCCAGTCTCCCGTCCTGATGGCTGTTGAGCGCCATCGGAGCATGTGGCGCTACTATGCGAAGCATTTCCGGCGCAATTCCTTGCAAGACGCTACCGTAGGGGCTGGAATCTTGGGGCGGTGTGTCTTGATGATGGCACGGGAGGCGTTAGTTGCGAGGGTTTCTAAAAAGAAGAACTTCGATGCTTCCTTTTCGGGGGCAAATAGCACTCGCGCTGAAGCGGGCTACTGATCTGGTCGTAGCCGGAGCTGTTCTGCTCCTGCTTTCTCCCCTGATTGCCCTGATTTCACTAGCTATCAAGCTGGATGATGGAGGGCCAGTCCTGTTCGTACAGGATCGCGTTGGGAAAGGGCGACGGATCTTTCGCTGCTACAAATTCCGCACAATGGTCAGTGGGGCTGAGGCGCGCGGAGAGGGACTCAACGTCACGGCAGACGATCCTCGCATTACCCGTGTGGGACGGTTCCTGCGTGTTTGGACGTTGGACGAACTCCCGCAGCTCCTCAATGTTCTCAAGGGTGAGATGAGCATCGTCGGTCCGCGGCCCTGGGTGCCAAGCCAGGCCGCTTATTGCTCGTCGTCGGAGAGGCGACGGTTTGACTTCAGACCGGGAATGGCCGGGTGGGCATGGATTCACGGGCGGAATCAGCTACCGTGGGAAGAGCGGATCCGTTTGGATCTCTGGTATGTCAATCAATGGTCTTTATGGTTGGATTTCTATATCTTGGCGAAGGCGTTCGTGATCCTCGTCCGCAGGGATGGCGTATACGGGGTTGAAGGCGTAAGCCGCACGTACGATACCGCAACGGGCTGATCAAGATGAACCGAAGTGAAATCTCGGTTAAGTCAAAAGGAGCTCCATCAGAAGCCTTGATTATCGGTGGCTCGGCAGCCGGTTTGTTTGCCGCGTACCTTCTTGCTTGCGACGGTGTCAGAGTCCGTTTGTTTGACGCGAATGACGTGTTGCGAACGTCACCTCGCACGCTGATTGCCACATCGCAGTTGACCGAGGTTCTGGGATTTTTTCCCTCTGAGGCTATCGTCAACCGAATAAACCGAATTGATCTCTTCTCCCCTCATCGATCTGCCACAATACCGATGACCGAGCCGGATCTCGTGGTGGAGAGGGCGGCCATAGTCCGGCTACTCGCAGAGAAGGCAATTCAAGCAGGGGCTGAGATCCGAAGTGGGTACAAATTTCTCAACTTTGCCCCTGCAGTGGGTGGCGTCACGGTTAAAGTCCGAAATGTCAAGCTAGATCTAATAGAGGAGTTCAAAACCGCAACCCTGATTGGCGCTGACGGTGCCTTTAGCCGCGTGGCGAAGATCGCAGAGCGGAATAGTCGGGCCACCGTTCCAATATTGCAGGCTATTGTTCGCCTCCCTTCAGGGAGGGAAGCGGATACTGCGCAGGTGTGGTTTGATCCGGAGACGACGCCATACTTTTACTGGCTGATCCCAGAATCACATGACCGTGGAGCAGTCGGCCTCATCGCAGAGGAAGGGTGCGACGCCAAGGAGAACCTGGAACGATTCCTTGCTTGCCGACGGCTGGAACCGATCGAAATCCAGGCAGCCAAGATTTCCGTCTATGCTCATACCCCACGACCGTGGGGACGAGTTTCCGATTGCGATATCTATCTGGTTGGGGATGCCGCGGGGCAGGTCAAAGTCACAACAGTAGGTGGGCTCGTGTCTGGCCTATGGGGCGCGAAGGCCGCAGCCAAGGCGATCCTGGGACAAGGTAACTACGGAAAAGAACTCGGACCGCTTCGCCGCGAGCTCGGCCTTCACCTCCTGATGAGGTCGGTTTTGAACCGACTAAGCAGCGCTGACTATGACAGGCTGCTGGAGCTACTTGATGGCAAGACTACTCATTTGCTGGGTCGCTACACGCGGGACGAGCTAGCCAAGATGTTTCTGCGACTCCTAGTGGCTCAGCCTCGACTAGTGAGCTTTGCTGCTCGGCTACTCCTTCCGCGAGGTGTGCCGGGTCGCGTGAAACGTTTCCTCCGGCGCACCGCTGATGTCGGTGCTCAATAAAGGATAGGGTTCCTCGCAGGTGTTTCACTACTTTGCGTATGGCCTTAGTATCTGCTCCAACCGAGCTGTTCCAGGCTTGAAGAGCTTGCCGTCATTGAGCGAGAGCGATGTTGACTTACAGCTAGGTTATCCTGTGGCCACGTTGCTGAGGATGAATTCTTGTCCTTATGTTACGCGCTACGTTAGTTCGGATGCGGATGGCGATGGAGTCCCACAGTTAATTGTCCAGCAGGCAAGGGACCAGACGCTCTACCATTGGGTCTACAGGGACGGTACAGAGTTCCTGCTCGATCATCGAGGATCGAGAATCTGGGCCCAGTGGCCTTCTGAAGAGACCATTGAGAACATGGCGACTTACCTACTTGGTCCGATCCTGGGGTTTGTCCTGAGGCTGCGTGGTGTTACTTGCTTGCATGCCAGTGCTATTGCGGTAGGCGGTGAAGCCATTGCCTTTCTGGGTGCGGCTGGCGCAGGCAAATCGACCACGGCGGCGTTCTTTGCAACTCTAGGCTATCCGGTGTTATCGGACGATGTCGTTGCCTTAACGGATCAAAGTTCCAGTTTCTTCATCCAGCCTGGTTATCCAGGTCTACGACTCTGGCCAGAGTCGGTAAACGCCCTTTATGGCTCGCCGGAGGTGTTGCCGCGCCTGACGCCGACCTGGGATAAACGTTACCTGGATCTAAAACAGAGCGGCTATCACTTTCAACGGCGGCCACTGCCCCTCGCTGCTATTTACATTCTGGGTGAGCGAAGTATGGATCCGTCGGCACCTTCGATTGAGACTGTCCCGGCCCAAGCTAGTCTGATTACATTGGTTAGAAACACATACGTCAATTATGTGCTGGACAAGCGTATGCGCGCCCAGGAGTTCGAAATCCTGGGTCGGCTTATCAGGCACGTCCGTTTACGGCGCTTAGTCCCCAATGCAAACCCGGTCTACTTGACTAAACTCTGCGACCTCGTCCTCGACGATCTTTGCGCCCCGACCCGTCATATTGGCAACGTGACAGGCGACGGGCGGTCTTCGGGGTTTTTGCTGCCTTGACCAGTTGGGAAAGGCTCAATGTATAGTATCTTCGCCTATGGCAAGATGATCGTGGACAACCTGCGCATGGATGCCTACATGCGGGCACTGAGGCAGGTCATCAAACCCGGCTCAGTCGTCCTCGACATTGGCACCGGCACCGGCATCTTTGCTCTGCTCGCTTGCCAGCTCGGCTCCCGCCGGGTGTACGCCATCGAGCCGGATGACGCCATCGAGGTGGCGCGAGAAACCGCTGCCGCTAACGGCTACGCTGAGCGTATCGAGTTCATTCAAAGCCGCTCCACCGAGGTCACTCTACCAGAGCGAGCCGATGTTATTGTCTCCGACCTGCGTGGCGTGCTTCCCCTATTCGCCTCTCATATACCTTCTGTGATTGATGCCCGGAGGCGTTTTCTGGCGCCCGGCGGGACGTTGATCCCCCGGCGAGACACCTTATGGGTTGCGGTGGTGGAGGCCCCGGACTTGTATGGGCAGCACACCAATCCCTGGGATCACAACGGCTATGGTCTCGATATGCGAGTAGCTCGCCAGATCGTGACGAACACCTGGGGCAAGGTCAAGGTTACTCCGGAGCAACTCTTGGTGGAGCCGCAATCTTGGGCTATCCTCGATTATGCCGTAGTGGAGAGTCCTGACGTTAGCGGAGAATTGACCTGGACTGTGGCGCGTGCGGGAGTGGCACACGGGCTTAGTCTCTGGTTCGACGCAGCGCTTGCCGAAGGCGTTCATCTTACCAATGCCCCCGGTGAGCCTGAACTCATCTACGGTAATGCTTTCTTCCCCTTGTCCCAACCTGTCCCGCTCGCCGTTGGTGACATGGTGTCTGTTGTCCTGCAGGCCAGGCTGATCGGTGAGGACTACATCTGGCGTTGGAACACCTGCATCCTGGATCAGGGTGATACGAGGCGGATTAAAGCCAGCTTTGCACAATCAACCTTTTTTGGTACGCCTTTGTCCTCAACGTATCTACGTAAACGGACAAGTAGCCATGTGCCGATGCTGAACGAGGAGGGGCAGATCGATCTCTTCATTATAGGGTTGATGGACGGCATTAATTCTTTGGGAGAGATTGCTCGCCAGATTTCATCTCGCTTCCCCACCCGGTTCGCCACCTGGAGGGATGCTATGAATCGGGTCGGCGAGTTGTCGAAAAAATACAGTCAATAGTTGTTCGGAAAGGCACAGTCTAAGAAGTAAGCTGGATTCGGTGATCCCTGCGTTCGCGAAAAATTCGGCCGGACTCCAATCGGTCTGCTTTCAGAAACTCCTGTGCGCCATAATTCGGGGCGAGACGCCAAGTTGGTCTCCATCCGCCGGCACTGAGGATCAGGCGGACTTTTTAGAGGCGTGCCTCCTGCACGGTGTGACGCCGTTGATCTACAAGCAACTCAGCCGGACCTCGGCGCGGGAAGACTGGCCTACTGGTATTCGTGCGGCGCTTGAATCTGTAGCGATACGTCAGGTCTCTCTGCAATTGCTTCTTGAACGCGAACTAATCTCAGCTCTTGAATCCTTGGCAGAACGCGGTGTCCAGGCGTTAATCCTTAAGGGAACGGCTTTGGCCTATACGCATTATCCTTTCTTGGGCCTGCGCCCACGCAACGATACCGACCTGCTGATTCACCCGAAGGATATCAGCCTGACAGAAAAGGTGCTGGCCGAGCTCGGCTTCAAACGGCTTCATATGGTAAGCGGCAGGTTTATCATGCACCAGTGCATGTACGCCAAAGAAGACGGGCATGGCATCCCCCACGTCTATGACATCCATTGGAAAATCAGCAACCCTCTGCTGTTTGCCGATATTTTGTCCTACAATGAACTGGCAAGCCGTGCCATACCTCTGCATGCGCTGGGAGAACATGCACGGGCCTTAGATCCAGCACATGCCCTGCTGCTTGCGTGCGTGCATCGCGTCGCGCACCATCAGAATAGCGATTGTCTGATCTGGCTTTATGACATTCATTTGCTGGTAAGCCAGATGAAGCCTGAAGAGCATGAGGCATTTGCCAAGCTTGCCATAGATAAACGGCTTAGAACCATCTGTGCCGCTGGTCTGAGACTGGCACAGCATCGTTTTTCTACACCCTTACCGGTGGATCTCATGGAGACGTTGCAGGAAGATAACAACCCTCTGTTGGGCGAAGCGACAGCTAGTTTTCTCAAACCCTATCAGCAACGGATAGATGTGTTGCTATCGGATCTCCGTACCCTTGCTCGTTGGCGCGACAAGTTGCAGTTGCTTAAGGAACATGTTTTTCCTCCAGCGGATTACATACTCAACCACTACCCGACCGCCAGCCGCGCGATGCTACCCGGGCTCTATGTCCATCGGGCTCTACAGGGTGCTTGTAAATTCTGGAATCGGGAGGCAGTAAAATCGTGATAGCGTTTACGACACGGGTCTCAGTGCCTACGCACGTTCTCATGCGCGACATAGGAGGTGAATCCGTCATTCTTAATCTCAATAGCGAGCGCTATCTCGGTCTGGACGACGTGGGGACCCGAATGTTGGCTGTCCTATCCTCATCGGAGTCGATCGAGAAGGCCTATGAGGTCTTATTAGCTGAATATGATGTGGATGGAGAATTGCTGCGCAGCGACCTCCAGGATTTGATTGAGAAGCTGTTAGAGAATGGATTGGTGGAGATTGGCGAGAGAGGCGAGTCGCTATGAGCGGCATCGTTGGAATCGTTAACCTGGACGGTGCCCCTGTGAACCGGCAGCTCTTGCAGCAGATGCTCGGCATCGTGGCCTACCGCGGGCCTGATGCGCGAGGGATCTGGATCGACGGTCATGTGGGCTTTGGCCATGTGTTGCTGCGCACAACACGAGAGTCGCTGCGCGAGCAACAGCCACGTAGCCTGGACGGTCAGGTGTGGATAACTGCCGATGCGCGAGTGGATGGTCGGGGGGATCTCATTCAGGAGTTTGAGTACAACGGTCGCAGTGATCTTAAAGCTGTAGCGGATGTAGAGCTTATCCTCCAGGCCTATCACGTCTGGGGGGAAGACTGCGTCAAGCACCTGCTTGGCGATTTTGCTTTTGCGATCTGGGATGGAAGAAGGCGACGCCTCTTCTGCGCTCGCGACCATTTTGGAGTGAAGCCGCTTTACTATGCTCAAACCGCGAGCAGCCTGCTCTTTGCCAGCGACGTCGACACCCTGCGCCAGCATCCTGGTGTGTCGAGTGCGCTGAGCGAACTTGCCGTCGGAGATTTTCTGCTCTTTGGCGGCAACCAGGATGAATCTACGACTATTTATCGGGACATCCGGCGCCTCATGCCTGCCCATCGGCTTATCGTGACGCGAGGTACACCACGACTCGATCGCTATTGGACCTTACCAACGGGTGGCTATATCCGATATGCAAATGATGACGACTACGTGGCTCATTTCCGGAAGCTCCTTCGTACTGCAGTAGAGGATCGGTTGCGCACAGATCGTGTCGCCTGCATGATGAGCGGGGGGATGGACTCCACTGCGGTGGCGGCCATCGCTTCCAAGTATCTGTGCCGAAACCATGGTGAGGTGCGTGCCTATACGATCATTCATGACCGCTTGCTACCCGATGACCATGAAAAGTATTTTGCCGGGCTCGTCGTAGAGACTCTGGGGATTCCTGTCGATTATTTAGTCGCGGATCCCTACCGACTCTTCGAGCGGTGGGACGAGCCGGAGATGCGGAGCCAGCAGCCCGTCGAGGCCTCGACCATGGCGATGTGGGTTGACTTTCTCCATTTACTTGCAGGCCAAAGCTCTGTGGTTCTCACGGGTCTTGGCGGCGACCCGGCCATGGCTGGATCATGTTCCTATAGTGTGGATTTACTGAGGCGTGGGCACATAGGCCGTTTTCTCGTGGAGGCCGCTCGCCATGTAAGGAGGTTTCGGAGCTTGAAGGGATTCGGCCTTCGATCGGGACTGCAAGGGCTGCTTGGGCAAGATGATTGGCGTCCCGAGTACCCCAACTGGATTCGGCCGGAGTTTGCAGCGCGGATCGGCTTGCGGGAGCGCTGGGAGCATTGCGTGCGAAAGTTTTACAACCGGGAGGTGACTTTGGATGGTTGCAGCCATCTCGATGCCCTCCATTTGTTACGTTTGCCACTATGGTCAGAGCTCTTTGAGCTCTGGTATGCCAGCGTTCTGCCTATAGAAATACGGCATCCCTTCTTTGACGTAAGGCTGATCACTTTCTTGCTGGCGATCCCTACGTTGCCTTGGTGCTATAGGAAGACAATCCATCGCGAAGCCATGCGCGGCATATTGCCGGAGCCGATTCGTACTCGGCCTAAGGTGGCTCTGGCCGGAGATCCTATGCACGCGCGTCTCAGCCATCCCACGAAACCGGACACCCTCGATACCAAACTGGGAATTGTCGGAGAGAACTATGTCGACAGAGGGACTTATCAGCAGGCGGTGGAACAATACAAGGCGGATGGCGTGGTGAGATATGCTATGATCACCGCTCCAGTAAACCTGGAGTGTTGGCTGCAGAGTAGGAGCGGCGCGGTCTGTGTGCCGATCCGTAGTTTCTTGGGACAAGCGACTGTAACCCAAGGGGATTGTGTATGACCGACCAAGTGAAGGAGCCCAAAGAGCAGACCAGCGAGGTTTTCCAGAAGAGACCGTATCATTCTCCTCAGTTGGTTTTATATGGAGATATTCGTGAGCTGACGCATGCAGCAGCTCCATCAACGATGATGGACAATCCTGCAGGGCCGGCCATGAGCAAATAGGCCTACCACCAACCTCCATCCCACCTCAATAGACCCCACTTTCGTTGTAGAGCAACAATTTTCTTGACAGTACACGGAATGGGATGGAATATTATCCAGAATTTCTCGCTGTATTACCTTGTCAGTGGGAGCTACCACTGAACCCCATGGCGAACACGATCTCGGCATCCTCAATCATTGTAGCGGCCAAGGATCAGGTCTCCTGTGACCTGGGAGGAGAAATGGCTATCCTCAATCTCAGGAATGGAGTGTACTACGGTCTCGACACTGTTGGGGCCCGAATCTGGAATCTGATCCAAAAACCAACGACGGCAAACGAGGTCCGGGATACCCTTCTGATAGAGTACGACGTCGAAACCGAACGCTGTTGGCAGGACCTGCTGGAGCTGCTTCAAAAACTGGCGGCGGAGGAACTTGTCGAGATAAGGGATGAAGCAGGTCCGTAAGTTTTTACTCCTGCCACCGACTGAGCGTGGCCTCCTGCTAAGGTCTGTTATCCTGATCTGGGCGATCAGACTTGGGCTGTGGCTAGTTCCGTTTCAGACCCTTCGGCGCTTTCTGGATCGTGTAGGGCGCGCGCCTGCTACCCTATACCGTGCTGACTCATCATCTCAAGATCGGATCGCTTGGGCGGTGACGGTAGCAAGCCGGTTTGCGCCTGGCGGGAGCAACTGTCTCACAGAAGCCCTGGCTGCACAGGTGCTGCTTGCCCGTCGGGGGTGCCCGGCTTGTCTACACATTGGCGTCGCTAAGGGCGAGGGAGGGAGGTTGAACGCCCACGCCTGGGTGGAAAGCCAAGGCAGGATTGTCATTGGCGGATCAGAACTGGGACGCTACACTCCCTTGTCTGCTGTAGAGGAAGAAAGCCTATGAGCGCCATCGCCGGTATTTATCTCCTTGATGGCGGGCTCGTTGATCAAGAAGACCTGGAGCGGATGGTGGCGAGGATTGCCCACCGGGGGCTCGATGGTGAGGGCTGCTGGATCAATGGCACGGTGGGTCTAGGCCATAGATTGCTCAACACTACCCCAGAATCCATTCACGAAAAGCAGCCAGTGGTTGATGCGATGGGGCAATTGGCCATCACCGCTGATGCCCGCATCGATAATCGGGACGAGCTTATCGGCAGCTTGGGGATTGACGGACACGTCAAAAGGCGGATCACGGACGCTGCTCTGATCCTCAGGGCTTACGAGAAGTGGGGCGAGGACTGTCCGGCAAAGTTGTTGGGGGATTTTGCATTTGCCATCTGGGATGGAAGGGAGCACCGCTTCTTCTGCGCCAGAGACCATTTTGGGGTAAAGCCATTCTATTACTATCATCGCTCAGGCAGCGCGTTCGTGTTTGGCTCAGAGATCAAAGCACTCCTTTGCATCCCTGAGGTCCCCCGCCGCCTCAACGAGACCAGAGTGGCTGAGTACCTGGTGCCGATGCTTGAAGACGAGGCCATCACCTTTTACCAAGAGATCTTTCGGCTTCCTCCGGGCCACAGCATGACCCTGAGCGCTGAGAAAGTATCGGTTCGACCCTATTGGTTCCTCGACCCTTCGCGCGAACTGCGGCTCCGGTCGGATGAGGAGTACGCCGAGGCTTTTCGTGAGCTCTTCACCGAGGCGGTTAGGTGCCGTCTGCGGAGCGCCTTTCCGGTAGGCTCTCTGCTGAGCGGTGGGCTGGACTCTTCTTCTATTGTGTGCGTGGCGCGGAAACTCCTCCCAGCACACGGGAACACTCAGTTGCACACGTTCTCAGCGATCTATGACGAGGTGCAGGAATGCGATGAGCGGCCTTTTATCAAGGCTGTCCTAGCCCAGAACGGGCTCAAGCCTCATTACGTGCATGCTGACCGGCTCAGCCCTCTCACCGATTTGGACCGGGTTTTCTACCACCAGGATGAACCCTTCTGGGTCCCGAACCTCTTCATGTTCTGGGGAGGGCTATACAGCACCGCCCACGGTCAGGGCGTTCGTGTCCTCCTGGACGGCATGGACGGAGATACCACCGTGTCCCACGGTCTTGCGTACCTGGAGGAGCTGGCGCGTAGCGGGCGGTGGGTCGCGCTGGCGAAAGAGGTTACCCGCCTCGGGCAGCGCTTCAACCGCGCGCCATGGTGGTTCCTCTGGAGGTATATCCTCAATCCTCTGATCCCTGAACCCATCCGCAAGGCGTGGCGGTCGTGGGATGGCGGCGCCGTCATGAACCGCGAATTTGCTCGGCATGTCGGACTGCCTGACCGTGCTCAAATGCTGCGGCGGCATATGCCAAGGCGAGCACGCATCTCGAGGGAGGGCCACTGGCGTGAGCTTACCTCCGGACTTAATGCATATGCTCTGGAGGTGCTCGACAAAGCTGCCAGTGCCTTTTCGATCGAGCCAAGGTACCCCTTCTTCGATAAGCGATTGGCCGAGTTCTGTCTGGCCCTGCCGCCCGAACAAAAGCTTTACCAGGGGTGGAACAGGGTCGTTATGCGCCGTGCTATGGAGAAGATCCTTCCCGAGGAGGTGCGCTGGCGAGGGGGCAAAGCGGATCTCAGCCCCAACTTCACCCGTGGGCTCCTGGCCTTTGAGCGCGGCATCTTGGAAGATGTGATCCTGAGGAATCCTCAGGTTATTTTACCATACGTGGATACGTCTCAACTGCGAGAAGCCTACAAACGGTATCTTGCTGGGACAGGATATAAGGACGCTCTCACAATCTGGAAAACCGTAACCTTGGCCCTCTGGCTCCGCCAGACGCGCCTGGCCGCGTAAACCAAACTTGCGATGGAGACAAAGCTGGTGACGGCGGAAGAGAAAAACCTTTACGAGAAGAAGGACGTCAAAAAATCTCCGAAGAGGCCTTATCAGACGCCGAAGCTGACCGTCTACGGTACCATAGAAAAGATTACAAGAATGAAAGTTGCCGGGGCGATGGATGCGGCTATGTCATGATGAGCCTGGTTGAGGAGGACTTGGCCTGTGCCCGTTAACAGGGCCTTCATACCCAGCATGCGCCTGGAGGATGAGCTGCTCCTCTGTTGTGCTCGGATCCAGTTGGATTCGGGACGAGCCGAACGGATCAGAGCCCTAGTTCAAGATGGAGTAAACTGGGCCTATTTGCTTTGGAAGGCATTCCCGCACGCGATGTTGCCACTCCTTTACTGGCACTTGAACGCAACCTGCCCTGGGGCTGTTCCTGGGTCTATTTTCAAGCAACTGCAGGGCCATTTTCACAGCAACATCAAGCGCAACCTGTTCCTAACAGGGGAACTCCTCTCCCTCCTGAACATGTTTGAAGAGCATGGAATCCGTGCCCTCTCCTACAAAGGCCCGCTCCTGGCCGCGTCTGTCTACGGAAACCTTGGGCTTCGGCAATTCGCCGACCTGGACCTTCTGGTTTCCCCACGAGAGGTTCCAAAGGCCAAAGAACTGCTGCTCTCCCGAGGATATCAGCCCCGATTCCCTCTCTCTCACACTCAAGAAGCGGCCTACCTGCAGACAAAATCTGAAGAGATCTTTGTACGTGAGGGGGGCGGTGTCTTTGTGAAACTACACTGGGGGGTCGCAGCGGAATATTTTTCTTTGCCGCTCGATGTCGAGCGCTTGTGGAAACGTCTTCAGCCGCTAGCCCTTGGGGGCAGGACACTATGCACCCTCTCGCCAGAGGATCTGCTTCTCATCCTCTGCGTGGACGGCGCCACTTACCTCTGGGGGCGGTTGGGAAGGATCTGCGATGTTGCCGAGCTGATCCGAGCGCACGAGCGGATGGACTGGCAACAGGTCCTGGAACAATCCCGCAGGCTAGGCGTTGAGCGCATGCTCTTCCTTGGACTTAGACTCGCGGCTGAACTGCTAGGCGCAAATCTTCCGGCGGAAGTATTACAAAGGGTTCAAGTTGACCCGAAGGTGGAGGCTCTAACCACAAAGGTGCGTGAGCGGTTCTTGCGGGAGACCGTTAGCCCGCCTGAGATTTTGGAAAGCTCCCTTTTTCATCTCAGGACAAGAGAGAGCTGGCGAGAGAAGGTTCGCTATCTTCTCTCACGCACGCTGACTCCGAGCCCAGGGGACTGGACATTCGTGCAGTTGCCGGTCTCCCTCTCCTTCCTTTACCCTCTGATTCGTCCTATCCGACTTCTCCAACAATGTGAATTGGCGCCATTGAAGCGCCTTCTAGGATTGCCCTCGGATGCAGTGACGTTTGTGCCAACCCAAATGGAATTGGTTGAGAGCGTTCTGTCCTTGGCCGAGGTGACTCCGGCAGACATAGTCTATGATCTTGGCTGCGGGGATGGAAGGGTCGTGATCCAGGCGGCCAAGCGATACGGTGCCCGGGGCGTTGGCATTGATATCGACCCCGAGCGCATTGCGGAGGCTAACGCCAATGCCTGTAAAGAAGGCGTAGATCACCTCGTTACGTTTGTGCGGCAGGATGCGATGGCGGTGGATTTGTCGTCAGCCACAGTTGTGACCCTGTTTATGACCCCATCATGGAACATCAGTATCTTGCCAAAACTTCAGGAGGAGCTCCGGCCGGGAGCCCGTATCGTCTCCCTTTATACCGATATGGGGAACTGGATACCGCTTCAGACAGAGCTGATGATGGATGCTGACGGTGCTTGCCACGTCATGTACCTGTGGCGGATAGAGAAGGCGCTCGACCAGCTTGCCGCCGAACGACTTGCCAGAGGTGACGGCATAGCAGTGGGCGTTTGAGCGGCCAGGATCTCAGCGAACGATGAACAGCGTGGCTATCTCTGTCCAGAACCTCTCAAAAACCTTCCCCACGGCAAAGAACCTCAAAACACTTCTCCGGCACCCCTTTCGCCCAGAGCGGATAGAGGTCTTGAGGAAAATTAATCTGGAAATCTTCACGGGCGAGGTTTTGGGCTTGCTTGGTGCAAACGGCGCAGGGAAGAGCACCTTCCTGGAGATTCTCTCGACTCTTCTTCTCCCTACGAGCGGGCGTGTGTGGGTGGGGGGTTATGAGTTGGTAAGGCAGGCGGCCCAGGTGAGAAAGATCGTGGGGTACTGCCCTTCGGCATCCCAGAGTTTCTATCCCCGGCTTACGGGACTGGGAAACCTCGAATTCTTCGCCCTGCTGAACGATTTGCCACCAAGGAAGGCGAAGGAGAAAATTGGAGTATTATTGGACTTGGTAGGTATGGACGGTACAAGGCATGCCGCTTTTCAGTGTTTTTCGGAGGGGATGAAGCAGCGGCTCTCTCTAGCCCGGGCTCTCCTTACCGATCCATCTATCCTACTTCTCGATGAGCCGACCAAAAGTCTTGACCCACTGTTGCAGCAAGAGGTTCGGAGGTTTCTCCGCAGGACTCTGGCAGAGGAGATGGGGAAAACGGTGCTTCTCGTTACGCATAGCCTAGCGGAGGCCGAGGAGGTGTGCGACAGGGTATCAATCATGCACCAGGGAAGCATTTTGAGTGTGGGCACTCCCTCGGAGGTAAAAGGGGCTCTTGGGGCGGGGGACCTGGCAGCGGCCTTTGAGAGAGCTGTGGGTGCGGAGCGCTGAATGCAAGGGGCATGGAAAGCCTGGGCTTTTTTTAAGCGGGACCTGCTAACCGACGTGAGTTATAAGCTTTCTTTTTCCCTTCAAGCTCTCGATATACTGCTCGGCATCGCGGCCTTTTATTTTCTTGCCCAGCTCTTGGGCGAGAAGACAACCCAAGGCTATGCCTCTTTCCCGTTCATCCTGGTCGGCATGGCTGTCAACGGCTACATGACCACCTCCCTGGCCTGTTTTGCTCAAGGGATCAGAGGTAATCAACTAATGGGGACACTGAAGGCAGTGTTGGCCACGCCGATATCTCCCCTATCCCTCATGTTCTTTTCCTCCCTGTACCCACTTTTGCGCGCTGTGGTGGATGCCGGGCTCTACCTCCTCGGCGGGATTTTGTTCGGTCTATCCCTTGCGCGGGCCAACCTTACGGCCGCGCTTCTCCTCTTCCTCCTCTCTCTTTTGGCCTTCAGCAGCATCGGCATTATCTCCGCTACATTTACATTGGTCTTTAAGCGGGGAGACCCGTTGCTCTGGCTCTTCGGTAGTCTCTCATGGCTTTTAGGCGGTGTGTTCTACCCTCTTGAAGTGCTACCCCCATTTCTCCAACAAACCGCCCAGTTGCTGCCCATCACTCACGCGCTGGAGGGGATGCGGGCGGCCCTGCTTGGAGGAGGTGCTGTGGTAGAGCTCCTTCCGCAAATCTGGATGCTGGCCCTCTTTGGTGTGGTCGGCCTGCCTCTGAGCCTCGTCGGGTTTAGCCTAGGGGTGCGTCGTGTAAGGGCCACTGGAACCCTCAGCCACTACTAAAAGTAAATGCCGGGATCCGAACCGATATCATTTTCCGAAGATCAGCTCTGCCTGCTTCTCGCAAGGAGAGAACTCGTTCCTCATGTGCAGGGGCAAGCCCGCGCGTTGCTCGCGACGACGCTCTGCTGGGAAAGGGTCCTTGGGCTTGCATCGGCGCAAGGTGTGTTTCCCTTACTCTATCATAACCTTCAGATGCTGGGGTTTCCTGGTGTTCCCGTAGACATCCGCACGGAGCTAGAGGCCTCCTACCGGATTAACGCCCTTCGAAATACGCTTCTTGCTCAGGAGCTCACACAAGTGTTGCGGCTGCTCGATGAGGCTCAAGTGCCCGTGATTCCGCTGAAGGGCGTTACACTGGCCGAATCCCTCTATGGTGATATAACGCTTAGAACCTGCGCGGATATCGACATCCTTGTTCCGCGTCAGATGGTGCCTCAGGGTTTTCATCTTATTCTCGCAAGAGGGTACAGAGCCGAGGTCACGGAACGATTTTTCGCTGACCTCCTGCTGGCTACCAATATTGAATACGGCCTGGTCCGGGAGGAGAGAGGGATCTGTTACGTGCTTGAAATCCACTGGGGAGTTCTAGGTGGGACTCCATTCGATGGAGACTCCACGGAGGACCTCTGGGCTGAGGCTCGACCAAAAAACTACTTCGGGGTTCCCGCTTATAGATTAAGCCCCGAGTGGGAGCTTCTTTTTCTTATTACTCATGCCGCCCGTCACCGCTGGCAAGGGCTCAAGTGGCTCGTTGATATCCACGAGGTTTGCTCCCTTGGGAAGATTGATTGGGAGAAGGTAAGAGAAAAGGCAAAGCGTTTTGGGTGGGAGGAGATCGTATCGCTTACCCTAAGCGCCTGCCATGCTCTCTTTGATACACCGATCCCAGCAATTTTTTCTCTCAGGGTTCTTCCAACGTGGCTTAAACTTTTCCCCGATAACCCCTCCCCGAGCGACACGATCAAGGCTGCTCTTTTCCTCAGTCGCCTGTTGGGAGGGCCCTCAGAAACTCTCCCCTCTCTTTTTCATACCCTCCTTGTTCCGACGATTGCGGATTACCGCCTCCTTCGACTCCCTTCCTCCCTTGGCTTTCTCTATTACCCGATGCGTCCCTTAAGGCTGGGGTGCAAGTGGGGCTGGAGATTGCTCCGCGCTGGCTTCGACAGGCCAACTCCCTAGATATTGATTCTTCCGACCTCCAAAGGCATCATATTCTTTTGGGATATGAATGCGTCGTGAAGGACAGCAACGTGCCAAGAGTCGTCATCTATACCAAGGATTACTGTCCCTTCTGCAGCCATGCTAAGACCCTTCTCC
Source organism: Deltaproteobacteria bacterium (assembly GCA_023250515.1). Classification (GTDB taxonomy): domain Bacteria; phylum Desulfobacterota; class Binatia; order UBA9968; family UBA9968; genus JAHFAO01. The sequence continues at coordinate 15,761 of JAHFAO010000001.1, read as the reverse complement.
GTTCCAAGAACGTGGATTTCGAAGAGATCGATGTAACCCATGATGGGCGCCTACAGGAGGAGGTGCAGCGATTGTCTGGCCGAAGGAGTGTACCTCAGATCTTTATTAATGGAAAATCGGTCGGCGGATTCGACGACCTTAGACGCCTTGATGCAAGCGGAGAGCTCGATCAACTTTTGGGGAGGCACACATAGGTTTTAAACTGGCCCCTGGCGTTTTTTTCTTTTTTTTCTCTTGTTGAGTACGTAGATAGCAAGGAGGCCGGCCACTACGAGCAGGAATCCGATCTCTGCCAGCTTTACTCCTTTTGCGATGGCCTCAAGACTCTGACCAAAAACGTAACCTAAGGCTCCGATGATCACGGCCCAGATGAAGGATCCGATAAGGTTGAAGAAGAAGAAGCGTCCAATCTCCATTCCTAATAGACCTGCGGTCATGGCACCGGCATAGCGAAGTCCATAGAAGAAACGGATGAAGAAAACAGATTTCCCACCGTGCCGTCGCACAAACTCCTCTCCTTTAAATAGCCGATGCTCTCCGATGAAGTTCAGCAGACGGGCGGCCCAAGGGTGTCTAGTTCCAACTCTTTGACGGCGGCCTACCCAGTAAAAAATGTTATCCCCGACGATAGCGGCCAGTGTGGCGAGGAGTACCAGAACAGTAAAGTCTAAATGTCCCTCGTAGACAAGAAATCCGCCAGCGATCAGGACCACTTCTCCTTCAATAAAGGTCCCAAGAAAGATCACGAGGTAACGGTAGTCAATAAAATATTGGAGGAGGGTCTCCATGGCAAAACTAGAAAAAGGGCTCTTACCACACTTTTTCCTGCAGGTTCAAGGCGGTCGGAATTTGTATGCAGAAAGCGTTGGGGACAGGTGTCAGTTGGCGCACTCGGCGAGAGTTGGAGGCGGCGAGCGGATTCGAACCGCTGCATCGAGGTTTTGCAGACCTCTCCCTTAACCACTTGGGTACGCCGCCCTTGGTTTATGTCTAGCATGGATTTTCCTCCACTTTCAAGCTCAGGGTTGAATTATTGACAACAGCGGGCGAAACAAGTAATTAAAAACAGAAAGTTAGGGAGATATTTTCAATGGCGACGATGATCACCAGCGAAAAACCGGCTCAAGCCCCTAAGGCCATTAAACCCGAGAAGCGCTTTCCTGGGGAGCTCCCCGTAAGCTTCAAAGAAATCCTTCTCCAGTTTGAAAAGAAAGGCCTGTTAGCAAGGAGGCTGCCGCGAATTGTTATTTTTCTCTCTCAGCCTCTTCTGGGTGCGTTGCCGCAGCAGGCGAAAAAAGATCTGGAGAGAGCAGTCGGAAATAGCTTTTTCTTTAGCCTAATAGGTTCCACAGGGTTGAATATCTTGATCAACACGATCCTCTATCCTCTGGTGTTCATGGGTTTGGCTGTGGCACTCGCAGGAGTGGATGTTCTGTTTAGCCAAAAAATCAACCTCTATGTTCTCATCGGTGTTTTTCTGAGTTTTCTCGAAGGGGCATACCGCCTTAGGGAAGGAATTTTCTATACCAAGCCCGCTGGGGAGATGACCTTTAGAGCCGCTTTTTATGGTGTCCCCTTATCCTATGCGCTCCAACCCATCATGGCTCGGCATGCAGGAATCATCCGAAGCGCGCCTATTCCCGTGGATGGGTTTTATGGAAGGGGTTTTGTTGAGAAAATGGAGCGGGAGCGACGTTACGGCAACGTCTACACGATTGAGGATTGGGGCAGAGCCTATCTTCTCCGTGTTGAATTTCCTACAAAGGTTCCCGATATCGGGCATCCACTGAGATCGGAGCTTCCCGATGAGATGCCGGATTATGACTATGATCTGGTTTTGAAGGACGGGCATTTCATTGTCAGGGGAAGGTGCACGGATGAGAGGGTAAGGAAGATCTCTTCCAGCGTAGGGGCCTTTCCACCTGAATTTACGACGGTTATTCCTTTGCACGAAAGGATCGATGGATTTTCCCATCGCTTTGAAGATAAAGTGTTAGAGGTCCTTCTTTTGAAAAAAGAGACTCGTAAGGGCCGGGAGCGTAGCCATCTCTAGGAATAAGAATGTCATGGAAAGATCGGGAGAGAAGCCACTGGAAGATGGGGAGCCCCGTGGCTTTCTTGTTCCTGAATGTGGTGTTCATCTTAGACAGATGAACCCGTCGGATCTCGATGAGATCATGACTATCGAGAGGGCATCTTTCTCCTATCCTTGGAGTGCCCGGTTCTTTCTTCAAGAGCTCAGAGTGCCTTGTGCTCGCTATCTGCTGGCCGTTTTGGGGGAGAGAATCGTCGGCTATATTATCTACTGGCTTTTGCTGAGTGAGGTAGATATCCACAACCTCGCTGTGCATCCGGCCTACCGCCGCCGAGGGATTGGGCGTTCCCTCTTGCAGGCGGTGATTGATGAGGCAAGAGACCATAGATCAAGTCGCATAACGCTTGAGGTGAGAAAATCTAACGAAGCGGCACAGCGGCTTTACCAGTCTCTGGGTTTTGCTGCGCGGGGCGTGCGCAAGGGTTACTATTCAGATGATGGCGAGGATGCCCTGGCTATGGCGCTCGAATTCGACAGCTAGGCATTTATCAACCTAAATAAGCACTTAATATATTAATGCTAACTTACTAAGAAACATAGCAATTCTTTTTTTATCTACCTCCCTTGACTGAAACATCACAAAGTTGTATGGTTGGGTTGGCTTAAGTATCTATCTGAAGTCTGCGGCCGCTAATTTTTTTGCAGCTTTTGGGGGACAGGACGAGCTTTGGCTGCGCGAGTTTCAAATTACAAACGTTCAGAGGTTTCCTGCCGAGTTTCTCAGCCCTTATCTTTAACAAACGTCCTTCTTCCCGTTTCCTATCTTCTTAACCGCACTATTCACGTCCCCCATGATCAAGAGAGGCGGCGAAGCCATCCTTTTCCAGGAGGTCGTAATGTTTAAAGTTGGTGAGAAAGTCGTTTACCCCGCCCATGGGGTGGGAGAGATTGAGGCCATCCGTAGCCAAGTTATCTCGGGGACGGAAAAGAGATTTTATATGCTTCGTATTCTCGATACCGATATGAAGATTATGATTCCGATCGACAATGTTGAGTCCGTTGGGTTGAGGAAGATCATCGATAGAAATATGGTATCTCAGGTGTATAAGGTTTTACGCCAAAAGAAAGTGGAAGCGGACCAGCAGACATGGAACCGACGCTATCGAGAATACACGGAGAAAATCAAGACCGGATCCATCATTGAGATTGCTAAGGTACTGCGCGATCTGTTTGTCCTGAAAGGAGATAAGGAACTCTCTTTCGGGGAGCGGAAGATGCTGGATACTGCGAGGAACCTGCTTGTCAAAGAGCTCTCTATTGCTCGCTCCCACTCGGAAGAGAAGATCCTGGAGGAGCTGCGCCATATTTTCACTCATTAGAGAAAGATAGAGACAGTGACAGAGAGTCCCGGGGGAGGCGGTCTCTGTCTCAAATCTCTGTCTATTAATTTAAGGGCCGAGGGAATTCTCTCGGCTCTTGTTTTTTTGGGTTACGGAGTCTCTATGCGCGTGAATGCCGTGATTGTTGCGGCAGGTGAAGGGAAAAGAATAGGGAGGCATATTCCCAAACCATTTCTACCGCTTGGCAGTCGCCCCCTGATTCTCCATACTCTGAGCCGTTTTGCTGAATCCCAGGCAGTGCGCAAAGTAGTTCTGGTCACAGCAGAGAAAGAGATGGCCAGGTGTCAGAACCTTATTCGGTCTGACTCTCAGCTCAGATGCCTTGAATGCGTCTTGCACTCTGGGGGTCCTAGGCGGCAGGATTCCGTCAGCCGGGGATTATCCCGGCTTGATTCGGATTGCGAAGTCGTTGTCATCCATGACGGGGTCCGTCCTTTTGTTTCTTCCCGTCTCATTGACCGATGCGTGGAGGTAGCGTTTAAAGAAGGTGCCGTGGTGGTGGGTGTCCCCGTACGGGACACCATTAAGGTCCTGTCCAAAGATCGGCGTGTCCGAGAAACTCCTCCAAGAAACTCCCTATGGGAGGTTCAGACACCTCAGGTTTTCAGGGTCGAAATCATCCGGGAGGCCTATGATCGGGCAGCTCGAGAGGGCACGGAAGCAACTGACGATGCGATGCTGGTAGAACGTTTGGGAAAGAGCGTTAGGCTTTTGGAAGGGCACACGTCCAACATTAAGATAACGGTGCCTGAGGATCTCGTGTTTGCCGAAGCACTACTCCGCGAAGGGCTGATTTCTTAGACCCTGTGACCCAAAGGATTGAGAAACTCATAAGGTCTTTCTTCTCCATCATAAACTCACGCCTTTTTGCTTTTCTAAGCTGTTTCACAGACGATTGACCTGAAAAAGGGTATGGTGTATATTTTCAGAAAAGATACATCACAATGGAGGCTATCATGAGTTCTCTGAAGCGGAAGAACTTTCTGGTGGATGAGCAGGCGTTAAAAAAAGCCAAACGAATACTTAGAGCCAAAACGGAGTCCGATGCCGTGCGTCAAGCGATTTCTTTAGTGGCTTTTCGCAAAGCGGCCATGCGTGGCTACGATCGGGCCGCTGGTAGGTTCCCTGATATTAGGGTTGAGTGACGTGGATGGAGGAAAGCTCATCTATGACACAAGCGTTTACATAGAAATCCTCCGCTCCAAAACCTTCGCTGACGCTCTCCGCCCTCGCTACGAAGCAGATATTCCCAGGACGTTTTTTAGTTCGGTCGTGATTCAGGAACTACTGGCAGGCGCTACTGACAGATTGAAGCGGGCCGTTGTCGAAGGTTTTTATCGTCCTTTCAAGCGCAACCGTCGCATCGTTACCCCGAGCGATACAGCTTGGGAAGAGGCCGGTCGCCTTCTTGGGGTGATGCGGGGTGACAGAAAGGATCAAGCCGACCGCCTGACCGGTAGCTTCATTAACGATCTCCTGATTGCACTAAGTGCCAGAGGCGTAGGAGCTAAGGTGGTCACCCTTAACACCGATGATTTTACCCTTATTCGTAGATACGTTGCCTTTGGGCTGGAAATCTTGAGAGTTTAAGATTTGGTTTTCCTTTGACAATTGGAGTCCCACTAAGGGCGGTCTTTGCCGACGGTCATTTTCCCCACGATTCAAGAATACTAATCCCCGCCGCCCAAGTTTCCTCCTTTCTTCTTAGTGGATAATAACTGCCATTTTTCCGCTTGACGGCTACCCGTTGCTTAGCATAAATAAAGACCCATTATTGAGCCTGATAGGCGGGGTCATTTGATCCGGTCACATCTTCGATGCGTTTTACATTAGCCCGGACTGTGTCTCCCCATCCGGGCGTTTTTGCTTTGTCCAAGTGCCAGAACGACGGGAGTGAAAGACAGCCTCTCGGTAGGGGAGCAGGCGGGAAGGACAGCAAGAGATGAGCCAAGAGCAGACTTGACCCCTCGCTCCCCCTCGCTTCCCCGCTTCCCTGAAGATAACGGTGCCTGAGGATCTCGTGTTTGCCGAAGCACTACTCCGCGAAGGGCAGGTTCCTTAGCCACAAATGGCTCAAGTCAAAATGCAAAGTGCAAATTTAAAAATGCAAAAGCTATAAGAGACAGAATTGGAAGGGGGACAGGCTGCTGGATACTGACTCGCGGATTCTATTTTCAAAAAGTTTGACTTTTGCACTTTGCAATTTTCATTTTGCAATGCGGTTGCCTAGCGGCTCGTTCATGCTTCCTGTTCGGTAGCCCTGCAAATCCAAGCTCACGAAGTTGAAGCCGATTTCCTTAAATCTCTGAACGATGGCCTCTCTGGTAGTTGTCTCGAGGAGGCGATTGATTTCTTCTGGTGCCACCTCGATGCGGACCAACTCTCCATGATATCGAACGCGGAACTCTCTGAACCGAAGTTCCTGGAGGAACCGTTCACACGCGGCTATCTTTTCTAGTCTCTCCACGTTGATTTCGATGCCATAAGGAAAGCGGGAAGAGAGACAGGCAATGGCCGGCTTGTTCCAGGAGGGGAGAGCCAGTTCGCGACTATTGCGACGAATCTCCTCTTTGGTCATCCGTGCCTCCACCAGGGGATGACGGATACGCCATTCCTTGGCTGCTTTGAGCCCGGGACGGTGATCCTTCAAGTCGTCAAGATTGGTCCCGTCAACAATCGTAGTGAGCCCTAGCCGGTCGGCCTGTAGCCGGCAGATGCGGTAAAGCTCATCCTTACAGAAGTAGCACCGGTTCACTGGATTCCGGGAAAAGGATGGATTGTCCAGCTCATGAGAGACGACAATCATGTGCTGGCATCCTATGGTCCTGGCCAGCTCCTCTGCGGCTTCCAGCTCTCCTGGTGGGGCAGTAGGGGATGAAGCGGTCATGGCGATGGCCCGGTCTCCCAAGACCGTATGCGCGACCTTAAGGAGGAACGTTGAATCGACACCTCCGGAAAAGGCTACCACGACGCCAGCCGTCCCCCTTAATATCTCTTTTAAGTTTTCGAGTTTTGTATCCATTGTCGATCGCCAAATATGTCCGTGCTTAGATAGTGCTCGCCCTTATCCGCGAATATAGTAACCACCACATGTCCCTTGCCCATGGTCCTGGCAACTTTAAGGGCGGCGCAGCATGCGGCTCCGGAAGAAATGCCCACCAGGATCCCTTCCTCCAGGGCTAATCTCCGAGTGTAAAGCGCAGCATCCTCGTCGGTGACCGTGATCACCTCGTCGTAAATCTGCGTGTTCAGGACGGTGGGGATGAAGCCTGCCCCGATCCCCTGGATCTTATGATACCCAGGTTGTCCTCCAGAGATCACCGGAGAGGCCGCCGGTTCCACTGCATAGACCCTTACACCCTTCATCTTCTCTTTCAGAACCTCTCCGACCCCCGTGATGGTTCCTCCGGTCCCCACGCCCGCCACAAAAGCATCAATCCGTTTGAACTGTTTCAGCAGCTCTACGGCCGTCGTGCGACGGTGGATTTCGGGGTTTGCCGGATTGTTGAACTGCTGGGGCATGAAGTAATCCGTATGCTCTAATAGGAGTTCCTCGGCCTTTCGGATAGCACCGCCCATCCCTTTTGTGTCCGCGGTTAAGATGAGCCTGGCGCCGTAGGCGGTAAGGAGGCTGCGCCTCTCTTCGCTCATGGTGTCCGGCATGGTGAGGATCAACCGGTATCCCTTCACTGCAGCCACCAGGGCGAGGCCGATGCCTGTATTTCCACTGGTCGGTTCCACGATGGTGGCCCCCGGTTTTAGTTTCTGTTCACGTTCCGCCGCCGCAATCATGCTGAGGCAGATGCGATCCTTTACTGAGCCGCCGGGGTTGAAGGACTCCAGTTTTCCCCACACCTCGGCATCGTTTTTATTCGGCAGATTTCTCAATCTGACAACCGGGGTGGAGCCGATGAGATCCAGGATGGAACGGGCGCCGTTGAAACTTGTCACATTACGCGCTCTTCTTCCGCAATCAGGAGTGGAGGTTCGAATTGAGATTGGTCATATGCTATATTTTTGCAGCAGGAAAGTCAATTGAAACTCACTCGGTTGTCAGGATCCCAGACCATTCCGAAGAAGAATCTGGTTGTCTTTCCCGGCGCGCTGGGGGATTTTATCTGTTTTCTTCCTGCGCTGGAAAAGATAGCGAGGGTTGGAGGATTGGATCTTTTGGCCCGAACAGAATATGGAGATCTGCTTCCTCCGACTGTCACGACACGCTCGGTGGAGTGTTACGAGATCAGTCGCCTCTTTGTTCCAGGGGCCGAACGGGATGAAAGGCTTAAGTGTTTCTACAGCTCCTATTCATCCATTTACTCATGGATGGGGAGCAGTCAGCCGGATTTCGTTAAACATCTTCAGATCCTATCGGGTAACAGGGTGCGGATTTTTCCTTTCCGTCCTTCCAGTTCGCGGATACCCATGGTGGATTACTACCTCTCCTGTCTGGGAGAGAGGCATCCGAGAGAGATCTTTCCGGCTATCCCGTTAAGGTCTGATGCCCTCTCTTGGATTCAGGGGTTTTGGCAGCAGAGTGGGCTTCAGGAAAGAAGGATCCTGGTATTGGCCCCGGGTAGCGGAGCGGCGGAAAAGAATTGGCCTGTCCAGTTTTATAAGGTCGTTGCTGAGTGGTGGGAGAAGAGGTTTGGTAAGGTGATTGTCCTTTTGGGCCCGGTAGAAGAGGATAGAGGAGGGATCGGGAATCATTGGGGTCATGCGCTAGTTCTCCGCGGCTTGGAGCTAGCAAAGATAGCTGCTTTGCTAACTCAATGTGATCTCTATCTCGGCAATGATAGCGGCGTCACCCATCTGGTGGCCGCCCTCGGAGTAGAGACCGTCGCGCTCTTCGGTCCGACAGACCCGGTTCAGTGGGCGCCGCGCGGGAAAAAAGTTACAGCGATCAGCCAAAACGTAGAGTGTTCCCCCTGTGTTCATTCCGTCATGAAGGCCTGCCCTCACCGGAAGTGCTTAACCACGCTAAATCCGGTTGATGTTATCGGAAAGTTGGAAGAGGTGTGGGGAGATGGTGAACAACAAAGATCGCCACCTTGACAAGGGGGGGTGCAGGGATTAAAGTTGAGCTAAACAATGAATGAAAGTTTGGATTTACGTCTTTGCGTGATAGAGGAGAATGGAGCATGGAAAATTCCTTAAAGACTGTGCTTCTTTTAGGTCTTTTGACCGGGATCATCCTCGGCATTGGGCAGCTTTTTGGCGGTTCGCAAGGGTTGGTCATTGCTTTTGGGTTCGCACTGCTGCTCAATTTCGGAAGCTATTGGTTTTCCGATAAGATTGTCCTCGCCATGTATCAGGCGCGCGAAGTGGGTCTCGATGAGGCTCCCGAGCTTTACCGGATCGTTCAGAATCTTACCATGCGTGCCCAACTACCGATGCCTCGGCTTTATGTCGTTCCTTCCCAGTCTCCCAACGCCTTCGCGACCGGTAGAAATCCGCAGCATGCGGTGGTCGCGGTCACGGAAGGAATTTTACAAATCATGAATCGAGAAGAGCTCGAGGGGGTCATTGCCCACGAACTCTCCCACATTAAAAACCGTGATATCCTCATTGGCAGCATCGCTGCTACCCTTGCCGGTGTCATCATGATGCTCGCTAATATGGCGCGGTGGGCTGCTATCTTTGGTGTGGGAAGGAGCGAGAGAGATGATGAGGGTGGAGGAGGAGTCCTGGGGCTGGTTTTGATGTCCATCTTGGCTCCCATAGCCGCTCTCATTATTCAGATGGCCATTTCCCGCTCGCGAGAATTTCTTGCTGACGCCACCGGGGCAAGGACCGCGGGAAATCCCCTTGGTTTGGCCTCCGGCCTAGAAAAGCTTGCCCGCGCCAGCGAAGTGGTTCCGCTTGAAGGACGTCCTGAAACTGCTCACATGTTTATTGTGAATCCGTTATCGGGTGGTTCCTTCCTGAGACTTTTTAGTACCCATCCCCCAGTGGAAGAAAGGGTGGCGCGGCTCCGCGCCATGACCTATTAAACTAGGATGGCCTTAGAGGTATGCTTGGAATTTTGCCAGCCGTTTAAGCGGTGATGTTTCCAGGCATTTTCTCTCTCTGAACTTAATACTTGGAGGTTCTATGGCTGGAGAGGGAGAAAAAGGAGAAGGAAAGGGCTTCAAGGTAGAAGACCGGCGCCGATTTTCGCCTGAGACAGGAGAGCCTCGAGAGGCAACAGAGAGAGAGGATCCGTCAGAGGGACCCGGCAAAAAAACGGCCAGTGAAGGGTCTAGTGAAAAGGAAAGGGCCACGGATGAGAGCTTCTCAGAAATCAACTTCTCCACGTTTGTCATCAGCCTCAGCACACAGGCCCTGATGCATTTGGGAGAGATCCCCAACCCACTAAGTGGAAAAGTGGAGAGCGACATCCCAGTGGCTAAACAGATGATTGATATTATTGGTCTGTTGCGGGAGAAGACCAGAGGGAATTTGGATCAAGGAGAAGAGAAACTTATTAACGATGTTCTCTTTGATCTGCGCATGAAATACGTCGAGACAGTGAAGAGAAAATAGGAGAATTCGATGGAAGAAAAAGGGATATGGGGTAAAAGAATAGGCATGAAGGGACTGATGATCGTTGCCTTGGTCTCTTTGCTGGTGGGCCTGGGTGTCAATGGAAGTCTAGATTGGCTCTCCAGCGGCCGCGCCGTTCACATTAATTTGTTAGGGGAATCCGGGAGTGCGGAGATTCGGGCGGGTGCGGAGCCTCAAGGATTGCCCGACTTTGTCACTTTGGCAAAAAGGCTTAGGCCCGTGGTCGTAAATATCTCGACAACCCAGGTAAGTGAAGGGGGGGCTCAAGGGTTTGGAAGTCCCTTTGGGGAAGAGGACCCGTTAAGTGAGTTCTGGAAGAGATTTTTCGGTGGTCCATTTCCTCGCGGACCCTTTCGTCAGAGGAGTCTCGGTTCAGGTTTTATCATTGACCGGGACGGCTCCATATTGACCAACAATCATGTTGTCGAAAATGCCCAAAAGATCGTGGTCAAACTCGCAGACGAGAGCGAATTTGAGGCTAAGGTCATCGGTAAGGATGCAAAGACGGATCTCGCGGTGATTAAGATCAACACCAAGAATAACCTTTCCGCGGCCACCCTGGGCGACTCGGATCGACTCGATGTGGGAGAGTGGGTGTTGGCGATTGGGAATCCCTTCGGTCTGGACAACAGCGTAACCTCTGGGATTGTGAGTGCGAAGGGCAGGCATATCGGTGCGGGTCCCTATGACAACTTCATACAAACGGATGCCTCCATCAATCCGGGGAACTCCGGAGGGCCTCTGATCAATCTGCGCGGCGAAGTCGTAGGAATCAACACGGCGATCTTCAGCAGGACAGGAGGCAATATCGGGATCGGCTTTGCGATTCCTATTAATTTAGTCAAGGAGCTGCTGCCTCAGCTGAAGGGGAAGGGAAAGGTTACCAGGGGTTACCTGGGAGTCCTTATTCAAAAGGTGACTCCTGAGATTGCGGAATCTCTTGGGTTAGATAAGGCCCAAGGGGCGTTGGTCGCCAATGTCTCAAAGGATGGGCCCGCGGAGCGTGCGGGGGTTAAGGTGGGGGATGTCATCATTGAGTTTGATGGAAAGGAGATCAAGGAATCGAATGACCTTCCTATTATCGTGGCTCGTACACCGGTGGATAAGAAAGTGCGATTAAAGGTCCTGCGAGAGAAAAAAGAGGTTTTCCTCTCTGTGACAGTTGGTGAGCTGAAGGAAGAAGAGGTCGTCGCGTCGACCAAAGAGAAAGGGGAGCTAGGATTGACCGTACAGGGAGTGACGCCGCAAATTGCCGAAAGCTTGGGATTGGATCGGCCGGAAGGAGTAGTGATTAGCGCAGTGGAGCCTGGGAGTCCGGGAGACGAGGCAGGGTTGCGTCGCGGGGATATTATCTTGGAGATTGATCGCAAACCGATTCGGAGACTTGCAGATTATCGAAAGGTCATCGGGGAGACCAAAAAGGGGAAGGGGATCTTGTTCCTGGTGCGCCGTGGGGAGAGTACGCTCTTTCTCGCGTTGAAGCCTTCGCGATAGTCTCTTTAAAGAACGCTGTGACGAGAGGGCCGGGTTGATCCATCCGGCCCTCTTTTTCTTGTTTTTGAAAGGAAAATAGCTCAGTGCTATCTTGGATCCCGGAGTTTTTGACTTGAAAAAGTCCCGCCTTCAGACTCTCAAGGTTGTTTTTCTCCTAATCACTCTCTTTATCGTTAGTGGGGTAATCCTCGGTGCTTGGTACGTGAGGCACGTCGAGGAGGTTGTCATAGCGAAATTTGAAGGCCGAAAGTGGCAATTCCCGTCTAAGATCTATTCCGACACGTTTCTGCTCTATGTTGGGATGAACCTCCGCATGGAGGATCTATGGGAAAAGCTCCGTCGTCTGGGCTACAGAGAAGGCCGCAATGCACCGAGGGCGAAAGGAGAGTACCGCTTCGTGAAAAGGGAAGGCCTCCTGGAGATTTATCTCAACGATTTCGGCTACCCTTTAGAGGCCTTTAAGGGAGTTCCCGTCCGCATCGCCTTGCAAAGCACTACGATCGCTAAAATGCAGAAGTTGGATAACGGGGAGGAGCTATTTTCGCTTGAATTAGAGCCTGAATTGGTGACCGGCCTTTATGATCGTATCTGGCAGGAGAGGCGGGTGGTGACTTTAGCTGAAGTTCCGCCGTTACTGGTGCAGGCGATCTTGGCTATTGAGGATGAGAGATTTTATCGCCACCGGGGGATTGATCCTGTGGCTATCTTGCGCGCCTCTTGGGTGAACCTGCGTAGCGGGGGGATTGTCCAAGGCGGGAGTACCCTAACGCAACAGTTGATGAAGAATTTTTTTCTGGCAGACGAGCGGACCATCCAGCGCAAGGTCAGGGAGGCCCTGATGGCGCTCATTGCAGAGCGGAAGTATTCCAAGGAGGAAATCCTCGAGAACTACTTGAACGAGATCTACCTGGGACAAAAGGGAGCTCAGGGGATCTTTGGGGTCTGGGAGGCCTCACGTTTTTATTTTTCCAAGGAGATTTCGGAGCTGACGATCGGAGAAATGGCCCTCCTTGCTGGGCTCATTAAGGCGCCCAACCGCTATTCTCCTTATCGGAGCCTTGAGGTCGCTACTCGACGCAGAAACGTTGTCCTGTCCAAAATGTTGGAAGATGCGTCTATTACACGTAGCCAATATGAGAGGGCGCTTCGAGAGGTCATTCAGCCTCGCGAGCTTGTGAAGATTGCCAACGATGCCCCCTTCTACGTCGATTTTTTAAAACGGGAACTCGCGTTGAACTATTCCAACGAGGTTTTAACAGCGGAGGGGCTGAGGATCTTTACGAGTCTTGATCTCCATCTCCAGAAGACAGCGGAAAGGGCCCTGGTGGAGGGTTTAAGGCGGTTAGAGGAAACCTATCCTCATTTGCGGAAGAGAGGTGAGGGGGATCATCTCGAGGGTGCCATTGCGGTTATCAAACCTCAAACCGGTGAGATCAAGGCCATGGTGGGAGGAAGAGATTACCAGAAGTCTCAATTCAATCGTGTCTTTCAGGCAAAGCGCCAGCCTGGATCGGTCTTTAAGCCGTTTGTCTATCTCGCCGCCCTTATGCATGGCTCAGAAGAGGGAGGACGGAAATTTACCCCTGTGACCATGGTGGATGACTCTCCCTTTACCTGGAGCTATGAGGGACAGGAATGGCGTCCTGATAACTACAACGGAGAATATTTTGGGACCGTGACCTTGCGTAGGGCCTTGGAGAGGTCTCTCAATTCAGCGACTGCACGCATCGCCAGAGACGTGGGGATTAAGAATATCCGGAACATGGCCCATCGCCTCGGTATTCAAAGCTCCCTGCCGGCCTTGCCTTCTCTGGCCTTAGGTTCTGTTGAGGTTTCCCCCCTGGAAGTTGGGGTCGCCTTTTCTACATTGGCTAATAATGGGGTGCGCACCGAGCCGTTGGCGGTCAAGCAGGTTATGGATCAAGGGGGAAGGGTTTTGGAGAAAAGGGATATTCGGGTAGAAAAGGTGATTACTCCTCAGCTAGCCTTCATGATGAATCACTTACTGAAAGGTGTCCTGGATCGGGGTACAGGCCGTGCGGCGAGAATCCAGGGGTTTGATCGACCGGCGGCGGGTAAAACCGGGACCACAAACGACACCAAGGACGCCTGGTTTGTAGGTTATACTCCAGACCTCTTGGCAGTCGTGTGGGTGGGATTTGATAACCAGAGCAAGCTCGGCTTACCCGGGGCTCAGGCCGCGCTTCCGATCTGGACGGAGTTTATGAAGCGGGCCACGGTCGGCAGTCCGGTTACCGATTTTATTCCGGCACCGGGTATAAAGATGATCGATATCGATCCTCTGAGTGGGTACCGTGCAACCCCTAACTGTCCACAGGTCATTCAAGAGGCGTTCCTTGAGGGAGAAGAACCTAGCGGTTTTTGTCCTCTCCATCCTGCCCCATTGGCCCAAATTTTCTCGGCGCCTGGGAATTTTTTGTCTTGGCTTTTTTCTCAGTTATGGGCAAGATAAGGATAATGCGATGGAAGCAGGTTTTGGAAGTGTGCTGGCGTGACGTTTTCGGTCGGAGAGTCTTAAGCTTTCTTGGGGCGCTCGTTGTCGCGTTTTTGATTCAGGGTTGCGCACCAACTCGGCCTTCCCGTTCAACCTGGCCGCCGCCATCTGTTTCCACTCCAGCTCCCCGTTCGCCTCAAGTCGCCTTACCCCCTGCAACGCAAGCACCTGAGACAAAGCCGGTTCTAGAACAGTCCAAAATCAAAGAGCAGGATCTCAAAGAGAAAGGCACTGTCCCACAGTCAAGGTCTAAAGATCAACCTGCGCGATCCACTCCCGGGAGAGAGACGCCCCCTCCCCTACCCGATGATAGCTCCCTGATCGCAAAGATAACCCCGAGGACCCCACCCCAGCGCGCCGCCTCACTGCGCCTCACCGAAGAAGGGAAAAAGCTCCTCGAATCTGGGGAGTACGCAAAGGCGTTGGCACGGCTTGAAAAGACGATTGCCATCGACTCCACGAATCCTTACGGCTATTACTATTTGGCCCAGACCCACTATCGCATGGGTCGTTATCAGGAGTCTCTCAATTTTCTTGACGTTGCAGAGTCTCTTTTCGCCAGTGAGCCCTATTGGTTGGCCGAGGTTCTTGCCTTGAAGGGGGAGGGTTTCCGTGCGTTGGGTTCTTTCCAGCGAGCCGATTCCAGTTACTCCCAGGCCCTCCGGTTGAATCCTGGCAACCGAGTGGCGTCTGAGGGGCTAAGTCGCATGCGAGGAGAGACGAGTCCTTCTTTCCGTTGAGAGCGGTAGCTTCCATCAAGATAGTCCAATGTTGGTTTTGGGTGTAGAGACCTCGTGTGATGATACCGCGGCAGCGGTGCTCCTCAATGGCCGCACGGTCCTTGCAAATCTCGTTTCGTCTCAGGACGCAGTCCACGGTCCTTATGGTGGTGTCGTTCCGGAGTTGGCTTCACGCCAACACGTACAGCACATCCTTCCAATCCTCGACGGGGCCCTACAAAAAGCAGGTGTTGGATTGAAGGACCTGGACGGTATCGCGGTCACGCGCGGTCCGGGACTAGTGGGATCTCTCCTCGTTGGGCTTTCCATGGTTAAGGGGATCTCCTTTCGCTGGGGGATGCCCTATGTCGGCATCAACCATCTAGAGGCCCACCTCCTGGCAATTTTTCTGGAGCAGGATATCCCGTTCCCCTATGTTGCCCTGCTCGCCTCCGGTGGTCATACGCTTCTCTATCTGGTGCGGAATATTGGAGAGTACCTCCATTTGGGAGGCACACGGGACGATGCGGCGGGAGAGGCCTATGATAAAGTGGCAAAGATGATGAACTTAGGTTACCCGGGAGGAAAGGTTATCGATCAGTTAGCCCGGAATGGCAATCCCAAGGCTGTTTCTTTTCCTCGCTCCCGCATGAAGAAGGGCACTTACGATTTTAGCTTCAGCGGTTTAAAGACCGCTGTCTTGCAGTACCTCAAGGCGCGCGGGAAAGAAGGGTGGGAGGGGCAAAGGGCTGACATTGCGGCTAGCTTTCAAGAGGCAGTCGTGGATATGCTCGTAGCGCCCACTTTGCGGGCGGCGAGGGAGCTTGGCGTGAGCCGCATCGTATTGTCCGGTGGGGTTGCGGCCAACAGCCGTCTGCGAGAGAAGATGTTGGAGAAAACACAAGAGGAGGGGATGGAAGTCTATTTCCCTTCTCCCGGGCTTTGTACCGACAATGGGGCTATGATCGCTCTTGCCGGGTATCACTGGCTGGAGCGGGGCCACAGAGATGATTTTCGTCTGAATGCCGATGCCGACCTAACCTTGTAAAAGCAGT
>JAHFAO010000315.1 GCA_023250515.1 Deltaproteobacteria bacterium | reverse complement strand
TCGGACAGTCCTTCAAAATGCAGCCCGGCAGGGATTATAAAATCATCAGCTTTGCGGGGGAGCCTGACCGGATCGCCGGTCTTATCGGAGGCTCGATCCAGGGCGCCATTTTGTCGTTTCCCCACGCCGCTAGAGCAGAGCTGGAGGGGATGAAGATACTCGTGAAGACCGGAGACTACCTTCCCAGGTTAGGAGGCACCTTTTTTGTCCACAGAGATCGCATCAAGGAAAAGCGTGACGAGGTGAAAAGGTTTATCAAGGCCACAGCTAAGGCCGCAGATTATATCAAGGCAAATAAGAAGGGGACGGTTGAGGTCATCCAGAAGTGGTTTGCGATTAAAGACGCAAGGCTCTCTGAGGCGATCTATAGGCAAGTGCAGAATGCCTACGGGCCGGAAATCTCGCATGATTTGCTCCGCCTGCTATTCGAGTCCAGGACCACTCCGGAGGCGGGCTGGCCGGCGGGCAAGCCGCTCCCGGATATCGAGCAGTTCGTGGCCCGTGATCTGTTAAATGAAGTCCTGAGAGAGATGGGGAGAAAGGTAACGAAGTAGAGCGACTAGAACGTCTTTGCCTCCTCGGGGCGCCAGCGGCTGAGCTTAGCTTCGATCTTCTTTACCGTTAAGGTGAATACGAGGGAGATCCCCATGAAGATAGCCACCCCGACAAAGACAATATCGACCTGATAGCTACTCGCCGCTTTGGCCATCATCGCGCCGAGGCCTTTGGTCGCCCCGAAGAACTCGCCAACAACTACCCCAAGGATGGCCCTACCGATTGCCAGCCGTAAACCCACCACGATGTAAGGGAGTGAGTTGGGGAGCACCACCATCTTCATCACTTGCCACTCGTTGGCGCCAAAGGAGCGGACAACGTTCACCAGGACTCTGTCCACGTTCTTAACTCCTTCGTAGGTGTTGATGAGCAAGGGGAACAGAGCCCCGATAAATACGATCATGACCTTAGACCAAATCCCGAGGCCCAACCAGAGGATGAGCAGGGGCAAGAAGACAAGCCTGGGCGTGGCGTTGAGGGCCGTCACATAGGGATCTAACATGGCATCTGCGGCGCTAGACCTGCCCATGATGAGGCCCAAAGGGAGGCCGGCTAAGATGGCCAAGCCCAAGCCGAGGAGAAATTCCACGGCGCTGACGTAAAGGTGTGTCTGGATTTCGTTCCGGACCACTAGTTCGTAGCAAACCTCTAGGACTCTCAAAGGGGTGGTGAAGAAGAGGGACAACGCTTTTGGGAGTGCTATCACATGTGGCACAAGCTCCCAGAGTAATATGAGGAGCAGGATGAACCCTCCGCCTAAAATGTGGTGCTCTCTCTCCGTATAGAAGTTGACCAAACGAGTCATCCCGCCCTCTCTCCGGCCCGCCACGGTGCTAGCATGGCCTCCAACTTCCTAATGGCTTCTGTAAGCAGCACGGCTATGATCATCAGCACGAATATCGCTGCGAACATCTCAGGCAGGCGATAGGTGTCGCCGAATCGCGAGATGGCAAAACCGATACCCTCGGAAGAGGCGTAAAATTCTCCCACGATGATGCCGACCAATCCCCTACCGATCGCAATTCTTGCGCCGGCCACGATGTAGGGCAAGATGCTTGGAAATATGACTTTAAGATAGAGATCTTTCTCCGTCCCGCCAAAGGATTTGACGACGTTAATGAGCAGCCTGTCCGTGGATCTCACCCCGGCAAAGCTATTGAATATGAAAGGGAAGACAGAGAGGAGAAAGACCAAGACGGACTTTGCCAACAGGCCCACACCAAAGGCTAAGATGATTAGAGGGGCCAGGGCCACAAGGGGGCTTGCGTAGAGGGCCGTGAGGAACGGGTCAAGCGTGTACTCAGCCCGCCTCCTCCACCCCATCAACACTCCGATGGGGATGCCGACCACGATCGCAAAGCTAAAACCCCACAGAAACGCCCGGCTGCTGATCGCGAGATCGTTCCACAAAGCTCCGCCGAGAATCTGCTCGCGAAAAGCACCTGCGATAAGCGAGGGTTTGGTGAAGAAAAAGGGATTCAAGGGGATCACATAGGTGAGGAGGAACTCCCAAAGGATCATCAGGCCCACCACCGAGCCGGTCCCGAGCATCGGCCTCTGATATTCGTGATAAATTTCCTTAAATCCCATCCCCAGTCCTCGTGATCAGCTCTTCCTTAAGCGTGTTCCAAATCTCTGCCTTGATGTCATTAAATTCTGCCGACAACCTCATCTCGTAATCCCTGGGCCTTGGGAGATTGATTTTGATGATGCTCTTTGTGCGTCCCGGCCGTGCGCCGATAACGATCACCCTGTCGGATAAATACGCTGCCTCCTCTATACTGTGCGTCACAAAAATCACCGTCTTC
>JAHFAO010000185.1 GCA_023250515.1 Deltaproteobacteria bacterium | reverse complement strand
GAAGCCTCCTCCCAGAACGGACTCCCCTCACATTCCAGCTCGATGACATCTGGAAGATCAATTTTGCCGGAGCGCAGGGAAGTTTTAAGGCCATTCCCAGTGACCCCGTAGCCTTTCTGTCAAAACAGAATTGGAGCCCGGCAGCGGACAATCCTTTTCGGGGAAAGATCGTCCTCATCGGCGCGACTTTCGGGGAAAGCCGGGACTTCTTTCCCACGCCTCAAGGGCTGATGAGCGGCGTGGAGATCCATGCCAATATCATCCATACGATTCTCTCCCGATCGCAGATCTTGACAGCCCACAGGATAGTGGCTCTGTCACTATCTCTCGTCTTTGCCCTTGTTATCAGCTTATTCCTTTCTCTCTTCCGTCCCATTACCGTCACCATCCTGGGGCTGCTGGCGATTCCTCTTCTTCTCATTCCGCTCAGCTACCTGGCCTTCGCCCGCTTGGGTGTTTGGGTGGATTTCGTGACTCCTCTCTTGGCCATCCGCTTTGGGGGTTTTGTGGGCGATCTCCTGGAGAGAAGGCATATCCGCAAATCCCTCGGGCAATACGTAGATCGTGAGGTCGCGGACCAGATCGTGCAGCAAGAGGAAAGTCTCAGCGGCCAGAAAAAGGAGGTGAGCGTCTTCTTTACCGATATCAGAGACTACACCACCCTCTGCGAGGGCTCACCGCCAGAAAAGGTTGTTGGAATTCTGAACGAGCTTTTTGCTATGATGACCCAGGTTATCTCCCGGCATCATGGCATGATTAACGACTTCATTGGAGACGCCGTGATGGCCGTTTTCGGCGCGACGAAGCATAACCCAAACCATGCCGCGGATGCGGTCCAGGCCGCTTTAGAGGTGCAAGAGGGGCTCGCACGTCTCAATGAGAAGTGGCAGAATCGAGGCTACCAGCCGATCCGCATAGGCGTGGGGATTCATACAGGAGAGGTTGTGGCCGGCATCGTAGGGTCCGAGGGGCGAAAGAAGTTCACCTTCACGGGTGACACGGTGAACACGGCCTCGAGGGTCGAGGGACTGAACAAGGATTTTTCCACCTCCATCCTGATCACGCGCGAAACCCTGGAGCCGGTGGATGGAAAATTCAAGGTGCGGCGCTGCGGCGAAGTTAAGGTCAAGGGAAGAGACAAACCGGTCGAGGTCTTTGAAGTCTTAGGATCACAGACCGCTCCCTAAAAGGAGGTTGTCGTTATGAGAAAACAATTCTTTCGCCTGATTCTTTTTGTTCTGATATTTGGATGCGTCCCAACTTCTCTCTGGGCTCAATCCCAGGAGGCCGTGGCGGTCATCACGGAGCTGAAACTCAACCGGGGTGATATCCAGATCAGGCCTCCCGGGAAGAAGGCGCCGGAAAAACCCGCGCCGCTGCAGTCGCTTTACGCGGGAACCCAAGTAGCGGTCACTAAGGACGCCTCGGCGGTCATCCTTTTTACCGAAAGTATGAAAACCGTGACCATAGATGAAAAAAATTCTCCTTTCGAGATCAAGCCACCCGATGCGAAGGGTGGCCAAGCCAGCGCGGGGATGAAGCAGGTGGCGAACCTCCTCCTGGGGAAGAAAAAACCGCCCACCTATATTCCTCTGGCAACGCGGGGGAGCAAGCATCCCCCGACGCTGATCTCGCCACGGGAGACGAAGATGCTGACCGATTCGCCCACCTTCAAATGGATGGGGATGGAGATGCAAACAGGCACGCTGCGGGTTTACGGCCTTGAAGGACCTCTATGGTCGGCGGACAATATCGCCCGCACCCAGCTAAAATATCCCCCGTCCGCGCCCCGCTTAAAGCCAGGCATGGAATATTCCTGGTCGATAGAGAAAAAAGGGGTTCCCGCCGAGAAGGCGCGTTTCACGATCCTCACCCCTGAGCAGGCCAGACCTGTTCAGGAACAGCTCAAATCGCTGGAGGGAGCCAGCGGGATCTCTAAGACTACCTTGACGGTCCTCAAGGCCGGCCTCTTTCTCTCCCATGGACTCTTTTACGAAGCCAGAGAGATACTGGCGGAGGCCGTCACTGCCGACCCCGACGAACCTACGGTCCATCTTTTGCTGGGGGAGACCTATGAGAAGACCGGTCTTAAGAACCTGGCTCTTGAGGAATACGGCGAGGCCCAGTTCTTATCGAGAATATCTCGGTAGCTTCTTCAACGGCCCCGTTGAAGGGCATTGACTTGCGGTCGGCTCTTTCATAGCATGGCGTCCATGATTACCTTAACAGATCAAATGCGCGAGTTGGTCGACCCTGCCCTGGAAAACGGCTGTCCCTGCATCATCGCCACGGCTTCGGCCAATGGAGAGCCCGATATCGGGTACAAGGGCAGCACGATGGTCTTCGATGGCGAGTCCCTGGCTTACTGGGAACGCACGAAACGCCAACACTTGAAAAACCTCTTAGAGAACCCACGCGTTATCGTGCTGTTCAGGGACGCAAAGACCAGGGTCAACTGGCGCTTTCACGGCGTCGCCACCATGCATGAGAAAGGGCCGATCCGGGAGCAGGTTATGGCGCGGACGGTCAAGGCCGAACTTGATAAGGACCCGGAGCGTAAAGGTTCGGCGGTAGTCATCCGCGTGGATAAAGTAACCAATCTGGCGGGAGAGGTTATCCAGACGCGTTAAGCCGAGTCCTATCAGCAAACTGACGATCTGCACGGGAACGCAAGGCGCCAGGGCACTCTCCTTGCGCAGCACGACTGTTCCTTTCATCCAAAATTCCCGCTAAAGTTCCAACGTTTCCTTCTAAGACTCAAGGGAGCTAGTAATGAAAGTAGGATTGATCGGCCGTCGCGGCTCCGGGAAAACAACAATTTTTAATATGCTTACCGGACTCAAGACTGATGTAGGGCATGATCGCAGGCAGATCCATCTCGGCGTCATCAAGGTGCCGGATCAAAGGGTCGATCGGCTAGCACAGATTCTTAAGCCCAAAAAGACCACCTATACTGAGATTCGCTTTACCGATTTTCCACCAAGTGAGGTGAGTGAGCGTCTCCGCGGCAGCACCGAACTCCTAAGCCAAATGCACGAGGTGGACGCCATTGCCCTTGTCCTGTGCGATTTTGGTCCCGAGGCTAACCCTTTCAAAGAGCTTAACGAGCTAATGACAGAGATGATCCTCTCGGACCTTGCTGTTGTGGAGAACCGTCTGGCTAGATTAAAAAAAGAGAAAGGAAAGGGCCAGGAATCGGTGTTCTTGGAGCGTTGTCACAAGGCTTTAGAGGACGAAAAGAGTTTAAGAAGCCTTTCTTTCACGCCTGAGGAGGAGAGCGTCTTGTCCGGCTTCGGCTTTCTTAGCCGCAAGCCTGTTCTCGCGATATGGAACATCGCCGATGAGAGGGCGGGACAACCCCTCTTGCCGGCTTACGAAGAGGAGCTCCGACGCCGAGGAATCCGAGGACTGGTTCTTGCTGGAAAGCTTGAGCTAGAGATTGCTCAGTTAAACGAGACCGACCGCGAGATCTTTTTAAAAGAGATCGGCATGGAGGAGCCGGCCCGGGCGCGTTTCATTCGAGCCACTTATGAGCTTCTCGACCTCGTGAGTTTTTTTACCACAGCATCAGATGAAGTCCGCGCCTGGACCATCAGGAAGGGAACCCCCGCACGCAAGGCCGCGGGCAAGGTCCACAGCGACATGGAGCAGGGCTTTATCCGCGCAGGGGTCGTCCCCTACGAGGAGTTTATCGCATTAGGAACCGAGGCGAAGTGCCGCGAGGCAGGTAAACTGCGCCTCGAGGGCAAAGACTACGTGGTCCGGGACGGGGATATCATCCATTTCCGCTTCAATGTGTAAATGCCGCAATGATTTTTCCCGTCTGCAACCCGGCTGAGGAGCATTCACCCACTCTTAAGGTTTGCTCCGCAATAATTAATGAATCGAAGTTAAGCGACTGTAGTCTCTACATTCCCCTGTCCGGAATATCACAAGACTATTTTAAGATTGCTTGGCTATCTAAGCAAGGGAAAAAGCGTGGTTGACTAGTTTAGTAAACGATGTTATCTGTTTTCCATGCGTAGGATAGCGGAAAAACAATTTTCACCGGTTCCATCCGATGGCCGGGAATTCGGGCAACTCCTCCGAACAGAACGCCTGGCGGCAGGCTACTCTCTTGGGGCCCTTGCCTTTAAGTTGAAGGTGACAAAGGGCTACCTGTCAAGGCTGGAACAAGGAAAAGCCAAACCTTCTAAGCCCATGATCGCGCGGATTGCGAAAACCTTGACCATAGACCCTAGCTCACTCTTTGTACTAGCTGGTTACTTACCGACCGATGTGAAGCGAATCTTTTACCGCTATCCAGTAGAGGCACCGGCTGTTCTTAGAGAGAGCTTCAGTGAATATGGTGCCAATCGAGATTGGGCTGAACAGCCCAAGAAGAAATTGAAACCCAACACCACAACTTCCAGATCGGCACATCCTACAGTCAACTTGGAAGACCTTTATGAGGTGGTTCACGCAGACTGCTTTGATTGGTTGAAGAAGCGGGCCTCAAACAGCATTCACGCTGTGGTCACTGATCCTCCGTATGGGCTCAAGGAATACACGCCCGAAGAGAAGAGCAAACTGCGTCGCGGCCACGGTGGTATCTGGCGCATACCTCCCAGGCTTGGCGGTTGTACCCGAATGCCGCTTCCCCGGTTTACAGTCCTCACGGATGAGGACAGGGTAGCCCTGAAGGACTTCTTTTCCCGTTGGGCAAAGGAAATATCCCGGGTGCTAGTCCCCGGAGGGCACATATTTATAGCAACGAACCCGTTATTGTCTCACCTTGTCTACTTAGCACTCATCGAGGCAGGACTTGAAAAGCGGGGCGAGATCATCCGTTTAGTGCAAACCCTGCGAGGGGGGGATAGGCCAAAGAACGCCCATAAGGAGTTCGACGATGTAACGGTGATGCCCAGATCTTGCTGGGAGCCATGGGGTCTCTTTAGAAAACCATGTGAGGGTCGGGTGCAAGACAGCCTACGGAAGTGGAAAACAGGAGGCTTACGCCGAGTCTCTAAAGAAGAGCCCTTTTGTGATGTGATTAAGAGTGCACCCACTCGCGCCATCGAGCGCGAAATTTCGCCACATCCGTCGCTTAAGCCTCAGGCCTTTATACGGCAGATTGTCCGGGCTGCTCTCCCCTTGGGAGAGGGAATTATACTGGACCCCTTCATGGGAGGGGGTTCTACTATCGCCGCGGCTTGTGCTGCTGGCTACCAGAGTATTGGTATTGAGTCCGACCCTGAGTTCTACGAGATGGCCGTTAAAGGCATCCCGCGCCTTGCGTCCTTAGCTCCAAACGGGGATAGCAACGGAACCTTGTTACCATCCCAAGGAAAAATCTATGGACAGCAACAGACACTATTCGGGCGATAGTGCACCTGATCTAATTGGAATCAAGCTTCCGCGAGGATCGAGCAGTGCTTCCCTACCCCCACTCCTGGAAGCCTATATAAAAAGTTGCTCCGTAGCTTCTCAACGCCTGAGGTAGTGATGGAGGCTGTTGGGGTTCGGCGTGAAGTTCCCTTGCGTCCTGAGAACGACCAATCAGATTTTGTTAGTTTCGCGCAAAGAATTTCGGTAAAAGTGAGCGGCAGCAATTTACCGTCTTCCTGTTTACCTACGGCATACCTAAAGATCATAAGCCAACAATCCTCAGGATTGTGGCCTTGCCAGCCTCCTTTCTGGATCGAAGACTTTCACCTCGATCCCTTCGTTACCCTTCAACACAAGATTTGAAGGATAACGACCTTTGGGAAGAAGGTCTGGATGGCCTCCTACCTTAAGGTTTGCCTCGATGGTGGAAGAGACTCTGGCGATGTTCTTTACCAAAAGCTCTGACAGAATTCCGGATAATGAATTTCCGAGTAAAAGTTCCTCCAAGGGGCGGAATCCGTCACGCTCTAGGTAGTCATTAAGTCCGTGAAAAAGACGGTAGGTTTCAGCCACCGCTTCCTCGACCTCTTCAGCCTTAAACCCATAAGGGAGTTTGATACGCCGATTAACGTAGCGGGGATCTAATCTCGTGGGACGATCCATGCTTTCAATTTTCCCTGTAGAAATAAGTGACTCTACCCATAAAATAGGCAGTTGGTCGATGAATACAATTTTGGCACGTTACATAACTCCCACATAAAAGGGAATTTACCCTTCTCGGGATTGGGCCTCCCACTAATAATTGGCAACGTTACTGGTGACCGGCAGGATACTTACCGTTTTGTGCCATGTCAAACTTCTGAACGGGATGAGCCAAAGATCTCGACGGCTTTTTAGAGCCGAGTATAAGGGACAAGGCTGAGCGAGCGCCGTGCTCGGTTGAGGGCCTTTGTTGTCGCTAATCCTGGTAAGGCAGGCAAAACGGAGGGCAAATCTTGAGCGGCGGAAAATAGCATCCCGGATGGCTCAGATGCATGATAGTTGACACCATAGGAGAGGTGAGAATAAATAAGGCTGGATCAGGAGGGACACTACATGTTTCTTTCTAACTCTGAATTTCATTGAAAATGCTCTCGGATTTCTGATAATCCGAACGTCTAACGAAAACAATGGGGGGTTAGTTGTGAAGTTTGTAAGGTTGTATACCGGCGACGATGGGCAATCTCACTTTGAAGAGCTGGACACAAGCGAAGTTTCAGCTCTCTTCTCGAAGATGCATCCCGCAACCGCGCTTGTTTTCAAGAATGACCCGGCCAGCCATCTCCTCGATTGGCATACCGCGCCCCGGCGTCAATACTGCATTACTCTCTCCGGCTCTG
>JAHFAO010000184.1 GCA_023250515.1 Deltaproteobacteria bacterium | reverse complement strand
CCTTCTTCGTCGGACAGTCCCCACCGCCCGCGTTTTTTTAGATTTTTTTTCAGCCAACAGGGTAATCGTAGGGCAGTTGGCCTAAAATTGAAAGTCCTAACTGGAACAGTTTCGAGTCTCGAGTCTTGAATTCAAAACGTTCAAGACGTTCAAGGCGTTTAAACGATTTGAACTATTTGAATGACTTGAACTATTGCCAGCAGGTCGATTCGCCTACGACCTCCAGCTCGCCCCTTCGGGCTATCTCTATTTGAAGTTCAAGCGCAGCACCCGATCATCGTCTGGCCCGGGCCGGCCACGCCCATCCCGGTTGCTGGTCAGGAGATACAGAATACCATCGGGCCCTTCGATCACATCTCGCAGTCGTCCAAATTGCCGCTCCAACAGACGCTCAAAGAGCAGGACTTTGCGCGGATCGTTGGGATCGAGTGTGAGCCGATAAAGCGACTGGCCGCGCAAGCCAGTGAAGAGCAGCGAACCAGCCCATGGTCCACGCGTGACGAAGGTGGCGCCGCAGGGCGCCCAGGTTTCATTGTCTCCGCTTTGAATGATCGGTGAGACCATGGACTCTTGCGTTTGCTCTCCTCTGATCACCGGCCAGCCATAGTTCTTTCCCGGTTCGATGTAGTTCACTTCGTCGCGGCAGCATCCCTGAAATCCACTAGGGCCATGCTCCGTCGCATAGAGTCGCCCTGTGCCAGGCTGCCATGCCAGTCCCTGAGGGTTGCGGTGACCGTAGGAATAGACCGGCGAGTTAGGAAAGGGGTTGTCACCAGGAATGGAACCGTCTGGATTGAGACGCAGGATCTTGCCGTTAAGCGATGACAGGTTCTGGGACAACGCCGTGTTCTGCGCGTCGCCCATCGTCCAGTAGAGTTTGCCATCGGGCCCGAACTTCACCCGGCCGCCGTCGTGGTTGTTATTGCCGGCGACGCCGTCGAGTAATATTTTGTCCATTTTTCCTTTGCCGGTCGTTGGATCTTCGCGCAGGCGCGCCAGCCGGTTCTGAAACCGGCCGGCGCTGGCGCGATAGGTATAGGCCACATAGACAAAGCCGTTCTTAGCGAATTGCGGGTCGAGCGCCAGACCTAGGAGACCTGCCTCCCGGACCGCCACGACCTCCCAAGCCATCCAGGGATCACTTTCTAACTGTCCGTTCTTCACAATGCGAATGCGGCCCGGGCGCTCCGTGATGAAAATGCGGCCATCCGGCGCAAAGGCGATCGCCCACGGCGTTTCCAGACCTTTGACCAACGCCTCGACTTTGAGGTTGGGCAGAGTGCCAGATAATTGTGCTGTCGTTGGCGTGCTCACAGTCAGAGCACAGGAGAGACAAATGCTGATAAAAAAGAAAGGTAAGATCCTCATGAGAGTGTCTTTGTTTCTCGCTGCGCGAGGCTCAGGGAAAGATCCTCTTCCCTGTCTCCTCATCTTCCAAGGTAATGGCCAGGGTGGGGCACAGCTTGGCTGCCTTGAGAACGGCTTCATCGCTGTCGCCTTCAGGATCGGTCACCACGGCCTTGAACTGCTCATCGATATCGAAGACATTCGGCGCCAGCGAAAGGCAATTGCTGTGCCCCCTGCATTTGCTTCGGTCCACAGTAATCTTCATGGGTTCCTCCGTGGTATGCATACATAGTTTTTAAACATCCTGTCACTTTCTGGCTCCTCCGTATAATCTCAGAGGTAAGAGCACAAATCCGCCGAGGATAACAAGGACACCTGACAACACAAAGGCGGAGTCCATCCCATACTGACTGATAAGAAACCCCGCCATCATCGGAGTCGGAAAAACCACAACCTGCGTCACTAGGGAGGTTAGCCCATAGGAGGAGGCTTGGATCTGGGAGCCCGCCACGTCCATGACCGTCGCGTTGATGATGTTCATGAGCGTGTAAAAGAAGAGGCCGATAGCAATGATAACCAGTCCAAGCTGGACGCCGGGCGCTGCAGCCGCCAATAGAACGAACAAGAGTCCTAACGTGACATACGACGGAAACAGCACTGCCTTACGACCAAACCGGTCAGATAGGAAACCGAGAACAGGCTGCGAAACGGTTCCCATAGCATGGAGCAGCGCGATGTAGATGCCCAGAACAAACGGTGAGTAACGCAAGTGTTCCTGGAGGTAGATGGGCAAGAAGGTCATGATCACGAGTCGTCCCATCTGTAAAAGACCCGTGGCCACGGAAACCCAAATGAAGACCGGGTTCCTTGCCAGATCGACGATCTCACGAATCTGCGCGGAACGCGAGGGCGGAGAGTCAGAATCCGAAAAGAGGCCCGCCAAGCCGCGCCAGATCAAGAAACCCAGCAGCAGGGCTGGGACGATTTGAAACTCCAGCACGATTTCCCATGGAAAGGTCACGAGCAAGAAACCTACCCCGAGAGGCGTGAGGGTATCGCCAATGGTCGCGCCCATTCCATGAACTGCCAGAGCGGTGGCGCGGCGCTCTGGAAAGCGATTGGACAAAGAGGCCGCGGCTGTCGGGTGCCACAAAGCTGTGCCCAGACCGACCAGACCGGACCCGAACAGGGCCCAGTAAAAGACAGGCGCCATTCCCATAAGGAGGTAGGCACCTCCCATGAATCCTAGAGCCGAGGCCAGGATGAGACCCCGGTATCGCACCATGGAGTCCGCCAGCATACCAAAAGGGAGGTCCAGAGTCCCCATGGCCAACTGCCTGGCCGAATTCAGCGCGCCTACCTGAATGTCGTTAAGACCTAACCCCGCCTTGATAGAGGGGAGCACAACCGGATAAAGTTGCTGGAACCAGTGAATGAAAAAATGGCCGCCGGTCAGAACGCCCAGCAGCCTCAGCCGCTCAGAGCCAAACCCGCTGATGAAATTGAGAGGATTCTGCAATCACCCACCCTTCCCTTCTATTTCCCTGAAGAGTTCGTCAAAAAAAGCTCCATCACGACCCCTATCCCCATTAACATCATAAGCCACAGCGCGCCCCTGATTACTTCAGAAGAGAAATCCCTTTTTACCGAGGATTCGTTTAGTTAGAATGAACTGCGGGATCAAAAGGTAGAGCGCGAGCGCAGCAAGAAAGCAGAGCCACAAAAGAACCAAAATCCTCTGCCGGTTTTCCAGGACTCTTCTAAGCTCTGGAATCATCCTCGGCAGACGGATCTTGAGCCAACAGCGCAGAGAGACTTCCAAGAGCGGCGATCGTCGCTAGGACTGCTATCCATGTTCTTCTTCTCATCCCTCCACTCTCCTAATGTAAGAATTAGCGAATCATACCCAACTGCAGCGGTAAATCAAGGAGCGCTCTCGTTTTCGCGCTCGTTGCTTGTGGCTAAGCGCCACACGCCAGAAGATCACGGCGCGACTCTTATCTGTTCAAGCTTCTCAATATACCCCTGCGGAAGTTGCCAGTGCTTGGCACCGTTGATGATGATCATCTTGTATTCGGCACTGGGAAGTGGGGGGCTCTTCTGTTTCTCCGCAAAGTAAAGTGAAACCAGAAACGGCCTCTCCTCGTCGCCGTCCGTGTAAACGTAACGTTCTTGTCTCGTGTAACCGTTTTGTGCTCTCCCAGGAACGAAGTCTTCAGCCTCATCCAACCGCCCGATCTCCCTCTTATCAATTTGATAGATGACACCCCAGATATGATGACCTATCTCCGGGACGGCATCCGCAGAGCCGCACCCGCGACGGTCCGATTTCCGGGTAAAGGCAAGACAGTGGTCTTTCAATTTGGCAACGGAGATAAACTCCGCTGATGGGCATCTCTCCTTCATCTGGGGCCAGTTCATATTCGAGCCATAGGCGAAGTAAAGCATTGGAACTTCCTCTCTATCATCCCCTGGCTTCCCAGGCTGAACGGCTTGCGGGAGGCGTACACCATGCTAAGTGGCGTGGCAAAGATCACTTAAGAAAGTCATCTCCGGTGATGCCGGTGGCATCAGCCAGACGGTCGTTGAAGTTGTAGAGGCAGACCACATAGATGATATCTAGGATATCCCGATCATCAAAACCATGCCGCCTTAACTCCTCGACGTCCTCTCCGCCTACTGAGGAGGGTATCACTGTAAGTTTGATGGCGTAGTCCAGCATCGCCCGCTCGGCCGAGGTTATATTGAGCCGCGTGTAGTCTTCCTTGATTCCTTCGACGAGTCCTTCGTCGTCGGTAAGTTTACGGAGAGCCTCTCCGTGCGCAACGGTTCAATAGCTGCACTTATTCACGGCAGAGACCGCTGTTGCGATCATCTCCCGCTGGCGGCGTGTGAGCCTGGATTCTCCTCGCATGATGCCCACATCCAAATCGCGCCACGCGGCTAAAACATCGACATTAAGGCTCTGCACCTGCCGGATCATAGATACCCGGCCTCGATCCGCGGACGGGCCTGATCTATCTTGGTAAATTTCTTTAAGGCGTCCTGTCGCCTCGGAAGGCGGGACGGTACGAATGTAAGGCATAACTCCTCCTCAAACCTCTGTCTATGCTTTTTCGCCGATTTTATGCGACCTGAACTATCCTGACAAGCGTTTTACCCTTGAAAAGTCTATTGCTAGGTGTTACGGACAAAGCACTTATAAAAGGCAAAGATTATTTACTTGGAGGAAAGGATGAAACCATGGCGGATGTTTGACGCGGATGGCCACATCCGGGAGCTAGAAAGCGATGTCTTCGAATACCTACCGGAAAGTTATCGAAGGCGCCGCGAGGCATTGCTCTATTTTCCTCTGTTACCGCACCACGGATGGCATCGCCAGGCGATAGATCGACCTGGACATTCCTTCTTGATCCCTACGCTAAGTGACTGGCAGGAGGCCCTGGAAAAGGGAAACCTGGAAGCGGCGGTATTATACCCCACACGCTTTATGCACATAGGTCAAATAGGAATGCCGGAATATGCGATCGATCTGTGCAGGGCATATAACGACTATCTTCATGACCGCTTTCTTGACAGCACCTATCTCA
The DNA here is from genome assembly GCA_023250515.1 of Deltaproteobacteria bacterium. Classification (GTDB taxonomy): domain Bacteria; phylum Desulfobacterota; class Binatia; order UBA9968; family UBA9968; genus JAHFAO01. Next base: position 1,835 of record JAHFAO010000184.1, on the reverse strand, counting down.
CCTGTTACACAACCCTTGAATAACGAATTCCAGAATTCTTAAATTGAGCAGGAGGGTGCGACAATGAAAATTATTGATGCTGACGGCCACATTAACGATTATGCCGGCGGCGATGAGATCGCCAAGTTCATGCCTGCGGGCAATCGATCCTCCGTGATCTTTCCGGTCCTGGACCATCTTCACTACCAATACCTAAGAAAATACCGCGAAGCGATGGGGAATCCCGGCCCGAGGGAATGGGACGAGTTTCTAGAGAAGAGCGGGATCGAGTGGACGGTGGTTTACCCGAGCGCTGGCTTGTCTGTTGGCCGGATCGTGGATGGCGAGTGGGCTATCGCTGCCTGCCGGGCTTATAACAATTGGCTCTATGAAAAGTTTGTCAATGTGAGTCCGAGGATAAAGGGCATTGGCCTTATCCCTGTTCAGGATGTTGAAAGCGCTGTGGTAGAGCTTCGTCGGGCAGTCAAGGAACTCGGAATGTGTGGGGCCATGCTGCCGTCGAACGGTGAAGGGATCAAGGGTCACTTGGGAGCCAAACTCTACTGGCCTATTTATGAGGAGGCCGAGAAGCTTGGATGTTGCCTGGCAGTGCATGGAGGGTGCCATCATCATTTTGGCATGGATACCTTTAGCACCTATTATCCGATCCATGCGTTGGGCCACCCTTTCGGTATTATGGTCCAAGCCGCAGGCATGCTTGCCCATGGGATTTTCGATCGCTTTCCAAAGCTTCGCGTTGCCTTTCTTGAAGGCGGAGCGACCTGGGTTCCTTTCTTCATGGACAGGATCGACCGATCCTACAACCGAGCCCATCTGCAGGTAGATCTCGATGGAGAGCTTTTGGTGGGGCCAAAGCCCGGCGAGAAGGCGAGCGACTACTTTAAGAGGCACATTCGAGAGGGAAGGATTTTCGTCGGCTTCGATTGCGATGACAGCGGGCTTGGCTTTGCGGTCCGCAAGGCCGGTCGTGAGCCATTTCTGTTTGCGAGCGATTTCCCACACGAGATCTTTGATGCGGCGACCTGCCGCCGTGAACTCGACGAACTCCTCAGTCGAGAAGATCTGACGAAAGAGGACAAAGAGGCCGTTGTGGGCGGAAACGCAGAGAGGCTTTACCGCCTTGCGGCTTGATTTCTGAACCGCACCTTCTCGACGCGCCAGTTTTTTTTACCTGCCACAAGCAGCAGGCAGGAAGGACCGCCAAAGGTCCGGGACCGGCCAGCCGCCCCGGGATTTAGGACCCAGGGATTCCGACCCTGATCACAGGTCAGGCGATGACTGTGCCCGTAGACGATGACGCGTGCCGCAGGATACGTTTTACGCAAGCGGTCGTGTCGTGTTTGGGCTGTCCCAGCCCGGTCTCCGTGTACTACAACTAGTCTTCCCCCGGGGAGATCAAGCGCAGCCTCAAACGGCAGCTTATTTAGCAAATCGCCCTCGCCGGGAGGCCATTTCTCAACCGTATCGTTATTCCCGCGCACAGCGAGAACTTTCCTTCGTTGCGGGAGCAGGTCTTTCAGCACTGACGCCCCACCGATATCTCCCGCGTGCACTGCCACATCACAGGACTTGACCACTTCGGCTATGCGCGGGTCCAGAAAACCATGGGTATCTGACAAAATAGCTACACGAACGGAAGTGTTAAACTTCTTCTGCATTGATAACCTACCCATCGCCCTATTACACACTGCAACCCTCACCTCAATCCTCTCCCTTCCAGGGAGAGGAGGTAAAAAATTACCGCCACATAATATCTCCCTCTCCCGCTGGCGGGAGAGGGACAGGGTGAGGGTGGCTCCGGGATAACCTCATCCTCACATTCACGCCATTCAGGA
>JAHFAO010000183.1 GCA_023250515.1 Deltaproteobacteria bacterium | reverse complement strand
TTTTCTTAAGCGATAACTTGCATAGTCTACTACCATGACCAGAACAATCAGGACAATCACGATAGCTGATGCCTCCTGATACTGAAAAGTCCTAAAGCTAGTATTCATCAGATAGCCGATGCCGCCAGCGCCGATCAGTCCCAAGACGGACGCCGCTCGGATATTGGTCTCTAAACGGTAAAGCGTAAAAGAAATCAAATCGGGCAATACCTGTGGCAGCACAGCGAAGGTGAGAATCTGAGTGTAACTAGCGCCTGTGGCGCGGATCGCTTCTACCACCCCTTCGTCGATGTTCTCTACTGATTCTGAGAGGAGTTTTCCCAACACTGTAGTCGTATGGATGAAGAGGGCAAGGGTCCCAGCGAAGGCGCCAAGACCGACCGCAGCGACAAAAAGGAGTCCAAGGGCAAGGTCAGGAATCGTGCGAAAAAAATTCAGCACGATACGTGTGGCGTGATAAACGGAGGGATGCGGAGTGGTGTTCCGCGCCGCGAGAAAACCGATCGGAAAAGCCCCTATGATAGCCAAAAAAGTGCCTGCTAACGCCATCTGGATCGTCTCGATCGTCGCCCCGACGATCGTCTGGGGAAAGGTATTGTCCCACCACCTCTGTTTGGTTCTTGCCTGTCCCTCAGGGACGGGAAGGGGAAGCAGTAACGTAGTGAGCGAGAGGCCTTCAGGAAAAAAATAGCTCCTAGCATCGGTGATCTTGGAGAAATCGGGCGGCAGCATTCGACCAAGGGTGATGGCGATCTGAGGTATACCTTGAATCAGCTCCCCTGGCCTGATCTTGGCGCCCTCAAAGGCCCACCAAAGGATTAACAAAAAAACCGCGAGCAACACGAAGAGGAGCGTCCCTCTTTTTGGGGCAGGCGGCGCTTCGCGGAAAATATCCTGCTCCATCATGTCAATGGTTGTCTTAGATTGATCTACCAAGGTTTCTCCCTCCTTTAACAAACTCTGTTGCAGCGGAAGATCTATAACAGCATTCAGAATGCAGAAGCCAGGAGCCAGACTTTATTCTTCATGCCAGGTTTCTACCATCTTCAGAGGTAACTTTACCACCTTTCTTTTAGCGAAGGAGAAGTCCAAGACGTTCCAGCCGCTCAATAGGTTCAAAACGTTTTGAACTACTTGAACGATTCGAACGGATGGGTTACTGTTCGTCTAAACTAAGGAGGGGCGAAGAAATGGAGTACGACTTGCTGTTTCGTAGTGGTCGAGTAGTTGACGGTTCCGGGATGCCTTCCTATCTTGCGGACGTTGGGGTGAAAGATGGAAAGATCGCTGAGATAGGCCGCCTAAAGGGGAGCGCTGCTCGAACTGTAGATGCCGAGGGGCTGGTCGTCGCCCCCGGGTTCATCGACCATCACACCCATTTAGACGCACAAATGCTGTGGGATCCCTATGGCACCTCAGAGCCCCAGCACGGCGTCACCTCAGTGGTCATGGGCAATTGCGGCCTAACGCTCGCTCCGGTTAAGGAAGGGGATGAGGACGCCCTGGTGAAGAGCTTTGTGCGAGTAGAAGCCATCCCCCGTTTTGCCCTGGAGCAGGGAGTACGCTGGGGCTGGCATACGTTTGGGGATTACTTGGACAAGCTGGAAGGCAAGGTCGGAATCAACGTAGGCGGGCTCGTGGGTCACATCGCAGTGCGCCAATACGTGATGGGTGAAGAGTCAGTCGAGCGCCAAGCTACAGCGGGAGAAGTCCAGCAGATGCAGCGGTTAGTGCGGGAGGCAATGGAGGGCGGTGCGCTTGGGATGTCGACCAACCGCAACGAGCGCCACATGAGAGAGGACGGCAAGCCAGTGCCCAGCCGGCTCGCGGACGACAAGGAGTTATTCGCCCTGTGCGATGTGCTTGGCGAGCTGAATGCAGGCGTTATAGAGACGATTTTGGGACGTAACCGCATCGAGCATTTTGAACTTTACAGTAACCTGGCTCGAAGCACCCAGCGGCCCATCATCTGGCAGAGCGTGCAGCACCGGTGGACCGAGCCGAACCTTTGGCGCGAGCAACTCGACGCTGTCGCCCCCATATTCCGTGACGGATACCGCGCCTATGGGCTTTCCCATACCGTGCCGCTGGTCCGGCACTTCAGCCTCAAGAACACCCAGGTGTTCGACGAGTTCCCGACTTGGAAGAGCCTGATGTTTCAGCCTGTGGAGGTACGTAAACAGGCCCTCGCAGATCCCGGCACCCGGCAGAAGCTAAGGGCTGACCTAGCCGATCCACGGCCGACCAATTTTCACCGCCGCTGGGACATCGTCCGAATCGAGAAGGTCGCCAAGCCTGAGAATAAGAGATACGTCGGCAAGTGCGTGGCAGAGATGGCTGCCATGCGCAACCAGGATCCCCTGGACGCCTTCTTGGACCTTTCGCTTGAGGAGGAGCTGCAAACGACCTTCTGGAATGCCAACAACGGAGGAGACCCACAAGCCATGGGAGAGATCCTGCGGAGCCCCTATGTGCTGGCCGGCACCTCCGACGCGGGCGCGCATGTACAGTTCGGAGCAGACTTCGGTTATAGCACCACCCTCCTAGGACTTTGGGTGCGGGAGCGGGGAGTGCTCACCCTTGAGCAGGCAATCCACAAGCTTACCTTCGAAGTAGCTTCGGTCTACGGCTTGGAGGGAAGAGGGCTGTTGCGGCCCGGTTATGCGGCAGACTTGGCGGTATTCGATCCCAACACGATCAACGCGTATGAGCCCGAGTGGGCGGAGGATTATCCTGCCGGGACACGGCGGCTAATCCAGCGGTCCGTGGGGATGCACTATACCATCGTTAACGGACGGGTCATTTACGAGGATGGGAGGCTGAGCGGCGAGCTGCCGGGACAGATCCTGCGCGGCCCGATCTGCCGCCAGCCGCGCCAGGCAGTAGCGGCATAGGGAATCTACCGGCCGTCCATAAATATCGCCCGAAATTCTCTCGTGGTCTCTTCTAGAATAGGGCCGATCATTTCGGGATCGACCAGAACGCTCTCCTTTTCGACCAATGCCGCGAATCTCTGCTTCACGCCCTTTCGGGCCACCACCCGGCCAAAGGTCGTTATCGTGGTCTGCCCTTCCTCTGACAGCGACCAATCGATAAGAAGCGCTGCCGCATGCGGGTGGGGTGCGTGGCGGGCTAACATAATCATATTGGCTTGGGAAAAATAGGGGTCCAGGATAGCCCAATCAATCGGGGCCCCTCTATCCTTAAAATCGAGCACATTATGGCCTGAAAGGACAATCCCTATGGGCCTCTCACCTGCCATCAACAGTTGGGTCTGACCTGTCCTCCCTCGTTGCATCGAAATATCCTGCTTGGCAAGCCTTCTCATATATTGCAAACCTTTTTCTCTTCCAAGGTGCTTGAGTAGAACTGCAAACCATTCATAAGCCTCATTGTCCAAGAACATTTTCCCTTTCCACTTGGGATCGAGCAGATCCTCATAGTTTTTGGGCACCTCACTTCGCTTGACCAGATTGGTGTTGTAGCCAAGGACGATCGGGATGACATAGAAAGAAGTGAAGTATCCTTCTTTGTCCTTGTACGACGCGGGAAAAAATTCTCCCTGCGGCGTACGATAGGGCTCCAACGCTCCCACCTTCTTTATCGCAGAGGCTTGTTCGGCGGAGCCATTGATGACGTCCACGGCATGCCTGCCGGCATTGAATTCCGTTTGGATTTTTATCACCTGTTTATTCCCCGACACACGATAGGTGTTGACCTTGAGAAACGGAAACCTCTTATTAAACGCCTTCGCAAAGGGATCCAATTGGACCGCCTGTAAGGAGCTGTAGAACGTCACTTCCCCTTCGGCCTTGGCCCCTTCCATGAGAGCCTTTTGCCGTTTCTCAGGCGTGAGCTTGTTCAGCTTCGCTAGAATCTGCCCGGCCGTCTCCTGGGCAGCTTCTGAGACTTGCGGAATAACCGTCAATAGGAAAGTCAGGCTAAGGATCAACAGAATTCTAAGCATCTCTTTCATCTTAGACCCCCTCCATGGTTATTTCAAAACCTCATTACACTAAGGTTGCGGAAATGTCTATCACAGTTGAGGCTGACTCTAGGGGCTCTGTTGCGAAAAGTGTGATGGCGTGAGCCGAAAGACATAGATCCAGCAAGGGATTAAGCGATCTTTCACAGGGGACCACCTATCCCCTCGCTTCAGTGCCTCCTCGTCGGGAAGTCTTAGCTGCTTGCTTCGGGCAGCATCGAAACTCGTCAGCCGAAAGACGTGGCTGACTCAGACATCGATGCTGCTTTTCCTCAGCTTCGCAGAGACTTCCAGCGACTCGGAGTCAATCTTCGCTCAGGGACGGGGAGGTCCCCTTGGGGTGCAAGGAGGGCTGAGTGGGCTTCCTGAGCGGGTCTATCTTAACCTCTGCCTCTGGCAGATGCGGGACGGAGCAGCGTTCAGGGCAAAGCCCTTCACCCCTCCGAGGGCTTGCGCCGGATGAAAGCCGGAACTGACCTGGGAGCCCCGAAGCCCTGTGGGTGGCCCATGTCAGACCATTGGCTCGCCTGCGTGACACAAAGCTGCTACCAACTTTTCACTCACACTTTTCGACGGAGAGCCGACCCCAGGTTGACACATCAGATCGTTATCAAATACTCTCTGCTCCAAAAGGAACTTTCCATAATAAGGCCCTAGGGAACGAGACCAAGTTAAATCCAAAATCTAAAATGCAAAATCCAAAATAGTAAGGCGATGGCAGACAAAATTTTGATTGTGGATGACGAGCCGTTCAACCTGGACCTGCTAGAGCAGGAGTTAACGGATCTAGGTTACGCTATCGAAAGGGCCAACGACGGCGAGGAGGCACTAAAAAAGGTCGAATCCTTCCAGCCGGAGCTCATTCTTCTCGACTACATGATGCCCGGCATGAACGGGGTTGAGGTTCTAAAAGAGCTTCGCAAAAGGGGAAACGACATCCCGGTAGTGATCATTACAGCCTACGGCACGATTGAACGGGCCGTTCAAGCGATGAAGGAAGGGGCCTATGATTTTATTCCCAAGCCCTTTGAGCCGGACCATATGGCCCTCATTGTTCAGAAGGCGCTGGAGCGGGAAAGGCTTAAAAGAGGAATAGAGGTCCTCTCGGGAGAGGTAGGAGAGCGCTATCGTCTGGTCGCAGGCCAGAGCGCTAAGATGAGTCACGCTATAGATTCGGCTAAGAAGGCAGCAGACAGCAAGGCTACAGTCCTACTTCTAGGCGAAAGCGGAAGTGGCAAAGAGCTCTTCGCCCGTGCCATCCACAACTGGAGCGAGCGGAGGGGCAGCCCCTTCATTGCCATCAACTGTGTTGGCCTATCTAAAGAGCTTCTAGAGAGCGAGCTATTCGGCCATGAAAGGGGCGCCTTTACCGGAGCCCATCAGCTTAAAAAAGGAAAGATGGAACTAGCCCATGGGGGGACGGTCTTCTTGGATGAGGCCGGCGATATTTCCTCGGAGCTTCAAACCAAGCTGCTTAGGTTTCTCCAGGAGCGTGAGTTTGAGCGTGTGGGAGGGACCAAACCGATCCACGTGGACATAAGGATCATTGCCGCGACCAATCGTGACTTGGACGGAGCCGTTAAAGAGGGCCGTTTCCGGGAAGATCTTTACCATCGTCTCAACGTTATTCCCATTACCCTTCCGCCTCTAAGGGAGAGGAAGGAAGACATCCCCGCCTTGGCTGACTTTTTCATGCGGCGGTTTTCTAAGGAGGCGAAGAAGCATTTCGTGGCGATGGCCAAGGAGGTTGAGGAGAAGCTGTTGGTCTATGACTGGCCGGGAAATGTGCGCGAGCTGGCCAATGTGATCGAGCGGGCGGTTGTCCTGGGCCAGAGTCCAAAGATTGCTCTCCAAGACCTACCTCCTAGAATCGTTGGAACAGAGCCGATTACAAGCCACGAGAGCTTGTCGTATCACGAGGCGATAGATGCATCTAGGCGAGAGTTGATCATTCGGGCTCTGGCTCAGGCCCAGGGAAATCGCGCTGCCGCAGCCAAAGCCTTGGGTCTTCACCGAACGCACCTATTGAAGTTGATAAAGTCCCTTGGGATCGGATGAATCATTTTTGATACAGGGTCGTATCAAAAAAGCTACGTCCTTTGCTTCCTTACAGCCCTGATTAATTCACTCTCTAAAAAATTCTGCAGCTAGTTCAACCCCCTTCCCTAGTTCGGCGCCCATCTACAGGATTGGCACATCAATTGCGCTCTAGATTGGCGAGTGCTGAACATGGTCAAACGGAGGTCTGTTATGAAACCCAACAAACTGCTTCTGTTTGTTGCCCTTAGTGTGCTTCTCTACGGCTCCGGTGCGATGGCGGTCTTTCTTTACATGCTCCATGATCTGATGCAGGCCTACTTGCAAAGTACCTTGAAAATGGAGGAGTTCAATATCTTACTTTAAGTCGGGATCAGTCTTACCCGATTGACAATGCGAAATCCAAATCGAAAATCCAAAATCTAAAATGGTAAAAGGAGGAGAAAGATGAAGCGCATTAGGTTGTTTTTCTCAGCCTTGCTTTTAGCCGGGACCTTGCCGTTGAGCGCCACTCCTTTATGGGGGGCTGAAGGTATTAAAGGCATTATCAGCAAGGTCGCGGCAGAGTCAGGTAATTACTGCCATCTTAAGTTCCCGGCGATTCGAGAGGAGACTTTATGGGGTCATCCAGTCCTTAAGGATCCGACCGATGGCGATATTATCGACTTCTATGGGCCTTGCGACTATGACCCTCTTGGAAGAGAGGAAGTCCGACGCCAGAGGGCTGCCCTGATCGAGCGGATGCGCCCCTCAGGCGACTAGGCATCCCGTGCCGAACTGCTAACGCTTAGCGCTTGGCGCATAGCGC
>JAHFAO010000045.1 GCA_023250515.1 Deltaproteobacteria bacterium | reverse complement strand
TGAGCGCCTCCGAAAAGGGCAAGCGCCGCAATCGGATCGAAGTTGGGCGGATGCGGCAGAAGCCGCAGAGCAGCGGCCGCAAAAATCATCCCGATCAAAAGTGCCAGACGCGGTTTCATATCAACTCTCCTTTGCATTCCGATCTAAGACTGCGTCATTTCTTAACAGCTTTCTGGGCTGGTTGCAACTGAAGCGGATCACCTGCCGACATGCGTGCCCCTTTTTTCTAATAGCGAAAAGTCACACCGGCAAAGACGTTAATCCCGGGAGCAGGAACAAGAAATGGCTCCGCACCTAAGATACCAAAGGTAGAATATTTTTGATTAGTGAGGTTATTCACGGTTAAATGTCCTGTCCAATTTTTCCATTGATAGCTGACCTTACTGTTAAGGACAAAATAATCCGCAAGCTTTTTAAAACGGTTGGGCTCGTCGTTGAGTAAAAATTGACGTCCCACGTAGTTGCCAAAAAGCGAGAGCGTTAGATTCTCAACGGGATAGAAGTTTGCCCCTACTCCAACTCTGTGGCGCGGTACCAGGGGCAATTCATCGCCTTTCTTGACCTGGCCAGAAAATAGCAGGACATCGGTTTCAAAGGTTGCCTTGGTTACTGTGTAGTTCAGGAAGCCGTCGACGAGGTTTCGGTAGCGGCCCTTCAGGGAAACCTCGATTCCCCTTCTCAGGGTACGGTCTATGTTGTCATTTCGTCCGGTGAAAGTTACGGGATCTGTTACGATGAATAAAATCTCGTCCCTTACCGGCGTGTAAAAAAGTGCTAAGGAACCTTCTAGCCATGACGCCAGGCGCCATCTTGCACCCAGTTCAAAATTACGGGAACGGACTGGGTTCAAATCTGTGACAGATGGGGTAAAAGTCGGAGGTGGTCCGATAGCGGAGAATTCATCCACTGCAGGAGTACGAAACCCCTCAGAATAATTGAAGTAAAAGCCTAAGTTTGAGAAGGGATTATAGGTCACGCCACCTTTTGGATTGACGCGACTAAAGGTTTTAAGAAAGCTGAAGGCCGGAGTAACTCTATCAGCGAAGTCGAGACGATCCCAATCGTAGCGGAGACCTCCAGTAAAAGTTAAAGATTCGAAAAGACTAAAGCTATCGAGGAAATAGATCCCTACCACATTTTCCTGAGTGGACTTGTTAGCGATGAAAGAACCAGAAGTCCGGTTAGAAAAAAGATTACGGCCGTATTCAACTCCAACGTTCAATAGATTAGTCTTGCCAGAGACCCGCCCCTCATGAGTTAACTGGAGTGTGCCCCCGCCTTGGGTGAAGTCCAGAAGGGCCCGAAAGGTGCCGAAGAGTCCTACCACAAAGCTCTCCATGTCGTTGTCTCTAATAAACCCGTTGAGGGCTAAGGAGAACCCTGCAGGAAGCTTCTGCCGCAAGTTAAGAGAGACCAGGTGAAGATTCCCATCAGAAAAATCTCCAGGGGTAAAGTTCTCCCGGCGATCCCGTTGCAAGATGCTTTGGGGGAGAGAACCTGCCTGTCTCAGTCGGTCATTAACGAGCGTGTAAGACAAAGTCAGATCCGTGCCCGAACCGACGTTGTAGCCTATCTTTGTGAAGAGACGAGTAATGCGGCCCTGTGATTGGTCGCGAAAGCCATCCGTGAGCTCCCTTGTCACGCTGAAGTAGTAATCTAAATTGGAGAATGGTAAGGGACCATCCGTGTTGAAATGATATCTCTGCCTGCCAAAGCTCCCACCTGCTACTTGGAAACCAAAATGAGGCCTGTCTTTTCGACCTCGTTTGGTCGTGACGTTGATAACCCCAGCCAGGGCATTTCGTCCAAAGACTGTCCCGGGGCCGTATAAGATCTCAATTTTTTCAATATCCTCGATTGGAATAAGATCAAAGTTAATAGTATTGAAATCTGGCTCATTGATTCTAACCCCATCGACGAAGACGCTCGTGGCAGGGACTGGCTGAGCGTTAAACCCGCGCAAGTCCACCGTAGATTGGAATTCGTTCCCGAGCTGATCGTAAAGAACCACGCCCGACTGGTACTGGAGGACCTCTTGGATGGTCTTTGCCCCAAGTTTCTGAATGTCTTCTGCTGTAATTACAGTCGCCTTACCAGGTACCCTGGAGGCTTCTTCTTGCACATCCTTAAGTCGTGTCGCTGTAACTACAACTGGCTCAAGGGTCTCCTGCGGTGGCTCGCCAGCAAAAGTAATAAAGGGAAAAAAGATAAAGATGGGAGCGAAGAGAAAGAGAGTTTTCATAAAGCCTCCTTTTCCCGCGAAAGGGGATGTTAAGGCAGAACGGATAGGTCTCCTGGCTTAGGCTTTAACCTACTTGCCGCGCCTTCCCATCAGCCTCAGGCTGACAGTGGCTTGTGCTTGCGGCTTTCGTGGCCATCACAGTTGCGGGGCAGCAGGGGAATTCCAGCTCTTCGTTATTCGTCCTTCACGAGCAACGATTAACGGATAACGAGTAACGAAACCGGGCACCCCTTTCCCTTAAATCCGTCTGCGGTCTATAAGTTCTGTTGCGTTTCCCTCCTTACAGCTCGTTAATCGTATATTGCTTAATCGTGTATTCGTCGATCGAGTTAACGGGTCAACGAATAACGGATCACGATGACCGGTCAGCCAATCGGAAAATAATCGGGACTTTCACCCAACTCTCCATCTGTTCTTCCCCATAACGGGCGGGATGGAAGCGCCAGTTCTTAACTGTTTCCATCGCAGCCCGGTCTAGGGTGTCAAATCCAGAGCCTCGGCTGACTTCTATTCTCTTAGGCTTTCCTTGCTGGTCCACCAAGACTCGGAGCAGGACTGTCCCCTCCCATCCTTCTCGCCGTGCCCTTTCGGGGTATTCGGGCTTGGGGTTATGGGCGTAGCTGGCCCGAGAATAAACCATTATGGCCGTGCCACTTCCTCTTCCCTCTCCTCCGAAGCCCATACCTGTTCCCGAATTTCCTAGACCGTTTAAACCTCCTGCTCCATGTCCCCCTCCTACACCTCCTTGAGAGATCGCATGAGCTTGTCTGTAAGGTCCCGACTCCGGGTCTGTGGCAAAAGACTCCACAAAAGACATAGACTCCATTTTCTCGGTCTTATCTCTAGGAGTCTGCTCGGCGATCAGCTTTGCTGCTTGCACCATCTCTGACTCGCGGGCCCCATCTTCATTTTTATTCTTTAAGATCAGCGGAGCTCCCAGGAACCTTTTGCCGCCAACCCCATTCAGTTTACTTATGCGGCCCTCCGCTTTTGCGTCTCCGTGCAACCCATGACCGTTGGCCTCGCTGTTGCTCAGAAAAGCGACAGGGATGAGCTGTTCCTTCTCTGCAGCAAGATGTGTAAAAGAAAGAGACAGGTAGATCGCTGCGGCGTGAAACACAGCGGAAATAAGGAAAGACAAGGCCAGCTTCATGACAGGCTACCCGTTAAGGCCTCGGCCAAATGAGAGTGGAGTAAATCGAACCTTTCTCTCTCCTTCGGAGAGGCCGGTTTAGGAACTCTAGGCAGGTCTCCTGGCTTAGGCTTTAACCTACTCGCCGCGCCTTCCCATCCATTCGTTATTCGTATACTCGTTATTCGTGTATTCGTTTTCGTCGACTAACGATTCAACGAGTAACGATTGACGAAACCGGACAGTGGCTTGTATTTGCGGCTTTCGTCGCCATCACAGTGGCGGGACCGCGCCGGAATTACACCGGACTTCCCTTGAGCCTTAGAGCACCAAAGCAATGTAGCGGGAAACTACAACTCTATAAAAACCTTGTCAAGACTTTTTTGAAGACCTCTGAAAAGCCCATTCTTCACCCTTCGACGTAGCTCAGGGTGAACGGTAAGTATGCGGAACTGCGCTTGGTAGCCGTTCGTGCTGAGCATAGTCGAAGCACGGGCGAGGGACTTTTTCAGAGACCTCCTTTTTATGAATAGGCAAACCCCAAGAAACCATGCCTTATTCGAGCGAAGCAAAAAGCACAAGTGCAAGTGCTTCGCTCGTCTCTCCGACGGCTCCGAAGTTATCCCAGGTTACGCTGCCCAAGCGATGATGGAGGTATTTCCTGCTTAGCAGCGTGAAAAGTGAAACCCAAAGGGCGATCCATAGCCCTAAGCGGCCGGCAAAAGGAACCACCAAGCCGAGGGTCAGTACGGTGGCCACGAGGAGATGCCATCCCCGCACATGCTCGACCTTGGTTCGATCCATCGCCTCATGCAGCGATTCGGAGCCATAAGCCAATACCACCATAGCCCAACGGGCTAATACTGGAGCTAGGAGCAATCCCTGGCTACGCATCTCTCCGATCACCTCAATAGTGCGAAACTTGAACGCAATGACTACCAGTACTGCCAGCAGACCAAAAATCTCCAAGTGATTATCGCCCATTGTTTTGGGGATAACCTCCCGACCTTTGGCCCCTAGCTGTTCAAAGGTTTCTCCGAGACCGTGCAGATGGATTGCCCTGGTCATCAGGATCAAGGCGGTCACAAGCACCACGCTCAAGATCTCCGATGCCAAATAGGGCTCAAGCAGCCAGTCTAAAAGGACTAGGATCAAGCCTAGACAAAGACCCACTACAGGGAAAAAGGGGGTGGATCTGCCGATCTCCTCTGGTGTAGTTGGGATTTGCTTAGGCCAAGGGATTGCCGTCAAGAACTTTAATGCCGTCAGGAAAGATCTCATACATTCTCCTTTTCTCTCAGCCCACCTTGACCTGTCAACACCTTATTGCTTCCAGCTTCCATCCATGTCGCCCATCGGCCTCTAGAGGCCCCTCATTGGTCCGCTGTAGGCCCCAAAAATATCTCGTACAAAAAGCCATTTTTACGCTTTACATTCGGGCCGATTTTCGATACAATCCGAGACACTCGTAAATGAATCTAACCCCAAGACTTTACAAGGGAATTTAAAACTTACCTACAGGCACAAAATGGCTCAAGAAAAAACTCCTTCTGGTTCGGAATATAAAGCCGATAATATCAAGGTGCTCGAGGGGCTGGAGGCGGTAAGAAAAAGACCTGGAATGTACATTGGCGACACCGCGGAAAGAGGCCTGCATCATTTAGTCTACGAGGTTGTGGATAACTCCATCGATGAGGCCCTCGCCGGCCACTGCAATCAGATCGATGTCACAATCCACATCGACAATAGCGTAACGGTTATCGACAATGGACGTGGCATTCCCGTTGACCTCCATCGTACCGAAAAAAAATCAGCCGCGGAGGTGGTCCTGACCAAACTCCATGCAGGCGGCAAGTTTGATAAAGCCTCCTATAAGGTCTCCGGTGGACTTCACGGAGTTGGACTTTCCGTAGTCAACGCATTGTCAGAGTCTCTGGAAGTGGAGATTAAGCGAGACGGCAAGGTCTACCAACAGCGCTACAAACGTGGGATTCCGCAGGGGCCTCTCAAAGAGGTCGGGAAATCAAAAGAAAGGGGAACGCGGATAACGTTTCGACCTGACACGAAAATCTTTGAGACCCTCGAATTCAGTTTTGACATCCTTTCCCAACGATTACGAGAGCTGGCCTTTTTAAATAAAGGGGTGCGAATCGCTATCGAGGACGAAAGGACTCAGAAAAAACATGAGCTCCTCTACAAGGGAGGGATTGTCTCTTTTGTGGAGCATCTCAACCGTGCCAAGACGCCTGTTCATCCCCATGTTGTCTACCTCCAGGGAGAAAAAGAGGGGATCGACATTGAGATCGCCGTACAGTGGAATGATGGCTACACAGAAAATACTTTTTCATTCGCCAACAACATCAACACCATCGAAGGGGGGACTCACCTGATCGGCTTTAAGTCCGCCTTGACCCGAACGATCAACAACTACGCTATTGAGAGCGGTCTTCTGAAGAAAGACGAGGAGAACCTTCAAGGAGAGGATGTCCGTGAGGGGCTGACGGCAGTAATCAGCGTGAAAGTCCCTGAGCCCCAGTTTGAAGGTCAGACCAAGACGCGCTTGGGCAACAGCGAGGTCAAGGGCATCGTAGAGGCCTTGATCAACGATAGGCTTGCAAGCCACTTTGCGGAACATCCCGGCGACGCCAAGAAGATCGTGATGAAAGGGATCGAGGCGGCTCGGGTGCGCGAGGCAACCCGTAAGGCAAAGGATCTGGCCCGGCGAAAGGGTGCCTTGGACTCGGGCTCCTTGCCCGGAAAACTGGCAGACTGCCAGGAGCAGGATCCCGCCCTGAGCGAGCTTTTCATTGTGGAGGGAGATTCAGCCGGCGGATCGGCCAAACAGGGAAGGGATCGGCGCAATCAAGCCGTGCTGCCCTTAAAAGGAAAGATCCTCAACGTGGAGAAGGCCCGCTTCGATAAGATACTCTCCTCCCAAGAGATCCGTCTGCTCATCACCGCTTTGGGGGCGGGGGTCAAGGAAGACTACGATCCGGCGAAGCTCCGGTACCATTCCATCATCATCATGACCGACGCCGACGTGGATGGCTCCCATATCCGGACTCTGCTCCTCACCTTCTTCTACCGCCAGATGCCCGACCTTGTGGAGAAGGGTCATCTCTTAATCGCCCAACCTCCCCTATACAAGGTCAAGCGCGGAAAGCAGGAGCGATACCTCAAGGACGAGAATAGCTTCGAGGATTGCCTGATCGAGATGGGCACAGAAAATGTTCGTGTCCGTTCGACCAACGATGGTAATGGACTCACGGGCCAACCCCTACAGGCTTTTATCAAGAAGGTCATGCGTTGGGATAAGCTCATGGCCATGGCCGCGCGGAAAAAGAAAAGCCGCCCGATCCTCGAGGCCCTCCTAATTGAGAAAGATTTTACTGAGGAGACCCTGAAGGACACAAAGGCGCTCAAAAAGATCCAAGCGCAACTCACCTCCTACATCAATCTAATGGCTCCTGAACAGGCCCCTCTCTCTTGCGTCCTCGAGGAAGATCCTGAACACGGCTGTTTTAAGCTCGTCTGCTCCACGAGATCTAATGGGACAGGATTACAGACGGTTATTGATCGCGATTTTCTGGTGAGCGCTGAGTATAAAGAGCTGAAGCGCCTTTTCTCTGATCTGAGTGGATTGGGCGACCCTCCCTACTCTGTGGAGAATGGAGAGCACCAGACAAAGCTTCGCTTTCTAAAAGAGCTTCTGGAATATATCATGGAGGGTGGGAAAAAGGGCCAAACTATTCAGCGCTACAAAGGACTCGGTGAAATGAACCCCGAGCAACTTTGGGAGACCACAATGAATCCTGAGACCCGAGTCCTGCTCCAGGTCCGGGTTGAAGACGGCGTGGAGGCCAACGATATCTTTTCCACTTTGATGGGCGATGAGGTAGAACCCCGGCGCAAGTTCATTGAGGAACATGCCCTCACGGTAAAGAACCTGGATATCTAACCTTCGTGTACTCGTTAATCGTATATTCGTTATTCGAAAAAGAGTTCGATTGACGAGTAACGATTAACGAATAACCAGCAGCGAATATGGAAGCCACCCTAAAGCAGCAAAAAGTACCCGTCTACATTGAAGACGAGATGCGTCAGTCCTACATGGACTACGCCATGAGCGTCATCATTGGTCGAGCCATCCCAGATGTGCGTGATGGATTTAAGCCGGTGCACCGACGGGTTCTCTACGCGATGTACGATATGGGCAACACCTGGAACACCGCCTATAAGAAATCCGCTCGCGTAGTCGGTGATGTCATCGGTAAGTACCATCCGCATGGGGAAGCGGCGGTTTATGACACGATCGTGCGCATGGCCCAGAACTTCTCCATGCGTAATCCGCTGGTGGACGGCCAAGGGAACTTCGGTTCCATTGACGGCGACCCCCCCGCTGCCATGAGATACACAGAGGTCCGCATGGCTCAGTTGGCCGAGGAGATTTTGGCCGATATCGAGAAGGAAACCGTTGACTTGGTGCCCAACTACGATGACTCCCTTAAAGAGCCTACGGTTCTCCCCTCCCGCATCCCCAATCTATTGATCAACGGAGCCTCAGGTATTGCTGTCGGCATGGCTACGAATATCCCGCCTCACAACTTAGGAGAGGTTGTGGACGGCTTAGTAGCTATGGTGGAAAAGCCGGATATCACCGTCAAGGAGCTTATGAAGTACATCCCTGGGCCGGACTTTCCCACAGGGGCCTTTATCCATGGTAGAGAGGCGATAGCCCAGGCCTATGCGGAGGGTCGGGGGATTATTCAGATGCGGGGGAAGGCCTTTACAGAGACGGTCAAGCGCACCGGCAAAGAGCAGATCATTATCAGCGAGATCCCCTTTATGGTTAACAAGGCCCGTCTCATCGAGCAGATCGCTGGGCTTGTCAATGAGAAGAAGATTGAGGGCATCAGCGACCTGCGCGATGAATCCGATCGCGAGGGGATGCGTATTGTGATCGAGCTTAAACGGGATACGATCGCAGAGGTGGTGATCAATCAACTTTACAAGCATACAGCCTTACAGGAGTCCTTTGGGGTTAATATGCTCGCTATCGTTGAGGGCCGCCCTAAGCTCCTCAATCTGAGAGATGCCCTGGAGGCCTTCCTAGACCATCGCAAAGAGGTGGTCACACGACGCACCGCTTATGACCTGCGCAAGGCCGAAGAGCGTCTCCATATCCTAGAAGGGTTGAAGATTGCTCTGGACCATCTGGATGCGGTGATCGCCCTGATCCGCAACTCCAAGGATGCCAAGGTAGCCAAGGAAGGACTGATGGAGAACTTCGGCTTGACGGAGATCCAGGCCCAGGCGATCTTGGACATGCGCCTGCAGAGGTTAACAGGCCTGGAGCGCGAGAAGATCCTGGAGGAGCACCGAGAAACTATTGAGCTAATCACCAAACTTCGAGGGATCCTGGCCGATGAGAAAGAGATCTATCGGATTATAGTTGAAGAGCTAAAGGAAATTAAGAAACGGTATAGTGACCCAAGACGGACCGAGATTGTGAATCAGTCTGAGGAGATCTCCATCGAGGATCTCATCGTGGAAGAGGACATGGCGGTCACCATTTCCCATGAGGGCTACATCAAACGCAATCCTGTTACGCTCTACCGGGCGCAGCGGCGTGGGGGAAAAGGAAAAATTGGGACGACAACCCGGGAGGAGGATTTTGTTGAATACCTCTTTGTAGCCTCCACCCACTCCTACATCCTCTTTTTTACCACAGTAGGCAAGGTTTACTGGATCAAGGTCCATGAGCTGCCCCAAGCCGGCAGGGCAGCTAGGGGAAAACCCATCGTCAATCTTCTTAACTTAGAGGAGGGAGAAAAGGTATCGGCCTTTCTTTCGGTGCGTGAGTTCCAGGAGGGACGCTTTGTGGTCTTTGCCACGAAAAAGGGGTTGGTTAAAAAGACCGAACTCATGGCCTACGCCAATCCCCGCCCTGCAGGAATTCGCGCCATTGCCCTCGATCAGGGCGACGAGGTCATCGGCGTCCGCCTGACCGATGGTCAGCAGGAGATTATCCTCTCCACCTTGCATGGCCAGTCCATTCGGTTCAAGGAAGGGCAGGTCCGGCCCACCGGGCGTGGGACTTATGGGGTGGTAGGGATGCGGCTGGACAAAGGGGATGACGTTGTGAGCATGGAGATCCTAAGCTTGGGGGCCAAGATTTTAACAGTAGCGGAGAACGGTTACGGCAAGCGGACCGACATGGAAGAGTACCGCCTCCAATCGCGCGGTGGTAAAGGGATCATCACCATGAAGACCACCGATAAGACTGGGAGGGTTGTCGGGGTCCAGCAGGTAACCGAAGAGGACCAGCTCATGCTGGTCACGAACAAAGGGAAGATTATCCGCCTGAGGGTTAAGGACATCCGCCTGATCGGGCGCAATACTCAGGGAGTGCGTCTCATCGATCTTGAGAACGGCGAGAGAGTGGTCTCCCTGGCACGATTGGCAGAGAAGGAAGAGGAGGAATGACTTCGTTATTCGTATATTCGTTACTCGTTAATCGATTCAACGAATAACGAATCAACGGTTAACGAGGTTGGGCATGGGTAGGGCAATAGGGGTCATTGGAGCCGGAGGTTGGGGGACCGCCCTGAGCAAGCTCCTGTGTCAAAAGGGTGATGAGGTAACTCTCTGGTGTCATGGAGAGGAAAGCTACCGGGAGATTCAAGAGCAAGGAGAAAACCGTTCCTACCTTCCGGGGATCATTCTGCCACGCTCCCTTAAGGTTACCCGTTCTTTAAAAGAGGCAGTTTCTGGAAAGGAAATCCTCTTTTGTACAGTCCCCTCCCATGCCGTGCGCGAGGTGATGTGGAATACTGTATCCTACGTGGCCCCACAGGTGATCTTGGTCTGTGGGACGAAGGGCATACAGGAGGATAGCCTCATGACCATGGGTGAGGTCCTGAGCGAGATTTTCGGTGAGTCGCAAAGAGACAGGTTCGCTTTCCTGTCCGGTCCGACTTTCGCGCTCGAGGTAGCCCAGGGTCTACCGGCGGCCATTACCGTGGCTGCCTTCGTAGAGCAGGTGAGGAGAGATATTCAAGAAACGTTAAGCACGCAAAGCTTGAGGGTTTATAGTTCAAAAGATGTGGTTGGCGTACAGATAGGTGGGGTGGTTAAAAATGTGATTGCCATAGCTGCAGGCATCAGTGATGGCTTGGGTTTGGGATATAATGCGCGGGCCGCATTGATCACCCGCGGTTTGGCCGAGATGACCCGTCTAGCAGTTAAGATGGGAGCCGATCCCCTTACCCTCTCTGGACTGCCCGGTCTGGGAGATTTGATTTTGACCTGCACAGGAGAGTTGAGCCGCAACCGCAAGGTTGGAATACAGATTGCCCAGGGGAAGAAGCTCGAAGATATCTTGCACGGGATGCGGATGGTTGCCGAAGGGGTACGGAATACTCGATCCGTTTATCTCCTTGCTGGCCGGCTTGGGGTTGAAATGCCGATCGTGGAGCAAATGCACCTTGTCCTCTATGAGGGCAAGAAGCCCTCAGAGGCGGTGCGCGACCTGATGCAGCGTTCTCTCAAGGCTGAGATCCCTTAAGAGAGTCCTCATCACTTGCTATGAAATTTGACAAAAGGGCACCTCTATGATTGGAATGAAAGATTGGCCGTCAAATTTGACTAAAGGATCATGATATGAAGAGGACTTATCAACCGAGCAACGTGAGACGCAAGAGGACCCACGGTTTCCTCGCCCGGATGGAAACACCGGGGGGCCGAAAGGTCCTTAAACGGAGAAGGGCAAAAAGGCGCAGAAAATTGACCGTCGTAGTGCCGCCGAAACGGGCTCGCTCTTAGGTTAGAATGGGGAAGTCTTGTCTCAAGGCGGGGAAAGGTTTCCAAAGAAAGCTCGTCTTACCAGACGCTCCGATTTTCTGAAGCTGTCACGAGCAGGGAGAAAGGTTCACACTTCCCATTTTGTTGTCATCAGTAAAGCTAACGACAGGGGAGAAAACAGACTCGGCGTCACTGTCAGCACAAGAGTGGGAAAGGCCGTCGCCCGTAACCGGGTCAAGAGGCTTCTAAGAGAGTTTTTTCGGCGGCATCGCCATGAGATCCCATCTCATCAAGATATCGTAATTATCGCTAGAAAAGGGGCCGAAAAGCTCTCTTTTGACGAAGTGGTAGGGGAACTCAGGGGAGCTTTTAACGATAGAGGGAGTCACAAAGGTAGTGGTCGGGTTGTGTAACAGAGGAATCATTATCGTTCTCTTAGGATATCGCCGTTTTCTTTCTCCTTATTTGCCTCGCTCCTGCCGTTTTTTTCCCAGCTGCTCTGTCTACGCTTTGGAAGCAATAGAACGGTACGGGATCAGGAAGGGGCTCTGGCTCGGCTTGCGTCGACTCCTGCACTGTCACTCTCTGAATCTCGGGGGCCACGATCCCGTTCACTAAGTTCTACTCATGGAAAAGCGTGCCCTTATAGCTATCGTCATTTCTCTACTGATCCTCATCATCTACCAAGAGTGGGTAGCGCGTCAGTACGGAACTCCACCCTCGCCAACCCAGGGAGAAAAGGAAAAAGAAGTAGAGAAGGTCGCCGCAACACCCGCCAAATCCCAGCCTGTACTGCAAGAAGCTAAACCTATGGCCCACCCACGCCTGCAGACAATTAAAGAAATCAGGGTGGAGACCGACCATTACGTAGCGCTTTTTACCAATCAAGGAGCGCGCCTTAAGAGTTTTACCCTCAAACAGTACCGAACCTCCGTTGCCGAAAAGAGTCCTCCGTTTGAAATGATCTCCTCTACTCCCGGAGTATCCTACCCCTTGGGGCTTCAACTTCCGGGACCTAAACCCATAAACGATGAGGCGATTATCTACTCAGTGCAGGGAGGCAATCTAAAGCTAACGGGCGATTCCAAAGGGACACTTATTTTTCAAGGCCAGAGCCCCACAGGAGTGACGCTGACAAAAGAGTTTACCTTCACCGGTTCCACCTATCCGATTCACCTGGATGTTTCTGTGGGAGGGGCCAATGAAAGTCTCTCCCCTGCTTTGCTTCTAAGTACGGACGGCAGCCATAAAGGTCTCACGCAGGATGCGGTTTTTGAAGGGCTTTTGGCCGTTGTCGACAACAAGATTAAGCGCGAACATCTTGACGAAATTAAAAAGGGAAAAGAGCTGAGTGGCCCTGTTGCTTGGGCCGGTTTTGGTTACACCTACTTTCTCTTCGCTTTGCTGCCGGAGAGGGAAAGCCAACAAAAACTCGCAATAAAGGAAATTGGTCCCGCAGTGGTAATGGAGATTTCAGGACAATCTCAGCCAAACGCTGGCGAAAAAAACCGCTATACACTTTTCATCGGCCCGAAAGAACTCGACACCTTGAAGGCAATGGAAAAGGGACTGGAGCGATCCATTGATTTTGGCTACTTCGGGTTTGTTTCCGTTCCTTTCCTCTATGTAATGCACTTCTCCCACCGTTTCACCGGGAGCTACGGCATCGACATCATCCTGCTGACGATCTTGATCAAGCTTATCATGGCGCCGCTCACGCACAAGAGTTTCGTCTCTATGAAACAGATGCAGAAGCTCCAGCCGCAGATGGAGCGGATTAAAGAAAAATTCAAAGACGACAAGGAGAAGATGAACAAGGAGATCATGGAGCTCTATCGGCGCAATAAAGTCAATCCCCTGGGAGGTTGTTTGCCGATGTTGTTTCAGTTCCCGGTCTTTATCGGACTCTACAACGCCCTGCTAACGCCAATCGAGCTCCGCCACGCCCCTTTTATGTGGATTAAAGATCTCTCCCGGCCGGACTGGGAGTCGTTGCCTTTTACGATCGCTGGTTGGCCGCCTTCTTTCTGGCCTACCGCGCCTTCGGGTATTCCAGTGCTGACGATTCTCATGGGTGCGAGCATGTTCCTGCAGCAATGGATGACGCCCACGGCGGGGGATCCGAACCAAAAAAAGATGATGATGCTCATGCCGCTCATGTTCACTTTCATGTTTGTGTCGTTCCCCGCCGGGTTAACCGTCTACTGGCTGGTCAATAACGTTCTTAGTATTGCGCAGCAATATCTGATCAACCGCATGAACCGATAGATCCGATCCTGTTGGAGGTGCCAGATTCATGGAGTATGTGGAGACCGAAGGCGATACCATCGATGAGGCCATAGAGAACGCTCTCAGAATTTTAGGCGCGGAGCGGGATAAGGTGACGGTAGATATCCTGGCGGAGGGGACAAGGGGGATTCTAGGTTTCGGGGCGCAGAAGGCGCGCATCCGAGCATCGCTGAGGAAGTCTCTAGTGGAAGAGGAAGAACGGGCAGAAAAAGAGCCCTCTGAGACGAAAGGGATAACGGAGGAAGAGGCAGCAGCGGTGGGCCAAAAGGCGAAAGGGGTGTTAGCAGAGATCCTCAGCCTTATGGGTGTAAGCGCCACAATTGAGGTTAAGTCGGGAGAGACCGGAGGAGAGATTATTTTAGACGTTCATGGAGAAAACGGGGGGCTTCTAATTGGGCGCAAGGGGCAGACCCTGGAGGCATTGCAGTACCTTATGACGCGCATCATAAGTGAGAGGGAAGGCCCCCAACTAGTTGTGGATACAGAAAACTACCGTGAGCGGCGCCGAAAGAGCTTAGAGGACATGGCCTTGCGCTTGGGAGAGAAGGCCAAGAGGCAGAGAAAGACTGTTACCGTTGATGCCTTGAGCGCGGCCGACCGCCGCATCGTTCATGTCGTCCTCCAAGACGACCCCTGGCTCACAACTAAGAGCTTAGGCACGGGGGCCTACCGCCGTCTACTCATTATCCCCGAAGGGGATAGAAAGAAGAGGGAACAAGAGAAAAACGCAGTTCCTGGAAGGAAGGAATCCAAGGAACAAAGATAATTCC
This sequence comes from Deltaproteobacteria bacterium, assembly GCA_023250515.1. Taxonomy (GTDB): domain Bacteria; phylum Desulfobacterota; class Binatia; order UBA9968; family UBA9968; genus JAHFAO01. Next base: position 6,152 of record JAHFAO010000045.1, on the reverse strand, counting down.
CTCCCTGCGGCTTAATAGACTACTTCTACTTCAGATGCTTTTCTGGATACTCGCTCTCTACCCAAGTTCTTTGCAAAAGTAGCTGTCTGAGGCCCTCTTTATGGCAACCCGACATCAGGATTTCTGATGACCTTATCAGATTGCAATAAGAAGGATGTCCTGAATTTAAGACTACTCAGGAAAAAACTGAAGGTCTGAGTGGAGACACATCCATGAGTAGAACCCTTGCTTTCATCTACGGGGTGGTTACGTATGTGATCTTTTTGGGGACCTTCCTCTACACGATCGGATTCGTCGGCAATATAGTTGTTCCCAAGTCCATTGATGATGGTCCTCAAGAGCCTTTCGGGCAGGCGCTACTCATCAACTTCATTTTGCTTGGTCTTTTTGGGCTCCAGCACAGCGCGATGGCGCGGCAGGAGTTCAAAAAGTGGTGGACCCAGATTATCCCTCAGTCAGTTGAACGCAGCACTTATGTCCTGATTGCCAGTCTGTTGCTGTTACTCCTCTTCTGGCAGTGGCGGGCAATGCCAGGTGTAGTTTGGGAAGTTGACAATCTCACCGGCCAGCGGATTCTGGAAGCTCTTTTCTGGATCGGTTGGCTGGTCGCTCTCCATTCTACATTTTTGATTGATCACCTCGATCTTTTTGGCTTACGACAGGTCACCCTCTATGCCTGCGGCAAGGAATATGCTCCTCCAAGATTCAGGATGCCGGAACTTTACCAATACGTGCGCCATCCCATTATGATGGGTTTCCTCATCGCCTTCTGGGCAACGCCCGTGATGACCGTTGGCCACCTCGTATTTGCTGTCGTAATGACAGCCTATATCCTCATCGGCATCCAGTTGGAGGAGCGGGATCTCATGGACTTATATGGGCAGGCTTACAGGGAGTACCGGAGACGAGTGTCCATGATCATCCCCCTGCCGAGAAAGTAAGGTTGAGGGGACCACCCTTATCCCCTCGCTTCAGTGGCTCGTTGGCGGGAAGTCTTAGCTGCTCGCTTCGGGCAGCATCGAAACTCGCCCGCCAAAAGACGTAGCGGGCTCAAACATCGATGCTGCTGATCCTCAGCTTCGCAGAGACTTCCAACACCTCCGAGCCAATCTTCGCTCAGGGCTAGGGAGGTCCCCGGGAGGAGAAGGGGGCCTGCGGCGAAAGCCGGAGGCATCGAAACAGAACGGTCTCAAAGAATCGGGACATTACAGGTTAGGTTTGGTTGACACCCCTTCGGTTGGTCAACTATAGTGGAAATATGCAGCGACGTAAGACGAGGCAGATCCAGGTCGGCAAGGTCAAAGTGGGGGGGGATGCCCCGATTACGGTCCAATCCATGACCAAGACGGACACCCGTGATGTCGATGCCACAGTGGACCAGATATGGGCGTTGGAGGCGGCAGGTTGTGACATCGTAAGGGTCGCGGTTCCGGTTCGGGAGGCGGCGGAGCGGCTCGGGGAGATCAGAAAACAGATCCGCATCCCTCTCATTGCTGACATCCATTTTAACTACAAGCTCGCCCTCATGGCCTTGGAACAGGGGGTGGAAGGACTGCGCCTTAATCCCGGCAATATCGGCGAGCGCTGGTGCATTGAGGAAGTGATCAAGGTCGCCTCAGAACGTATGATACCTATCCGCATTGGGGTCAACGCAGGTTCCTTAGAGAAGGATCTGCTGAAGAAGTTTGATGGCCCTACGGCTGAAGGGATGGTGGAGAGCGCGCTCCGCCACATCCGTATTTTGGAAGATCTCAGCTACAGCGAGATTAAGATCTCTCTTAAAGCTTCAGATCCCCTTATGATGATTGAGGCTTACCGCATGTTGGCTGACAAGGTCGATTATCCCTTTCACTTGGGTGTGACCGAGGCCGGGACCCCCACGATGGGGACCATAAAATCATCGGTAGGAATCGGGACACTTTTGGCCGAGGGGATTGGCGATACCATCCGCGTCTCTCTCTCGGCTGATCCGGTCGAGGAAGTACGAGTAGGGATTGAAATCCTAAAATCTTTAGGCCTCCGGAAGGATGGAATGACCTTTGTTGCTTGTCCCTCTTGCGGTCGTGCGGATATCGATCTCGTCGGCTTGGCTAAGGAAGTGGAACAGCGCATGATTCCATTCAGCAATAAGGATATTCATGTAGCCGTCATGGGTTGTGAGGTTAATGGCCCGGGCGAGGCGCGTGCCGCCGACATCGGCGTTGCCGGTGGAAAGGGGATCGGACTCATTTTCAAAAAGGGGGAAGTGATCCGTAAGGTCCCCGAGGCTCAGATTGTAGAGGCCTTAATGGAGGAGGTGCAGAAACTCGTGGTCGAGAAAGAGGCGGAGAAGGCTGCGGTTGTGGACGATTAGCCCCGACCCAAACCCCACTACGAGGTTATCGTCGAATAAGAGTCTTATCACTCCCCTTTTGCGTTGAGGTTTGGATCGGGGTTAGCCTTTTCGTTTCTCTACACGTTTTCCTAATCGAGAGAAGACCGTGCGTTGGAGCACTACGTTTATCCCCACCCTTAAAGAGGATCCCGCTGACGCAGAGGTCATCAGCCACAAACTCTTGGTCCGCGCCGGAATGATCCGGCAGGTGAGCCGGGGCATCTACGACTACCTTCCCTTGGCATTGAAGGTTATTCGCAAGATCGAAAGGATTGTCAGGGAAGAGATGGATCGGGCCGGGGCACAGGAGCTTTTGCTCCCGATCGCCTCGCCTGCGGAGCTGTGGCAGGAGAGTGGCCGTTGGGAAGTTTACGGGAAAGAGCTTCTCCGTTTTAAGGATCGTCACGAAAGAGATTTCTGCCTCGGACCCACGCATGAGGAGGTCATTACAGACTTAGTCCGCCGGGTGGTACGCTCCTATCGTGAGATTCCCTTTAACCTGTACCAGATCCAGACCAAATTCCGCGACGAGGTGCGCCCGCGCTTTGGTCTGATGCGAGGTCGCGAGTTCATCATGAAAGATGCCTACAGTTTTCATGCGGATATGGAAGACTGTCGGCGCGAATATGAGAATATGTTTCAGACTTATAAGAGAATCTTTACCCGCTGCGGTCTTCAGTTTCGTCCGGTGGAGGCGGACACAGGCGCCATAGGTGGGACCCTCTCCCATGAATTTCAGGTGCTGGCTGATTCGGGAGAGGATGCGCTGGTGAGCTGCAATAGCTGCGACTATGCAGCCAATGTCCTGAAGGCGGAGGTCAGGGCTCAGAGACTTCTGGGCCGCAACCTGAAGGAGAACTCGCCACCCTTAGCAAAAGTGGCTACCCCGGGGAAGAAAAGTGTGGCTGAGGTGGCTGATTTTCTATCTCTGCCTCCGGAGAAATTTATTAAGACACTAGTCTACAAGGTGGACCACGCAGACTTGGTGGCTGTTTTAGTGCGCGGGGATCATGAGATCAATGAATTAAAAGTTAGATCTGTCTTGGATTGTCAGGAGCTGGTCTTGGCGGAGCAAGTCGAGGTGGAAAAGGCCACGCATGTTGCCCAAGGGTTTTTGGGGCCGATTGGCCTTGGAATCAGGGTAGTGGCGGATCAGGCTATCCAGGGGATGCGCGAGGCGGTGACAGGCGCCAATGAGGCGAATTTCCACTTTGTGGAGGTCGATCAAGAGCGGGATTTCACGCCCTCCGCCTTTGCTGACCTCAGGATGGCGAAGGTAGGGGACCTCTGTCCTCGATGTGATCGGGGTTCTCTCGAGTGCCACCGGGGGATAGAGGTAGGACAGGTATTCTATCTGGGGAAAAAGTACAGTGAGTCCATGGGCGCAACCTACCTCGATGCCGACGGTCGCGAGCGACCGATTGAAATGGGCTGTTACGGCATCGGCATCAGCCGCCTTCTGGCCGCGGCCATCGAGCAAAATCACGATAGCAACGGAATTATTTGGCCTTTTTCCATCGCTCCTTTCCATGTGCACCTCCTTCCGATCAATTACAAGGAAGAGGCTATCAAGGAAGTAACCGACAAGCTCTACAAGGAGCTTTCCAAGCGGGAAATCGAGGTTCTCGTGGATGATCGGGATGAGCGCCCAGGGGTCAAGTTCAAGGATGCTGACCTCATTGGGATCCCCTTGCGGGTAACGGTGGGCGCTAAGGGGTTGGAGAAGGGTTGTGTGGAGCTGCGCTGGCGGCGCGAGGGGAGGACTGAGGAGATTCCGGTTGGCGAGGCTGATAAAAAAATAACGGCGTCTGTTACAGAGGCACTCAGAGTCTAAAAAATGCCATCGAGTTTGCAGCTGGTTCGCTCCCCCACTTCCATGCGAGAGCGGTTGATTCTGGCTCTTGATGTGGATGATTTAGAAAGAGTGAAGGTGGTTGTCCGGCTCCTTGCGGGGGAGGTGGGGATGTTCAAGGTCGGGAAGCAGCTTTTCACCCACGCTGGGCCTCCAGCGGTTAAACTGATACAAGAACTGGGTGGCGAAGTTTTCCTCGATCTCAAATTTCACGATATCCCCACCACCGTAGCGAAAGCAGCAGTCGAGGCGACCCGTTTGGGGGTGAAGATGTTCAACGTTCACGCCTCCGGGAGTCTGGAGATGATGCGCCAAACTGTCAGAGAGGTGCGCCGAGTCTGTCGCCAGGAGAATCTTAAGAGACCCATTATGTTGGCGGTGACCGTTTTGACTAGCCTGAGCAAAAGCGACCTTGAAAAAGTGGGTGTCGATGGAGAGGTAGCCGATCAGGTGGTCCGGCTGGCTCTCTTGAGCCAAGAGGCGGGTATGGACGGGGTTGTGGCTTCACCGCATGAGGTAGCTGGAATTCGCGACGCCTGTGGTCGTCGCTTTATTATCGTCTCCCCAGGGATCCGACCCCAAAAGGGAAAGCGTAACGATCAGAGAAGAGTGATGACACCCGAGGAGGCAGTCCGTGGTGGGGTTGACTACATCGTAGTGGGACGGCCCATTATGGAGGCGAAAGACCCACTGAGCGCGGTAAGAGAGATCATCTCCGAAATGGAGCATAGCGCGGCACTTTAATTTATGGCTTCACCTCTATCACTCACTCTGGGACTTAGCGTTGTCACTAACGCTCGCGCCTTGTTCGATGGTTCGGTGCAACCGAAGGGGGTAGAACTCCATCTTCAATCCCGCTTCGGCGAAGGTTACGACAATGTCGGGGCCCGACACCGCGAGATTATTGCGGGAAGGATGGATGGGGGTGAGCTATCCCTCTCATCTTTTATCTTGGCCCGGCTGAGAGGATTACCGCTACGGGCCTTGCCGGTTTTTCCTTCGCGCCGGTTCCGTCATCGGTGTATGTTTTGTCGTATCGACTCGCCTCTTCAAGGCCCCTCTGAGCTGTCCGGCAAGAAAGCTACCGTGCACCGCTACAACGCCACCACACCTGTTTGGCTAAAAGGAATTCTGCAGAACCAGTACGGGGTCAGGCCGGAGGAGGTTGAATGGTATGTTACGGAACCGGACATCGGAGAGGAAGCGCTGCGGCCTCCGCCTGCGAATGTCCGCGTCCATTTGATCCCTCCGCCCCATAGACGCGAGCATGCTGTGGAGTTGGTCGAACGGGGAGAAATTGACGCTCTTCTCGAGCCCTACGAAGTTCTCGCCTCTAACCCAAAGCTGCGCCGTCTAATCCCCAACTTCCGTGAGGCCGAGGTGGACTACTTTCAGCAGACGGGAGCCCTGCCTATCAATCATACGTTGGTCTTGCGGGAAGAAATTGCAGAAGCCCATCCCTGGATCGTTGAAAGCGTGCTCAACGCCTTTCGTGAATCGCTGTCCATGGCGGACCGCTATCGCGATGAGAACGAGAAGAAAGAGGCGGCTTGGGAGAGAGAGGTGATGGGCGAGGATTTTTCTTACAGCTTAAAAAAGGGTTGCGCCCGCAGATCTTTGGAGACCCTCATAGGATATCAAATCCAGCAGGGGATTTTAGACCAGAGGCCAGACATAGAAAGTCTCTTTTTTCCTCAGGTGCTCCACCTTTAGGTTGTCTTGCGCCGTGTTGGGGCGTTGGCGCTACTCAGAAATAATAAGAATTTCCTTATTAAGGGGTGAGCCGGGGAGAACTCCAGAATTCCCCCAACAATCGCCTGCCAACATGGCTTTAAGAGCCGAAAGGGCCTGGCGGAAAGAGCGAACCAGCCTCAGACCCCTATTTTTGGGGAGAGAGTATCCGATAAGGTAGCGTTATGTCAACTC
>JAHFAO010000314.1 GCA_023250515.1 Deltaproteobacteria bacterium | reverse complement strand
TTGCGTCTCTGTTGCTGGTTGCCCCCTCACCCGACCTTCGGCCACCCTCTCCCCAGGGGAGAGGGCAGGTATCAAAAAGGAAGTACTCTCCCCTCGCCCCTGTTTGGGGGAGAGGGGAAGGGGGTGAGGGGGCATCGGTGTTAAGGTGAGAATAGTGATTTTCATATGGGAAAGGCTTCAAAGTTTAAATGTTCAACCGTCTCCAACTGCTGCAGGGAGGTCAGCCGCGAAGGCTGGCGGCATTTCAGACAGGCTTTCAGCAGCTTGGGCAGTTCTCGGAGGAAGCTGCGGAGGAAGTGGTTGAGGGAGATCAGACTCGCTTGGAAATAGGTGAGGGCTCGTTCTTGAAAGCGTTTCCAGAACTTGTCGAAGCTGAGTTGTTGATGCTGACGGTTCCACAGTTCAGCGTTGACCTGACCATGCAGGGAGTGGACGATGACGGCGGCTATCAATTTGCCGTAGAGCTCACACAGCATGCGATACTTTTTAGTGGTCCGACAGTGATGAATGCGGAGAATGGATTTGAATTGTTTAAAGATCAATTCGATTTGCCAGCGGAGACGGTAAAAGGTGCGGACTTTTGGGGCCGGTAAGAGGGCATCGGGCGCATTGGTCACCAACAAGGTCCAAGCGCACAAATCCAAATGCCGTTGGCTGGGAGTCCGGCCCTTCTTTTTAGCGGCCTTTCTCAGTTGCCGCCGCCGCTGTTGAGCAATGTCTTGCGGGACTCGCAAGCCAATCAGTCGGCAAGGCAGGCGAGCGTCGGTTCCCATCAGGACCAGCTGCTGGTAGGCATCACCCGTGGCTTTTTTCAGAACCCGGTCGAGGGAGAACGGTTTCAGGGTGTCGGCGGTCCACAATTGGGTGCCGATCAGAAAGCGAGAAACAAAATAAGCTTGCTTTTGGATCAAAGCCGCAAAAAAGAGCAATGAAAAAAAGCCCAGGTCCGTAATGACCAAGTCCTGGGCCTGGACTTGATCTACCAATTCAGGTCGAAAGGCTTGATCGGGGGTTTTGCCGGCCGTCAGTTGCAGCTTTTGTAACAGGCCGCGCTTCAATTCATAGGTCAAATGGATTTTACAATTGGCGGGCGAGGCACTGCCGCCCGAACCGGCAAAGGCTGTCTGCAACGCGGGGGGAAGATCCCAGCTGCTACTGTCATGAATCAAGACGCGAGGGAAAGGTTTCAGCAGGTCCGTTTGCAACATCAACTGGATCTGTTGGCTCTGCTGCATGATCCACTCCAGGCAAGCCCAGAGAAACTCACTGGCTTCTCGGCTGAAGCGGTAATGCAAAGCCACGCGACTGATCTGATGGTCGAGGTAAGCCGCCATGGCTTCCAAGGAAGGAGCCAGGCTCGCCATTTGGGTAAACACCATCATGATCAAAAAGTCAAAAGACTTTAGCTGCTTAGAGCGTTTGACAAAGCCCGTCTGACGTGCCCAGCGCTGGACGTTCCTTTTGGAAAAGACCGACAGGATTTTCTCGATCCAGGCGCGAGCTTCTTTCGAAACCGCCAGCTCTGGCTGACGCGACTGAGGGCGCTGAGCTTTACGGGCACGTTTGGCAGGCTGAGTAGGCATCGACAATACCACTCCTACTCTGGCATAACGGGTGAAATTTGTCCAGCATTTTCTTCGCTGCCTCATCCTAAAAATAAAATGAAAGGGGGGCTTCTCCATGGCACTAGGAAAAATCCATCTCTTCCTGATCTGGAGACCATCTTGGCCCATTTCAGCTCTTCTTTGCTTAACACGAATGGGGCTGGGGGTGAGGGGAATCCCGCCTACTGGTGCATAATCTAAAGTAGTTACTTCCTGTTGAAAGTGCCCATTTCAGGTCTTTCTATCTTCCAACTGCCGGGCGCCCCTATAAAGCAGGTAGGTTGCGCCGATTTGAATGACATGATACAGATCGTTATGATTGAAGTTCTTATGCATCGACAGTCCACTTTGTTGGATAAAGGCGGCTAAGAAGGAGACCAGAATTCCTCCCACCATCCATCCAGCGTTCTTGTCTTTCTCTTTATAGGCTCTGTAACCATGGAGAATCAGAACCCCTGCCATGGCTGGCAGGTAGTCGTAGATGACATATCGAAAATCTTCGTGCCCCAGCATCCAGATGGAATAGGCCAGAAACTTTAGAAGTGCCAGGAGAAGTAAACCGCGTCTCAAAGAGCCTCTGACGGTAGCCATGAGGCTGCCCGACAGCATGAGCAGGGACAAGACTCCCGCCAGATGGACGGTGACCTTCCAGAGAAAATCTTGTTTTTCTGTGTCTAAGAACGGGCCGAAGCCATGATAGGTTCCTCCTGCCAGTGCCGTCAAAGCAGTGGAGACGAAGGCTCCGGCCCAGAGCCCGGCGGATGTTAGTGGCCTATTCCGAATGCCTCTCCAGATGAG
>JAHFAO010000182.1 GCA_023250515.1 Deltaproteobacteria bacterium | reverse complement strand
TCTATGGCTGCGGAGCCTTTGGGTTCCGGCTTGATCCACGGTAAGATCGCCATCCGCCCGTTGCAAGGCTACCCCATAATCTAACCTTGCCCTCTCCATCGAGACATAGCGCTGGCGCACATCCTCCAAGACCTTTTGGGGGTCGCGCTTCAAAGGGTTGCCCATCCCGCCCCCTCCTGGTCTCTGCAAACGGAGGAGGTCTCCCCTTTTCAGCATGTAATCACCGAAGCGTGATGGAAGTCGCTTCTCCTCTTTTAAGCCGGGATTGATGATGCAGGACCCTTTGGCTCCGTGCATTCCTGACTCACTGCCCCAGGGGTCAATCAGATGTTTGTCCGTGCGCAACGAGAAGCGGGCCTCATCTTGGAGAATCCGGTAATCCCGGACAAAACCAAGCCCGCCGCGCCAGCTTCCCGCTCCACCCGAATCGGGTATGAGCTCGAACCCCTCCACCCGTGTGGGAAATTCCGACTCGATGATCTCCACTGAGGCCATCTTGCCATTGCTTAGATGGAAGGCGGTGGCGGAGGCTCCGTCTCGGCCCCATCGGGCTCCGGTACCCCCAGCCAAGATCTCGTATTGGACATAGCCCTTCCCTCCGCTTGCTCCCCGTCCCCCAAGCGCGATGGCGGCGCTTCCCGAACCTCCCGCGATTTTCTTTTCCGGCCCGATTTGGCCTAGCGCCTGGAGGATGGTCTCTGCAACCACGAGGGCGGTTGGCATGTAGGTGTTCACTGCCGCCGGAAAGCGGGGACAGACAACAGACCCTTCGCGGAACGTGGTATCGACGACCCGGGACAATCCTTGGTTGATCGGCAGAAAGGGATCCACCAAGCAGACAAGGCAGTAATAGCAGCATGCGCGGACCAAGGGGGGGCGGATGTTCGCTGGCCCCTTAGTCTCATCGCTGCAATGACTAAAATCAAAGTGGATTTGGTCTCCATGTTTCTCGACGGCGACATGGATTAGGATTGGACGATCGAGATCAATGCCGTCGTGGTCAACTAGTCCCTCTCCCTCGAAACGCCCTTCAGGCCAAGAGGCGATAGCTTTGCGCAGCCTTTGCTCCGTGTATGTAGAAAGCCTCTCGGTCGCCTCGAGGACCGTCTTCATTTGGTATCTCTCCATCAGCTCGAAGACCCTCTTTTCTCCGAGGCGGGCAGCTCCTACCTGTCCGCGGATATCACCAATGACTAGCTCCGGCGTCCGGCTGTTGGCAGTAATGATCTCCTCGATCTCTTTGACGGGCCGTAGCTGCGAGACATACTTTACCGGGGGCAGATGAAGGCCCTCTTGAAAGATCTCGCGGGCCTGTCCTGAGCCGCTTCCGGGAACAGTCCCACCAATATCGCTTTTATGGGCCATGCTGGCGCAAAAGCCGACCCACTCGCCGTGGTAAAAGATCGGCGTCAGCACCGCCATGTCCGGGGCATGGGGACTGCCACCCAGATAGGGATGATTGGTGATGAAGGCGTCCCCTTCGTGAATCTCGGAGGCCGGGTAGTTCCTTAACACCCCTTCGGCACAGGCGGGGAAGGCCCCCATGTGAAGCGGCAGCACGACATGCTGGGCCACTACTTCTCCTTGGCGGTTCAAGAGTGCACAGCTTGCGTCGTGGGACTCGCGGATAATGGTGGAGAAGCCGGTGCGGAAGAGGGAGTTTTGCATCTCCTGGACAATCCCATCCAGGCGCGCCTGAATCACCTGCATGGTTATGGGATCAATTTGAGTCATACGGTAGTGTCGAGGGGGTCTACTTCTCCCCTTTCTCCTTTGGCGCAGGGGACAGGGGTCCCCTTTGAAGTAACCATTTAGCATTGTTGGCAGGCCCTTTCGCGCGCAAGAGTTTCCTTAACATGATAAAGCTGCCCTCTTCCGAATCTGTCGAGTCAGGGACTCATTCATGAGAAACTCATCGCCGCTCCTCTCGATAACGACACCGTAAAGTTGCTCCGCCTTTTCTCTAGAGACGTACCCGTTCCGGACGTCCCTTAGGACCATCATGGGATCCCTTTCCAGGGGATTTCCCATTCCTCCTCCCCCCGGGGTCTCCAAGCAAACGACGTCTCCGGGATTAAGCGTCAGATCAGAATAGCGCGAGGGAAGGATTTTCTCTTTTTCCGTTTTTGGATTTAGCCCGCACCATCCTGTTTTCCCGGGGAGCCCTCCCTCGATCCCCTTGGGGGCTACAGAGTGCTTGGTGGAGCGGAGTGAGAAGCGCGCTTCCTGGTCAAGGAACTCGTATTCCCGTACGAAACCTAGTCCACCGCGGAATTTCCCTGCGCCGCCGGAGTCGGGTATCAATTCGAAGCGGTGGAGGCGCGTGGAGAATTCGGACTCGATGATCTCCACAGGGGCGATTCTCGCATTGGATTGGTTGACATTGGTGCCGGAGACGCCGTCTTTGCCGGTTCGGGCGCCAGATCCGCCGCCAAAGATCTCATACTGGACATAGCCCCTTCCCGTCTTATTGCTGCGTCCGCCGACAATGATCGAGCGGCTGCTGCAGCCATCGGCGACCTTTTTGTAGGGAGTGAGGTGGCTGAAGGCCTCCAAAAGCGCCTCCACCAGCGCGTGGACCGTAGGATTATAGGTGTTGACCGGGGCGGGAAAATGGGGATTGACCACACTCCCTTCATTAAATCTCATCTCAATGACCCGAGCCAAGCCGTAGTTAATAGCCAGGGCAGGATCAACAAGGGAGGTGAGGCAGTAGGAGCAGGCAGCCCGGACCACGGTGGGGCGGATGTTGGCTGGTCCCTTGGTCTGGTTGGCGCAGCCTGTGAAGTCAAAAAGCACACGGTCTTCGTTTTTTTCGATCCTCACATGGATACGTACCGGCTTGTCAAGCTCAATGCCGTCACTGTCAATAAATCTCTCACCTTCACCACTCCCATTCGGCCAGGAGGCGATTTCGCTTCTTACCTTTGCTTCGGTTAGGGCAAAGAGAAGTTGGTAGGAACCAAGAACCGTCTCCTTGCCGTATCTCTCCATCATTTCCTGAAAACGCCTCTCCCCCAAGCGATCCGCTCCTACCTGTCCTCGCATATCACCGACGACCAGCTCCGGGGTGCGGCTGTTCGCCCCGATGATCGTTTCGATATCCCGGTTTGGCTGGAAGCGATGTATATACTTAATCGGTGGGAGATGAAGTCCTTCCTGAAAAATCTCTCGGGCTTGGCTCCAACAGCTCCCAGGCACCGGCCCGCCGATGTCGCTTTTGTGGGCCAAGTTTGCCGCGAAGCCGACCCACTCGCCGTGAAAAAAGATCGGCGTCAGCACTGCCATGTCCGGGGCATGGGGACTTCCGCCCAGATAGGGATGATTGGTGATGAAGGCATCCCCTTCGTGAATCTCGGAGGATGAATAGGTTCTAAGCACACCCTTGGCACAGGCGGGGAAGGCCCCCATGTGAAGCGGCAGCACGACATGCTGGGCCACTACTTCTCCTTGGCAGTCTAAGATGGCGCAGCTTGCGTCTTGGGACTCGCGGATGATGGTGGAAAAGCCGGTGCGGAAAAGAGAATTTTGCATCTCCTGGACGATCCCGGCCAGACGCGCCTGAATCACTTGCAAAGTTATGGGATCAATTTGGCTCATATGATACTGTCGAGGGGGCCTACCTCTCCCCACTTTCTCCCTTTGGGACAAGGGTCTCCTAGTCACTTTTTCTCTCTCACAATCAAATTCCGATAACTATCCACCGTCGCTTTCTGTTCGGGATGGATCACTGTCGTCGTATCCATCTGTTCGATCACTGCCGGTCCAACTATCCTATGATCCGGGTCCAGGAGCTCTCTACTGTAAATCTGGCAATTCAGCATCCCATGTTCCTTGCCAAAAAAGATCTTTCTCTCTCCCGTTCGAGCCGCCTCAACCTTCTTGCCTGTGGCCGTCACAGGTGAGAGCTTGGCCTGAGGCACCATCCCTACCGAGACGAGACGCAGGCTTACGAGTTCCACAGGCTCTGACTCAGCTTTGTGGCCGTGGGCCTGCTCGTGCTGGCTGTCGAATCTTTGCCGCATGAGATCCAGATCCGGCGCTGTCAGGGGAGGAATGGGTGAAGGCACGGTCAGTTCATACCCTTGGCCCGCATAGCGCAAATCGAGAAAGGCGTGCAGTGCCATTTCGTTATCGTTGAACCCCTCGGCACGCAGATCGCTTCTTGCCTGTGCCACGAGTTGGGAAAAGAGGTAATTGATCTCCTCAAGGTCAAGCTCTTTTAGCGGGGCAAGTTTTGAGCGGACGTAGTCGTGCTTAACGTCCGACATCAGGAGGCCCAGTGCTGAGGTGACGCCGGGAGTAAAGGGGATGAGGAGCGAGGGGATGCCTAAGTCCAAGGCAATCCTCCCCGCATGCATGGGTCCGCCCCCGCCGAAGGCGATCAGGGTAAAGTCGCGGATATCATAGCCTCTCTGGGAGGAGACGGCCTTGATGGCCTCCTCCATTTTTACATTGATGATTTTCAAGATTCCGTCCGTGGCTTCCAATAGGTTTAAGCCCAGGGGACGGGCGATCTTTTCTTCCAGCAGCCTCTCCGCCTTGGTCTTATTGAGTTTCATACGTCCGCCAAGGAATTTGTCTGGGTTTAATACTCCCAGGACTAAGTTTGCGTCGGTAATGGTCGCCTCTTCGCCGCCATGGTCATAGCAGATGGGGCCGGGATCAGCCCCGGCACTGTCCGGCCCAACCTGGAGACCACCCACAGCATCGATTCGCGCGATGGTCCCGCCGCCGGCGCTGACCGTATGGATGTCGAGCATGGGAAGGCTGATGGGGCGCTGGTTGATTCTCCCCTGGGTCGTTATGACCGGCGTTCCATCATGGATCAATGCGACATCGCAACTTGTTCCCCCCATGTCGAAGGTGATGATGTTTTTTATTCCTGCCCTTTGGCTGATCCCCAGGGAGGCAATGACCCCTCCGGCCGGCCCGGAAAGAACCGTTGCCACAGGTTTTTTGCCGGCGCTTTGAAATGTAGATACCCCGCCGTTCGACTGCATGATGTAAAGCTTCGGCGTAACGACCCCCATCTCCCTCAGTCTCCCTTCGAGGCGGCCGAGGTAACGGCTGACCACAGGGGAGATGTAGGCGTTAATCACAGTGGTGCTCATGCGGTAAAACTCGCGGATTTGCGGCAGGATTTCACAAGAAAGAGAGAGGCTCACCTCCGGAAACTCTTTCTCGACGATCTCTTTGATCTTGAGTTCATGATCCGGGTTAAGAAAGGAAAAGAGGAAGCAGACTGCAACGGATTCGACTTTTTTCTTCTTCAGGCTTCGAATGGCCTGGAGAGAGGACTCGGCGTCGATGGGTTTTAAAACCTCTCCGCGAAAATCGACGCGTTCCGGTATCTCCTCGGTATCATAGGGCGCGGCGAGAAGCTTGGGTTTTTCGAAAAAGAGATCATAGGTGACAGGACCATAGCCGCGGCTTTGTTCCATCACCTCGTAGATGCCGCGGAAGCCTTCGGTCACTAGTAGGCCGGTTCTGGCCCCTTTCTCTTCCAGGAGGGTGTTTGTCCCTACAGTCGTGCCGTGGGAAAAAAAGGAGATGTCTTTTGGCGCGACTCCCTGGTCGAGAAGTTCTCTAATGCCGTTGAGGACTGCCTGAAAAGGCTCTTTGGGTGTCGAGGGGACTTTGGCGATGGTGATCTTGCCTGTCTCCTCGTTAAAGAAGACGAAGTCTGAAAAAGTTCCGCCAGTGTCGACCGTGACGCGATATTTAGCCATCGTGATTGGCTGTAGCACTATTCCAGAGGAGCTTCAACCAAGAGTCGGTGACCCTTGGCTTTGCTGGAAAAATCAAGCCGACTTTAAGAGGGCAAGAAAAGTGGCGGGGGGAATGATAAGAGCGCCCTCGTAGCTTTTGACCTGCAGGAGGTCATCATCACCCGTTACGAGGTAGTCAGCGCTTCCTTCTTGTGCGCAGGCGAGAAACTTGTTGTCCTGGGAGTCTGTTGTGATGACGTTAACGGTCAGGTTTCCTTCAGTGACTACGCTTTGAGCGTAGAGGAAGGCCACAAAGACGTCGATTTGTTCATCCGTCCATGCGTGATACTTCCGGATTTTCTCCCGGCGAAGCACTGCACGGATCTCGGCTAAGATCTCTAGGGAAGTTACGGCGGTGAATTTTCTTTCTTGAAGGAAAAGACGCAGGATTTGGCCGGAAGGCCCCTCTTTCTTAATGACTCCGCTTACAACGACATTGGTGTCCAGAACGGCTCTCATAGCCCGCTCTGGGTTTTTCCTCTGCGAACCTCCTTAATTGCATCGCTCACGACTTGACGGACCTCATTTTCATTGACCGTGCGGTTTCGTTCCCAGCTCTGGTCAAGAAGAGCGAGGACCTCTGCTCGCTTTTGGGAGAGCTTCTCAACCTGCCATGCCGGGACAACCCCAACCAAGGGTTTGCCGGCCATCTCTAAGACGTATTCCTCTTTTTCCAGATCGAGGCGTTTAAGAAAGTCCTTCACCTGAGCCGACGTATCGTCGATGGGAAGACGTTTGGCCATGTTTCTTTCTCCTTATCAACGTCAAGATTATATTGACCGTCCTGGCTTGTCAAATGCGGCATATCGCGGTCACGTGATTGTAATGTCGCCCGTCTCTTCGTTAAAAAAGACGAAATCCGAAAACGTTGCGCCGGTATCCACTGTGACGCGACACTTCGCCATTGTGTCTGGCTGTATCATTATTTTTTAGGGTGTTCAACCATGCGTCATAATTCATCTTTTTGGGGTGGTTTTGTCGCGTTGCTAGCCCTTGACATGGGGCCACATTAGGGTCAGACCTTTCTTTATTGACGATCTTTGATGGGCGGTGATATTGGGATTCGCATGGCTCGCCGCCCTCGGATC